>JBEKJV010000009.1:0-41550 GCA_050011055.1 Nitrososphaerales archaeon | reverse complement strand
TTGGGATGCGTGAAGTCTCCAGTCCCCAGAAGGTTGAGGCCCTTGGCCTTGGCCCCTTCCGCCATGTGTTCCAGGTCCATTTCCTTGCTCGTCGCCAAGGCGTACTTCGAGTGCAGCTGAAGGTCCCCGACTACCCGCATCGGATGCCGCGAGACAGGGCCCACCTAATTAAGAGAACAAGGGTTGTCGCGAGAAGAAGCGGGTTCCCCTTCTGACAAGACTGTAGCATGATGACTAGTCACTTGAAGTGAATCGCGTTAATTAGCAGCAGAAGCGGGAGGCTGTCGCTTGTCCGCCGGGTCCCCGACCATCAAACTAGGGTTCATGGAATCTATCCCCACGCGGGTCAAGCTACTGATTCTCACCCAGCTACTAAACACACTCGGTTTCGGTTACTTCATGATCTACCTCAGCGGGTACCTCGTCGAAGTCAACGTCCTCGACGCAAGCGGCGTAGGCATCATCTTCGGCTTTGAGAGCCTTGTCATGATTGCGGCAGGAATCCCGCTGGGGATTCTGTCAGACAAGCGAGAAAGAAGATGGTTTCTGATCCTTGGGAATCTGCTCTTGCCGCCAATGATGCTCATCTTCGCCCTCACCAATGATTTCTCGCTCTTTCTCGTCGCCGCACTGCTGGCGGGGCTAGGCGAGGCAGCGTCCCTTTCTTCATGGAACGCCATCATTGCTGACCAGACCGACACCGGCAACAGAGACGCGGCGTTTTCCCTTTCTTTCATAGTGAGCAATGTGGGCATCTCGGCCGGCCTGGCGCTCCCACTGGCGATGCCTGTGATTGAAGGAGCATCGGGCATGAGCTCAGCCCAAGTCCATTCCGGGACCCTGCTTCTCATTGGAGTAGCATGCATCTTCGTGCCGCTAGCGCTGTGGGCGCTCCTCAGGAACTACCACGAGAAACCGAAGCCAGAAGAAAAGGCCGAAGATGCAAGCGACCTGAGGATGCTTCTGAAGTTCTCCGGCATGAACGGTCTCATCGGGTTAGGCGCGGGCCTGATAATCCCGCTCATGGCGACTTGGCTACTTTACAAGTTCTCCGTCTCAAACACGTACAGTGGGCCGTACCTCGCCCTCTCGGGACTGACAATCGCCTTCGCAGCCGTGGGGAGCTCGAGGCTGTCGAAGCGGTTCGGGCTCTTCAGAGCGATCTTGATGACAGCCGGGAGCTCCACTGTGTTCATGTTCAGCATGGCGTTCATTCCCAACCTGTTCCTGGCTGGAGGGGTCTACATCATCCGGTCTTCACTCATGAACATGGCCTCTCCGCTCATGGACTCGTACCTGATGGGGATCATCCGGCCCGGTAGGAGGGGGCTGGCCAGCGCAATCTCGGCGATAGTGTGGAGGCTTCCAAACAGCCTCAGCACGATCCTTGGAGGGTTCATACTAGAGGCCGGACATCAAACAGGGAATCACTTCCTGTACGACGTCCCGTGGCTCGGGGCGGTGGCATTCTACGTAGCTGGAATCGTACTCCTCTATGTCAACTTCAGAAACGTGAAGACTAGGGGGTAGGCCTCAGGGACAGATGACGAGGCTGACCAGGCGGTTCTTCGAAGCGTATACGCCGAAGGTTGCAAGAGCTCTTCTGGGAACCGTACTCGTGCGGGTCCTGGACGGCGAAAGACTCTCGGGGATAATTGTGGAGACCGAGGCCCACAGAGGAGCCAGAGACCCTGCCAGCCATGCCTACCGCGGAAGGACAAGGCGGAACGACGTAATGTTCGGCGAGGGAGGGCATGCCTACGTTTACTTTTCGTATGGGTCTCATTGGTGCCTCAACCTAACTACGGAACCCGCTGGGAAAGCGGGCGCGGTTCTCGTAAGGGCGGTCGAGCCGATGGAGGGCCTGAAGAAAATGCTGGGAAGAAGGGGTCGAGACTTGGACGAACACCTTACAGACGGGCCGGGGAAGCTGACCCAGGCACTCGGAATTGACTCCGCCCTGAACGGAGAGGACCTGGTCACGTCTGACAGACTCTTTGTCGAAGAGAGGGAGAAGGTGAAAGGGATAGGCTCGAGTTCGAGGATAGGGATACGTCAAGGAGTCGAGTTCAGATGGAGGTTCTTCGTCAAAGGGAACAGGTACGTTTCGAAGGCAAAGCCGTCAGCAATCCACAGAACCCATAACTAAGGCAGGGCAGAGCGCAGGCTTTGTGGGGTCGTCGGCTAGTCTGGTCTAGGCTTTCAGCCTTGGGCGCTGAAGATCCCCGGTTCAAATCCGGGCGACCCCACCACAAGCTTTGTGGTATTCCGCTGCCTTCCGAATTGCGGTTGTTGCGTCGCTAGTGGAGAAGCGTTCCGCTCCTTTCTCTCAGCTGATTATCGTCAGGACGGACGTTCCCGAACTCTTCAGGTCGTTCGAATCTCCGCTGTACGTTGCTTTGATCTTGACGTGTCCTGCAGCAGTCGGCATAATCGTCACTTGGCAGCTTCCTCCCGTCAGTGTGCAAGTCGTCTGGAAGAACGTGACTTTTCCAGTTCCCGAAACCCTCGACCAGGTGACAGTTCCGTTGGGTGATGAGTATGGCCCTGATATCGTCGCTGTGCAGGTGACTGGTGTGCCTACGACGGGGAGCATTTGAGTACATGACGCTGTGGTAATTGTGGGTGCCTTCTTGATGGTCAGTGTAGCCGTTCTAGAGCTACCCAGGTTATTCTGATCCCCCCAGTAGGTCGCATTAATGATCACATGCCCACTTGTGGCCCCCATCATCATCACGGAACATGTTCCTTGTGAGAGGTAGCAGTCCGAATCAAAGAAGAAGACGGACCCAGTACTGCTATTGCTGTTCGACCAGCTCACATCTCCTGTCGGCGCATATCCTTTCACCTTGACCGTGCAGGTGATAATTGTCGATGACCCAGCTACAGCGGATTTCGGCGTGCAGGAAACCGTAGTCTTTGTGGCCTTCATGGTCACGACCAAGTTGTACCCTCCAGCAGTTGCAGGGTTGTTGGAGTCCCCTCCGTAGCCCGCCGTGAGGACCACCGAGCCTGCAGTCGTCGGCGTGAACTTCACCGAGCATGTGCTGTAGGTCTTGTGCCTTGAGAGTGTGCAAGATGTCTTTGAGAACGTACCCGAACTGCTGTTTGACCAGGTGACAGTGCCTGTCGGAGCAGCAGTGCTGAATTCGTGGACCGTCGCCTTGCAAGTGGTCGCTGATCCCACGACCACCGTGGACTTTGAGCACGTCACTCCGAGGAGCGTCACGGTGAAGTTCGCTGTAGCGCTATTGGTGAAGTCGCTCACCATGACCGTGTAGTTGCCGAGGTCTGAGGGCGGGACGGCGAACATGCAGCCGGAGTTCATGTTGCCGAATGCGTCTGTCGTGCAGGTCGTGGGCATGCCATCGGCTGAACCGTCATATGTGACCATCAGGCTCTGCCAACCGTAGAAGCCGGCGCCGGTTATAGTGACTGTGGTGCCCGCTGCGCCCATCGAAGGGGCGAGGAAGATGTCTGTGATGTCGAAGAATGCTACGCCGTATCCGTAGCTGCCGACCGGGTCGACCGCGCTCAAAACCACCTCATACTCGCCGGGCGGTGTGTAGAGCGGCCCCTCGCCCTGGATGACGCCGACGAATTCGCCGAGGGCGCTGTTGTAGGTCAACCGGACATCGTGCACCTCTCCCCAGCCCTCGTACAGGACGATGGCATTCACACTCCCCACCGTCATCTCAGTGCCGTTCGGATAGGTGACAGAAGCCCGAATTTGGAGCGAACCGGTGTCAGTTATGTACAGGGAAGTCGTGCTCGCGCTCACGTTCAGATTGTAGGGTGCGACCCGTATCACCGTGAAGGAGGAACCGGAGTTCCCAAGCCCGTCATTGCCGCTGACGGTGATGGTGTAGAACCCGACCGGGTCGCTCGAGTTTATCTGGACGGCGTTAATCCACTCTCCATATCCATAGTTGTACAGCGGGACCGTCCCGAGAACGGTCGACCCGTACGAGATCGTCGCGCTGAAGCTGCCGTTCAAAACCAATCCGTAGTAGGGGTTGATCGGAAGCGCCAGGATGATGATTGTGTCGTTGAGTACGAAGGTCGGCGTCGGGTCACCGTATTGGTCGAACGTGTATATGTTGAGCAGGTTCAGACCCACGTTGAGCCATGCGTAGGTGCTTCCCCTGTTGCCGCTCGAATCGGTCCCGTTGACCGTGAGGACCCAGGGACCCTGGTCCGCGTAGCTGGGGACAGTGAAGTTGCCTTCCCACCTGCTTGTCGACGAGTTGTAGGCGAGAGGTATCATCCCCTCCAGTGTGCCCGTAGCGGTCTGGAACGTGAAGACCGCACTGAAAGTCCCGCTCGTCACCACTCCACCGCCGCCTCCACCGCCACCACCGCCGGTAATCGCAACCGAAACAGGGATTGTCTGACCCACCACGAACTCGCCGGCGACCGTGTAGGGCGCGAACAGCGTCAGGCCGTCTCCCACCGAGAAAATCGTTGAACCCATTCCGCTCTGGCCGCCGCTGGCGATGTGGACGGTCGCCGTCCAGCTTCCAGGCGGGTCAGTCGAGTTTATCCTGAAATCGCCAGTCCACTCACGTGCCCCTGGCCATATGGTGACGTTGGCCAAGAGGTCTCCGTCTGGGGAGAGGATTTCGGCGAAGCCCGTCCCGCTTGTTACGTTCGCTCCGCCGTAGAATGCGTGGGCGGTAATCTCAATCACATTCGAATAAGATGCGCTCGTCCCTAGGCTGACGTTGCTAGCCGCGACTACATCGATTCGGCCAGTCGGTGCCAAGTAGTTGGCCAGCTCGCCCAGGTTCGGGGAGCCCACCCCCGTCAGGGAGTCCCATCCAGGCGAAGCGGAATTCGGGTTGTTGTTTCCAACAGTCACGTCGTGGAACGCCTTCGAGTACTCCGACGCGTTGTTCAGAATCGAGTATAGGGTCGGGTTGATGAGGCCGAGCCTCTCCCCCGCCTTCTGCTCCAGAGTCGCCAGCGAGCCAGCGAGGGAAGGCGATCCCACGCTGGTGCCGCCGTAGATGTTGAAGCCTCCTTCGACGAAGACGAGCACTCCGGTCTGAGGGTCGGCGTCCCACGAGATGTCGGGAGCGCCCCTCATTGTCGTGCCTGAAAGACCCAGTCCCGTCTGCCACTCCGGACGTGCAAACAGGGTGCTCTCCCCGCCGCCCGTTCCCCAGCCTTGTACGTTGTTCCAGCTCCAAGCGGTCTCAGCCCCGTACCCACCCGTGGCGTTCGCGTATGGCATCTGTAGGTAGCCGGAGCTCGTGCTCATGTAGAGCGAGGTCCCGCCCACGCCAGTAACGTACGGGTCGGTGGACGGATACATGGCGCCGCCGTAGGGTGAAGTCTGTCCGAAGCTCTGTTCGTAGGCGCCCCAGTCTCCGGTGGAGGCGAGGGAAGTGATTCCAACGGCCGCAGCCTCCTGCAGAACCTGGTCGAGCCACGGATAGTTCTCGCCGTAGACGGGTGCCACGGAAGCGGACGACCCGAAGTCGTTCTCGGGTTCGGCCCAGCTCATCGATATTATGTTGGTCGACGAATCGTTGACCGCCGCCTGCACGGCGTCATACAGCGGCTGACCGCTGTTGGAGCCGATGTACAGGTCAATCGTCGCGCCAGGGGCCATGGCGTGCGCCCACTCCACGTCCAGCGCGATCTCGCCGTTCCATCCAGTGTAAATCCCGTTGTAGTAGTCACAGGGTCCGTCAACGCAGACTACGGTCACGTTGGTCTGCGGGAGGTTGAATGAGGAACTGAAGACGCCGAGCTCAGACTGGATGTATGGGTCTCCGTACGCGTCCACGATTGCGATCGTGATGCCCGTCCCGTCGTAACCCTCCGAGTAGAGGCCGGTCGCGTTGTATGCCTCCCTGATCTCCGGCGGGCTGTAATACACGGAACTTGACGGCGCCTCCGACTTGTTCACTGGACCGAGGTCTCTGTAGAGCGGCACGGCACTACCGGCAGACGCGCCGTAGTTCTGCAGTCCGTATATCATCTGCACGTTGGAGAAGGCCTTGGGGAGCTGCGGGGACGAAACGGCAGAGTAGAACGACTGGCCGTTGTACTTGAAGAGACCCATCTGCGTCTTGAAGGCGTCCTCCATCTGCTGCGCGGTGCCCTTGAGCGTCACCAGGTTCGTGGTGGACGCGCCCCCCACCTGCACCTGTAGCCCCTTGGCCCGCAAGTAGTCAGTCAGGGCGCTGAGCTCGGCCGGGCTCGGCCCGTAGAGCTGGTTAAACTGAGCCGCAGAAAGGAAGTGGTGATAAGTCGGAGAGGAGGGGTCGTACATCGACATCAGCTCATTCGAGAGGCCGACGGAGTTCCTCAGAGAAAGGACCATCTGTACCGACATCGGTGCGCTAGAGTTCAACATCCCGAACTGCTGTGCCTGCTGCAGAATCGTTGGGAGCTGTGCGGGCACTTTAGAATAGGAATCACCGGATGACGAGGAGACGGAGGAACCAGCATCCGCCCCCTGACTCAAGGCTGACAATGTAGGAGAGCCGATGGAACTCACCAGAAAGACAAGAATAAGCCCAACCGAGACTATCCAGCTATTCACTGTGGAACGGTGTCTCACGCGTGTTGTTGAGGTCGGGCAGATTTAACGGTTGGCGCCTACTTTGGTCTTGGAGAGATCCTGTAGACTCGCTCGGTGGTCTTCTTTCCATAGACGGTTGAGGAAGTGGCTGGCACCAGCGCTGCCGAGCTCCCTGATCGCTCTTTCCGTCTGTCTTCTGACAAGTCCTTGACACCGCGTCATCTGTCCACTAGAAGTGAATTCGTTTTGACTAATGATCAAGGCACACATATATACAATCGACAAAGACCTCCCAAGAAGGCTTGCAGGCAGCTCCTCGAAGGGTCAAGACGATCTACAGCGTAATCGCATCCCCACAGAGGCTCGAGATTCTCAGGATCCTGAACATCAAAGGACCACTGACGTACAGCGCACTGAAGACTCTGGCCGGTTTCAAGTCGAAGAAAGAATCGGGGAAGTTCGCGTACCACCTCAGGAAGTTGGTCAAGCAGCTGCTGATTCAGCTCAACAGGCAGGAGAGGAAGTACACTGTGACGAACCTAGGCAGACTCGTCCTCAACCTGACACGCCAAATCGAGGAGCAGTCGCTCGTTGAAAGCGGGAAACTGTACGTGCGGACGTCTCACCAGACCATGGAGGAATTCAATGCGAACAAGATTCTGCAATCCCTCGTGAGGGAGGCTGGGATGCCTGTCGAGCTGGCGCAGAAGATAACCAGTGAGACCGAGTCGAGGCTCTACAAGTTCCAGACGCAGTATTTGACCGCGCCTCTGATCCGGGAGATAGTCAACGCCCTCCTGGTGGAACATAGCATGGAGGAGTACAGGCACAAACTGACGAGGTTAGGGATGCCGATCTACGACGTGACCCAGCTGCTGGGGAAGGCAGGCGACGACGGAGGCAACGTGGAGTCGCTCGTGCACCAGACAGGGAGACAGGTCTTCTCGGAATACCTCCTGCTTGAGCAACTTCCCAGAGATGTCGCCGACGCCCACCTCAATGGAGACATCCACATTACCAATGCAGGGACCTGGGGGCTGACCCCCGACACAGTCTTCGTCGACCTGTTGTCAGTGAGGAGCGGCGGGATGAACCCAAGAGGAAGAATCCTCAACACGCCCATGATCCCTAGCCCGGAGAACGCTGAACGAGCCCTCAACATCGTGCTCAACATGACATCGATGCTCTGCAAAGAGGTAGCTGACGAGGTCACGTTCAGGAACTTCCTGCAATACCTGGGTCCCTTCTGCAGGTCACGTGGGAAGAGGGAAATGGAGTCTCTCTTCATGAGGTTCTTCGAAGCCGTGAGCTCCCCCATCGCCGGAGCCGAGGGTCCTGCAATCAGCCTTGAGTTGAACCCCTACAGGCACGACGACGTGGGCAGAGACGTCCTCGACAGGACGCTCGACGCAGTGCTCGGTGCATATCGGAGTTTCGTGGAGGAGACGCCCCGGCCTGATATCAGACTGCTGCTGGCCAAGCCCAACAGGGTCGACGAGACAAAGACGCTCAAAGAGGCCGCTTCTATCATATTCAACGGTGGCAGGATAGCATTCTTCTCATCGGACCAGAGGAGGAGTTTCCTGGGCCTCAGCGCGAATGTCCTTCCGCAGGAGTCACAGGCGGACAATATCAGTGTGCTTCACGGGCTGAGCCTCAACCTTCCCAGACTGGCATATGACTCCAACCAGGACGAGACGTACTTCAGGGCAAAGCTGGCTCTGCTGATTGGCGTCGCCTCGGAGGCGCTCTCAACGAGGAGAAGGCTCATCGAGAGGACCCTGAAGCGGGGCCTCTTGCCGTCTCTCGCGGCTGGGTCAGACGCTGTAACGTCGGACACGATGCCTCTGATAATGAACCTAGTCGGCCTCGAGGAGACTTTGGCCAGTCTGATTAGGGACCCGACGATGGGTTCGCGGTTTGAGCTCGCCGAGAAGATAGTAGAGACGGCAAGCCAAGTCGCCAACGACAAATCGAGTAGGATAGACAGGCTGGGCGTTGCGATGCTTGAACTCGACGGTGCACTCAGACTGGCAACACTCGACTCCGAGAAATACGGAAAAGCGAACCTCCAACCACTGCAGAAGGGCGCCTACACCCAAGCCCCCAGGCTACTCCTGGCAGACCTGGAAAACCCTGAAAAGATGAACTACATGGCAAAGTTGGCAACAGGCCTCCACGGCGGACTCTCTGTGACACTCGATGGAAACGCGGAGGATGTCAGGGGCGTCTACAACATGATTCTGAATGCGACGCCGAAAATCCTTTACTTCAAGGTCGACAGGACGATATCGGTCTGCAGGAACTGTGGTGCAAAGTTGCCGCAGAATGCGGCCCGGTGCAGGAGATGCAAGTCGGTGGCCACGACCCAATATTCGACAGCAGCCTAATCTCAGCAAACGACACAGGCATCCTGTCAAAAAAATTCCACCGCAGATCGTTTCATATCGTCGAGAACTTGGTCGAGACCTCGCTTGGTTGTCAGCAACAGATCAGCCAAGAGTGAGATATATATCGGCGGGAATAGGGTTGACGCTAAGGTTATGACGTCAATAGTTGAAGAACCACGTGACTCTCCGGATGCCGGAGAGCAGAACAGGGGGGAAGTAAGGATCCCCTCGGAAACCCTCGCCGCGTTCGGAGGAGACGAACTGCGCGCCAGGGTCTTCTATGAGAAATACGCCTTGAGAGACCAGCACGGAAGGCAGGTGGAGAAGGTCCCGGACGATATGTGGCGCAGGGTGGCGAAGGAATTGGCCTCGCCGGAGAAGGACGAGGAAAAGAGGAAGGAATGGACTGCGAAGTTCCACTGGCTGCTTCAGGACTACAGGTTCGTACCAGGAGGAAGGATTCTCTTTGGAGCCGGACAGACGAGGAGGTCTACGCTTCTGAACTGCTACTTCTTCAGGATTAAGGAAGATTCGATTGAAGCGATATTCGACTGGTGCAAGGAGGCAGCGAGGACATACAGCTTCGGCGGAGGGGTCGGCACAGACATCTCTGTCCTGAGGCCTCGGGGAGCCCCGGTCAACAACTCGGCGATCTACAGCTCGGGCTCCGTCTCGTTCATGGAACTCCTCTCGACGACGACAGGGACGATTGGCCAGGCGGGAAGGAGGGGCGCCTTGATGATTACCATCAGAGTCGACCACCCGGACGTAATAGACTTCATCAACGTCAAGAGGGACCTGAAGAAGGTGAACTACGCCAACATCTCGGTGAAGATTACAGATGACTTCATGGGAGCAGTAGAGACCGACGGGGACTTTCTCCTCCACTTTAAGAACGAGAAGGCAGAAGTCAACAGGACCGTCAGGGCTAGAGAAGTCTGGAAGTCGCTCATCAGAGGCGCCTGGGAGTCGGCTGAACCTGGGGTCCTCTTCTGGGATGCCATGAAGAGAGAGTCCACGACCGAGTACGGCGGCATGGAGGTAGAGGGAGTCAACCCATGCAGCGAGCAAACGCTCGAGAACTACGGATGTTGTTGCCTGGGCTCCGTCAACCTCAGCGCCTTCATCAAAGAGCCCTTCACGGAAAGGGCCAGCATAGACTGGGAATCGCTCACGAAAGCGACCCAGTTTGCAGCGAGGTTCCTTGACAACGTCCTCGACTACAACGCCGAGCGGCACCCGCTGCCCCAACAGAAGGAATCCTCGCTTCACAGCAGAAGGATAGGAGTCGGCATAACAGGACTGGGTGACATGTTGATCAAGCTCGGCCTGAAGTACGACGAGGACTCGACGATTGGGTTCGTGGACCACCTGTTCGAGAGGATTAAGCACGTTATCTACGACTATTCGACCGACCTCGCCAAGGAGAAGGGGAGCTTCCCTGCCTTCGACGCTGAGAGTCACTTGGCCCAGCCATTCATCTCGAGACTGGACGAGAAGATCAAAGAGAAGATCAGGACCCAAGGCATCAGGAATGCCGCGATAACGACAATCCCACCCGTGGGATCGGGCTCAATTCTCGCAGGCTGCTCCAGCGGGATAGAGCCGGTCTTCGCCCTCTGCTATACGAGAAGGAGCAAGTCGCTCAGCGAAGGCGAGTTCAAGGTTTTCCATCCACTCGTCAGCGAGTACATGGTTCAGACAGGAGCTAAGAATGAGCAACAGCTGCCGAACTACTTCGTCACCTCACACCAAATCAGGCCTGAGATGAGGGTCAAGATGCAGGCGACCATTCAGAAGCACATCGACACAGCCATCTCCAGCACTGTCAACTTGCCTCAAGAGACAACCCCCGAAGACGTCGAAAAGGTCTACCTTCTCGCGTGGAAGATGGGATGCAAAGGTATCACAGTCTACAGGGAGGGGAGCAGGGAAGGGATTCTGGAAACGGTTAAGGTGGCCAAGGTCGAGCAGCCCAAGACTCCCTTCGAAAGGCCTAGAATGATGGAAGGCCGGACCCTGAAGCTGAAGCTCCCGCAGGGAGGACTGTACCTGACGGCCAACCTAGTGAACGGCGAACTGAGAGAGGTCTTCGTGACCCTTGGCAAATCAGGTGGAGACGAGAAGGCCGACGCCGAGGCGCTGGGGAGGCTGATCAGCCTCTACCTCCAGCATGGGGGAGACGCCAAGAGCGCCATATCCACCCTGAAAGGGATCAAGGGCAAGTACGTCTCCTGGGACGAAGGCACGCAGCTGCTCTCTATTCCGGACGCGATTGCGAAGGCGCTTGAACTCCTGACCCTCAACCACGTGGTGAAGGAGTCGGCGGCCCCGCTGCAGCCTGCCGCCCCGAGGCAGGTCACGCAGGGAGGGACGTGCCCTGACTGCCACGAGAGTGCACTGATTTTCGAAAACGGCTGCTACAAGTGCACCAGCTGCGGCTACAGCAAGTGTGAGTAGGAGCGACGGGCCGGATTGCTCCGGCCCTCCTAAACAATTTTTACTGCTCATGGAGCCCCGCCCTACGTTGAGCCGAGCTAGCGGAAGAAGAACCCTCCTCATAGTGGCTCTTGCTACTGCCTTGGTGATCGCTCCGCTTTTGCTCCTAGGCGTCTACCTGGGCTACTATGTAGGGGGTGCGGCAGGTTACTCAAAGAGCATCCTCGCGATAGCCTTCTCGACCGCGGGGCTCTTGGTCGGGATGGCGATACTGTTCAGGGTGATAAGGTCGGTCGTTGCTTTGACAGACGGGTCTAGGAACTGACTTTCTTCAGTGCGGCTGATTTCGCCTTCTCGAGCTTGGACCTAAGGTCGGCCACGGCCTGTTTGTGTGCTGCCTCGAGCTTCTCGACCGCGGAATTGAACGGTTCGTCGACTGTTTCTTCTGTCATTCCGCGGCCTTACTCTCCAGGACCTTCTTTACATGCTTTAGCCTAGTGAACTCCTCCCTCTCCCTCTCTTCGAGAGTCTGCTGGATGTAGCGGATGGAGCTCTCGTACCGCGGAATTATCATATATTCGAGCGCATTCAGGAGGCGCTGCGTCTTCTCGAGCTCCTTCGCGAGCCTGAATATCGCGTTCTCGAACTCAGCGGCCCTGAAGATAGAGGGGAGGACCTTCCTCATCTGCCTGGAGGCCCTGTCAACGGCCACGTTGGTGTCCGCGAAGCCGTAGGTCATTCCCACCTCCTTCTCGGAGAGCTTGATTGAGGGCACGTCTACGCCGACGATCCTACGGACAGTGACCTCGGATTCCACCATCTGCGGAGTGTTCGCGGCGATCCCCTCGAGCCGTAGCGGGCCCAGCTTGAGATACGCGTCGTAGAGCGCGACGTACGCGTCTGAGAGGGGTTGCGAAATCTCGCCGCGTGCCGCTGCCGCCTGCTGGATTATCTCGTCGAGGCGCTTCAGGAGGACTTCCCGCTTGTCATCAAGGACTTTCTTCACCCTGACCGCGGTCTGGAGCCTCCTGCGGGTTCTAATCAGCTCGATCTTGGTGGGAAGGATGTTGGAGCCGAACGCTACGGACATCTCTATCCAACCGGCTTGCCCGTGACGTAGTACTTCTGGATGAACTCCTCCTTGATGTTAGTGAGCTCGTTCTGCGGGAGTATCGAGAGAACCTCCCACGCAATCCTCAGGGTGTCCCCGAAGCTCCGGTTCTCGTCGTAGCGCTGGTTGAGGTACTTCTGCTCGAACGCGTCGCCGAAGGCGAGGTATTTCAGGTCCGATTCTGTCAGACCCGACTTGCCGACTATCTCTGCCAGAGCGCGCAGCTCGACCGACCTTGCGTACGCGTTGTACAGCTGGTTGCCCACTTGTTGGTGGTCGGCCGGCGCTTTGCCCTGCTTGATGACCTGGCTCAGCGCTGGGCCCATAAGTCTGCTGAGGCTTGAAAGCAGGTAAACCGGCGGGTAGAGGCCCTTCCTGAAGAGATCCCTCCCGAGGAATATCTGGCCCTCGGTTATGTAGCCAGTCAGGTCGGGGATCGGATGAGTCACGTCATCGCTGGGCATCGAAAGGATGGGCATCTGGGTGATGCTTCCTTTCATGCCCTTGATTCTGCCGGCCCGCTCATAGATTGTCGCGAGGTCCGTGTAGAGGTAACCCGGGAAGCCTTTCCGGCCGGGCACCTCTTCCCTTGCCGCCGAGATTTCTCTGAGCGCCTCGCAGTAGTTCGTGATATCAGTGATTATGACCAGAACGTGCATTCCCAGCGTGAAGGCCAGGTATTCTGCCGCCGTGAGGGCGACGCGTGGAGTGATTATCCTTTCAATGGCCGGGTCGTCCGCGAGGTTCAGGTACAGGACGCTCCTCTTGATCGCGCCCGACTCCGCGAGCGTGCGCTGGAAGAACGCGGCGTCGCTGCTCGAGACGCCCACGGCAGCGAAGACGACTGCGAACTCTTCGCCTTGCCCCGCCACGGTTGCCTGCCTTGCTACCTGGGCGGCCAGCATATTATGAGGCATGCCGGCTCCCGAGAAGATTGGAAGCTTCTGGCCCCTGACTAGGGTCAGCATGCCGTCGATGACCGAAACGCCGGTCTGGATGAGGTCGGTCGGGTAGGCCCTCCGTTCTGGGTTGATCGGCGCGCCGTTGATGTCGAGGAAGACCTTGGGGACCGGCTCGGGAAGCCCGTCAAGAGGCTTGCCCAGTCCATCGAAGACCCTTCCGAGTAGCTGGTCAGAGACTGGGAGCTGCATCGTGTGACCTAGGAAACGCGCTTTTGTCCCGCTGATGGACAGACCGGAGGTCCCCTCAAAGACCTGGACGACGGCTTTGCCGAAACCGGTCTCCAGAACCCTCGCGAGCCTCCTCTTCCCATCGGTGTCTTCTATCTCGACAAGCTCGTCGAAGGCGGCCCTGTCGACGCCGTCGACTACGAGAAGCGGCCCTTTGATTTCGGCCACCTTGCTGTACTCTAGGCCTGAGGACGACCTGCTCACGCCGCCTTCGCCTCCTGTAGATCCGACAGACTTGCGAACTCGTCGGACATTTGCTGCGCGAGCGACTCGAGCTTGCCGAGTTCTTCGCTCTTTATCGCGAACTTCGCCCTCAGCATCGGGGCGATCACCTGCATCCCCCTTATCCTGGGCAGCGGTACGCCACTCCTCAGCGCCTTCAGCGCCGCCTGGTAGTACTGCACGAACATCTTCATCATCCTGAACTGCTTCTGCGGGCTGCAGTAGGTGTCGATGTCATCGTACGCGTTCTGCTGCAGGAACCCGATCTGAATCATCCTTGCGACGTCTAGGATTAGCTTCTCCTCGTCGGGCAGGGCCTCGGGTCCGAGGAGCCGCACAATCTCCTTGAGCGCGTCTTCACGCTGGAGGATGGCGTAAGCGTCGGCTCTCACCGAGAGCCACTCCTTGTCGACCCTCTCCGTCCACCACTTGCTTACCGACTCGATGTATCCCGAGTAGGAGTTCATCCAGTTGATGGATGGGTAGTGCCTCGAATACGCGAGCCCCGCATCGAGGGACCAGAAGGTGTTGACAAACCTGATCGTCTGAGAGGTGACTGGCTCGGTGAAGTCGCCTCCTGCCGGAGAAACGGCCCCGACTAGGGTAATCGAGCCGGTTCTTGATGGCGTGCCCAGCAGGTCGGCTCTTCCGGCCCTTTGATAGAACTCGGCGAGCCTCGATGCGAGGTAGGACGGGTAGCCCTCTTCGGCCGGCATCTCCTCCAGTCTTCCGCTGATCTCGCGGAGTGCCTCGGCCCACCTGCTGGTCGAGTCGGCGACCAGGACGGTGTCATACCCCATATCTCGGTAGTACTCGGCCATCGTGACCCCCGTGTAGATGCTCGCTTCCCTGGCCGCGACCGGCATGTTGCTGACGTTGGCGATGAGGATGGTCCTTTCCATCAGCGGCCTACCGCTCTGAGGATCGATCAGCTCGGGGAACTCGACCAGCACCTCGGTCATCTCGTTCCCCCGCTCCCCGCAACCGATGTGGAAGACGACCTTGGCATCTGCCCATTTCGCGATAGAATGAAGAGTCACCGTCTTCCCGGTCCCGAACGCTCCAGGTATCGCTCCCGTGCCTCCCTTCGCCATCGGGAAGAAGGAGTCGAGGACCCTCTGCCCCGTCATGAGCGGGATTTCCGGGTCCAGTCTCTCTCGGACCGGCCTCGGCGTCCTGACCGGCCACTGATGATAGAGCTTCAGCTCGTACTTCTTGCCCGTCTTGTCTTCAGCGAAGACCACAGTTTCATCGCTCTTGTAGTCCCCGACCTTCACAACATCCTTCACTTTCGCCTTCGGCGTTGTCGGCGGGGCCAGTATCCGGTGCTCGATCAGAGGCGTTTCCTGAACGCTCCCCAGGATGCTCCCGCCCTCGATCTCGTCCCCCTTCTTGACTGAGGGGACGAACGTCCATTCCTTGTCGAACGGTATCGAATTGGCCGAGACGCCCCTAGTGATGAACGCTCCGGCCATTTTTGCGATTATGTCGAGCGGTCTCTGGAGGCCGTCATAGATCGTTCCGATCATGCCGGGCCCGAGGGTAGCCGACAGAGGCTGACCCGTGCCGAGGATTGGCTCACCCGGGCGCAGGCCGCTGGTGGACTCGTAGACCTGGACGAAGGCGATGTCGCCAGTCAGCTTGATCACTTCCCCGACTAGCCTCTCCTCACCAACCTGAGTGACTTCGTTCATCTTGGCAGCCGACATCCCTGAAGCCTTGACAGCCGGCCCGGAGATCCATTCGATCTTTCCCTTGACTGTCAATAAATTCTCTTTGGCCCTCCTCGGACTCGGACTTATAATTTCTTGGGCGGAGTTAACTGCAGCCTACCCAAGGTGGCCACAAGACAGGCGGCCTTCGACCGCCTTGGACACGGCCGGACCAGCGACGCTCTTCTCAGATGGAGGCGCCTTGACTCTTAGACGTGTTACCATTGCCGGTCGAGTCAGACTAGCTCGGGGAATGGGCGCTCGGCGGGGATTAGCCGCTCGTGAGTATCGCTGAGGCTTCCATTCTGAGAGTTGGCCGCATTCGTTCAAGCCTAGCCTCGAATGTATTGTCGAATCTCACAGACCCGTCCATGGAGGTCATGACGATGCCTCCACTGGTGCCAATGCCCTTCTCCTCGAGGACCAGCTTGGACTGACTGCCCCCGAGTCTGCGCAAAGCGGCCGAGACCGTACTCCTGTCCTTGGACCTGCAGAAGATTCTGGCTCTTGGGCCGATCATTTCCAGCCCTTCCTTGACAAGCTGCGTCAGCGACGCCTCGTAGCGCGCGCCGGTATCTTCACCGAGCTCTTTCGCGGCCGCCTCGAAGACTTCGACCACGGCCTTCTCCAGCGCTTTCAGCTGAGCGTTCCGCGCCTCGAGCTCCGCCGCCCCGATAATCTGTCTCCTTAGCGACTCTCCCTGCTTGACGCTCGCGTCTAGGATCTTCGTCACCGCCACCTTCGCCTCCCCTCTGGACGACTCCACCGTGGAAAGAGCCTCCCCCCTTGCCTCCTGAAGCTCCGCCAAGAGCTCGTTTTCGAACTCTCTGGAGACCTTCTCCAAGGTGCCGGCGGTCGCCCTGCTCACGTCAATCAGACTCCCAGGATGCTCCTCAGCATGGCACGGTAATCGACCTGCTGCTTCTTGCTCCCCGGTCCGGGGACCTCGTAGATCAGAGGGGTTGCCCGCTGCGTCCTGATGGCAGTCAGTTGAGCGCCGAGAGGTTTCGCGACTTCGTCGCTGACCATGATGAGACCGACCTGGGGGTCCCTGACGAGTTTCTCGATCTTCCCGAGCGCCTCGTCAGGCGAGGACACGTATTCACCGCTGACGCCAGAGAGTACGAAGCCGGTCACGAAGGCCTTACCGCCTACGGCTACAACCTTCACTTGTCTTCACCCAAGAGGCGACCCACCACCATCTCGATGGCTTTCGCCTTCCTCCTAGAAATGGTCGCTTCGAAGCTCTTCAACGATGATTCCCCTTTCTTCCTTATCGACTCAGCCTCGCCCTCGCCTTCGGCCCTTGCCTTGGCTAGCCTCTCGGATACCTGCTGCTGGGCTTTCAAAACAGCTGTCGACTTGGCCGATTCGGCCAAACTAACCGCGTCCTTGACCATCTTCTTCTTGACCTCCAAGACCTCTGCCTTTATCCTGTCGAGTTCGGATTCGAATTCGGTAAGAGCCTTGACAGTCACCTCGATCTGAGAACCCATCCGAATTTGCCATTCCAACTGCCTCGGTTTGCGCAATTAAACATATGTTCGAGCGATTTCGTAAAGAAGGTGGTAGCGGGCACTCCCTCAGGAAAGCGCTTTGATACTCCGCTTAAGGCAGTCTGACGCCTGGTGGGCGAAAGCGGAATCAGATTGAAGAAGGTTCGTCATTCGGTCAGCGATTCTCAGCCGTCAGATGCGTCAGTTTCTCCCTTTTCTATTCTTTCAAGGGTAAACGACCAATTCACAAAGCAATCCCACAGGAGGTCGCGACTTCGCTCGACTTCTCTCGCCTCCTCATCTACCACCACCATTCGACGGCCCCTTGATTCCCCTACTGCAGAAGGTGTTTGTTGAAGAACGCCAAGGCGCTCTTCCATGCGTCCTCCGCGGCCTCTCTATTGTACACAGGCCTCGTCTCGTTGAAGAACGAGTGCTGCGCTCCTCTGTATACCTTCATTTCAAAAGACTTCTTGTGCTTCAACATCGCCTCGACAAGAGCGGGTACCCCTGCGTTGACTCTTTCATCCTCGCCCGCGTAGAATGCTAGGACAGGACCGCTGATGTGCGCAACGACCTCCAGGGGCGATGGATTATTTCCGTAGAATGGTACCAAAGCGCCGAATGGGTACATTGCGGAGACCTGATAGGTGAGTCCCCCGCCAAGGCAAAAGCCTGTGATGCCGAGTCTCTCACTTCTGACGAAACTCAGGCTCTTGAGATAGTCCTTGCAGTCCAACAAATCAGTCACCATCTGCTTCTCCATTCCCTCCCTGCCCAAGAAGAAGATGCTCATGATTTTCCTGTCTGTGTCTGACATCGTCTTCATCAGGCCCTGGATTGCGCTCTGATCATTTCTCTTCTGAGGTGGAAGCGACCACAGCGGCCTCATTGCGTTCTCGATGTTCTTCTCCGTCATTATGTCGCCATTCCTGGTAAAGAGGTTGGGCGCTACTGCCACGAAACCCTCCCCCGCATACCTGTCGGCGACCCCTTTGATCTGCTCGTTCAAGCCGTAGGCCTCGTGAATCACGATTACCGCTGGCCTCTTGCCTTCGCCCACTCCGCCTGCGCCGCTAGGTCTGGAGAGATGGGCAGCCATAACGGACCCATCTGAGCACGTAAACGTCACGTCTTGACTGACGATCTCCAAATCTGGGCGCCTCTACCGCTTGCTCTGCGTTCCTCCCCGGCACAACTTATTCCTTTGCTCTGTCAGAACCCGGAGTGACGAAAGCTACACTAGACGCGGTCGTACGGGTTGTGTACTTGCTTTGTATGCCAGTCGACTAGTGAATTCTCACTATCCTTCGACGTGTTCAGATCTAGTGGCCGCGGAGCCAGGCCCCAGACTCGGTAATCTAGGTTACCGTCAGGATTAAAGTCACTGAGCTCTTGAGGTTGTTGGAGTCTCCGCTGTAGGCCGCTTTGATTTCAAGGCGCCCTGCAGTAGTGGCCGTAAACGTCACTGAACAGCTTCCTGACGACAATGTGCAAGTCTTTGAGGAGAACGAGACTCCCACTCCCGTAACCTTTGACCAAGTGACAGCCCCGGTGTGTGATAGATACACGCCGGTCACCGTCGCTGTGCAGGTGATTGACTTGCCTGCGCCAGACGATTGGGTGCAGTACACCGAAGTAGTCGTAGGCGCCTTTGTGATGGTCAGTCTGGCCGTTCGGAAACTACCCCGATTGTTTGAGTCTCCCGTATAGGT
The DNA here is from genome assembly GCA_050011055.1 of Nitrososphaerales archaeon. GTDB lineage: Archaea > Thermoproteota > Nitrososphaeria > Nitrososphaerales > Gagatemarchaeaceae > UBA183. The sequence goes on along the minus strand of JBEKJV010000009.1, from coordinate 22,740 downwards.
CGCAGTCACGACAACGTGTCCGCTGGTAGATCCTGTCATTGCCACGGAGCATACTCCTCGCGAGAGGGTGCATGTCGTCGAATTGAGGGAGATTGTACCTGTGCCAGTCTGGGACCAGTTCACTGTTCCCGAAGGCAAGTAGCCAGCCACCTTGGCCTTGCAGGTGATGACCGTCGACGAATCAGCTACGGCGGATCTCGGCGTGCAGATAACCGTTGTCTTCGTGACTTTCATTGCCACGGTCAAGTTGCGCGATCCGACAGAGGGGAGGTTCTTGGAGTCGCCTCCATAGCTCGCCGTTAGAACCACAGGAGAGCCTGGAGCAGTCGGCGTGAACTTCACCGAGCATATGCTGTAGGAGTGATGAGTGATGGTTATCCCTCCAACAACTCGCGAGAGTTTGCAGGATGTGGTTGAGAACGTACCAGAGTTGCTGCTCGACCAAGAGACATTGCCGGTCGGCGCAAAGCCAGGGCCCTTACCGTAGCCTTGGACCGTCGCCTTGCAACGAGTCGCTGAACCCACAACCAAAGAAGCGCGGTTGCACGATATGGTGAGAGTTGGTGTGGAGACGACAGTCACGAGTATCTGGGTCGACGTGACACTCGCGCTAGCCCCGTCAGTGACCCGGAGCTCGAAGGACCAGATACCACCGGTCGTCGAAGATGTTGCGACAAATGTGTAAGCTGACGAGTTGGCTCCGCTAATCGTGATGTGAGAACTAGCCCCAGGTGCCTTTTCAAGCCACTGATAGGTGTAGGGTAGGGTCCCAGTTGTGACTGCTCTTGAAGTCAGGCTCGAGGATTGCCCCTGGTTGATTGAACTGGATGAAGCAGACACGGAAGGAGGTACAAGTCTGGAGTTGACCGTCACGCCCACCGCGCTCGAGTTGACCGCCTCAGCAGGGCTGCCGCTGTCAGTGACTTGGAGCTCGAACTGCCAGCTGCCGATGGCCGTTGATACCGAAGTCACAAAGGTGTAACGCGATGAATTGGCACCGACTATCGCCGAGTAGCTGTTTGCGCCTGGAGCTTCCTCATACCATTGGTAGGCGTAGGGGGATGTACCAGTGTTCACTGCGCCAGAAGTGAGAGATGACGACTGGCCCTGGTCCACGGTCACAGGCGAGGGAGAAACCGAGACTGTTAGTTGTGAGTTGACCACGACGGCGACAGCATTCGATGTCACGAATGCGTTCGCGCTATCGGTCACTTGGAGCTCGAAGTACCAGGTGCCTGCGGAAGAGAGAGCACCGGTCGAGATCGGAGGCGTGAGTGAGGTTGTGCAACTGAAGGAGCTGCCAAGGTCGCTGTAGCTGCTTGCTCCCGGCGCCTCCTCGAGCCATTGACACGTGTACGGGGATGTCCCGCCACTGAAGGGCGTCGTGTTCGTGAGGGTCGCTGACTGGCCGCTGTCAATAGTCCCTGGTGAGACTGCGATGACAGGGGAAGTCGCGAGCGCGGGGTTGACCGTGACGGTGTCTCCAGCGGAGCATGCACCTACGGACAAGTAGGTTGAATCGTTGACCTCGTAGTAGTAGGTCATTGTCGAAGAGGGCGAGGCATTGTATGTCTGAGAACCAGCTCCGGAGATTGGGCTCGCGCAGCCTGCGCCTGTGTACCACTGATATGAGTACGAATGTGTGCCGCCGGCAGGATTGGCGGTCAATGTGATTGATTGCCCGTTGTCAACCGTCGGAGAGAGTGGCGTAATGCTACCAGCCGAAAGTGGAGTGGCAAGTGTAAAGTCTGCCGTTATCGTCCCTGCGTCTCCAATCGCAGCTGTCGTCGACTGTGAGGTGATGGACCCGAAAGTTATCGAACCGCTACTTGAACTCCACGAGGTGAAAGACCAGTAGGCGTTGGGGTTGGCTGAGATTGATACCACTGAACCCGCGTCGTACCAGCCTGTGTCTCCACTGATGGAAGGCAGGGTGCTCGTGAAAGAGCTTCCTCCTAGGCTCGGGCTGGCGGCAAACGTGAGCTGGAATTCTGCGAGGGCATCCACGTTGAGAGTGTGAGTAGAGTTCATGTTAACGGAGGAAGTAGTGTAGTTGCCCGTCGTCGCCACAGTCGTTGGAGAGCCAGAGTCCCAGTAGTAGTCCTCCGCCCTCTTGCCCGTCCCGCCGATGCGTGTGTTAATCCCGCTGCACTGGACATCCATGGACATCCCAGAGTCGTACCAACCATCGCCGGTCGGAGATGTCGCTGAGACTGCTGCGTCGTAACAATCGTTCGAGATAGCGAGATAGTATTGGACGACGTAGGTGGCCGATATTGTGACTGGTGCATTCATGACTACAGTAGATTCTGTGAGTGTCCGCGAGCCTGACCGTACAACTGGCATGGTGGTGCCTCCTTGTGTGTACGAGACAAGGTTGTTCCTAGACGTGCCCTGAACGAGTCCGTAGACGTTGTTCAGCACAACAGTGACCGAAGAACCTGAATCATACCAGCCGGTGTCTCCGGCGATAGTGGGAGCAGTAATGCCGTTCTCGGAGCCTGTGGGGTCGTCGTCAGTCAGTAGGTACTGCGTGACGGTCGTGGCCGTTATCGAATGGGGCGCATCAATCGAGTTGGTAGAGAATGCGGAGAACGTACTGGCGGTCGCCTCGTCAGTTGGGCTGCCGCCGTCTAACGTGAAGGAGGCGGTCCTCGAACCAGTGCCTGCGGATCTCCCGTAGACTCCGTAGAGAGTGACAGAAACGGAAGTCCCGCTGTCATACCAGTAGTTGTCGGCGGAGATTGTGGGAGGAGTTATGGATGAGAGGGCGCTAGTAGCACCCGCGTCGAGGGTGACTTCGTACTGTGTGACTGTGGCAAATGCAATCGAGTGAGGAGCAGACATCGTGATGCCGGCGGTCGTGATTGCGGCTTCAGACGTAACGTAAGTTGGGGCATTGCCGTCCACCTGCCACGATTCCACCCTGTTCCCGACGCCCGAAGACCTCCCCCAGACCCCGTCCGAAGAGACCGTGGTGGAGGTGCCAGAGTCGTACCAACCATCGCCGGTCGGAGAGGCAGTTCCGTAGGTGATATTGTTCCCACCGTTGACCGTCAGGCAGTACTGGACTGTGGACGCGAAAGCTACGGTGTGGGATGTATCGAAGGTCATTAGGAATGTAGTCAGTGTCCCCGAGCTAGCTCTCGTGGGGTTTTGGTTCGCGCCATCAATCTGGAAGTTAGTGACAGCCGTCCTGGACTGCCCAGAGACAGTATTCCAGACCCAGTCGGATGATACAGTCGTGTTCGTGCCAGCATAGTACCAGTTGTCTGATGTGGGAGAAGGCATACTGTAGGAGACGTTGTTGCCCCCGGTGACTGTTAACAGATACTGGTGATAGTAGGTGATTGAGTTAGTCCCCTGTGCCGTGGCTGAGACCGAACCAGTTGTCGTATACCACCTCTCGGTTGAACCACTACCAGAAAGTGAGTTAGTGAACGCAATCGTGCCCGACGCGTCAAACCAGTAACCGGCAATGGAAGTGGTAAGCGTCGGCGTGTACTGAGAGCCAAGAGCAATGCCGTTCGCAGTCGGGGCAGAGTAGCCTGAGCCGCCATATGCGATCGCATAGGAGAGGAACTGCTGATATTGGTGGTACATGCTGATAACTTGGGTGTTATCCTGGGTTGCCGAAACGCTGACCGGAGACGGATACCATCTTTCGCTTGCTCCGTTGGTCGGAGTGCTGATCGTGATTGCCCCGTTTGCGTCGAACCAGTATGCAGCAGGGGTCGTGGCCAAGGATGGAGCGTAAGCCGAACCAAATTCGATTCCTGCAGCAGTTGGAGCAGAAGGGGTCCCTCCGTCCTCGATAGAATAGGAGAGCGTCTGCCTGTACTGGTTGTAGTAAACGAATATGATCGTCTGAGACGCACCGACAGCAGGACAGGCAGTGGTAGTGTCCCATCTCTCTGACGAAATCGAACCGGAGAGTGGGTTGGTCACAGAACAGGTGGCCGAGCTGTCGAGCCAGTACCCTGTTGCGGTGGTGGTCAGGGTGGGGTTGTAGGAACCCGCAAATTGCGTTGACGTAAGAGCAGGAGCGGAGTAGCCGGAGCCACCATTCGCAACCGAGTAGCTGAGCGTGTACAGGTACTGGTTGTAATACGTGAATACAGTCGTTACTGTGCCTCCTACAGTCCCTGAGACAGTCTGCGGAGTGTCCCACCTTTCGGACGCACCCGAGCCGCCCAGAGGGTTAGTCAAACTCCACGATGCGGAGCTGTCCAGCCAGTAGGTGACCGGCAAACCAGTGATTGTCGGGGCGTATGCAGCACCGAACTGAGTGGATGTCAGGGTCGGTGCCATTGGTGAACCTCCTCCCGTTGCCGAATAGGAGAAGATGAAAGCATACTGATTGTAGAAAGTGAGGACCAACGACCCGCCCGCCGTCGTTGGGGATGACGAAGAGACTGTACCTGAAGCCGTTTGAGAGGAGTCCCATCGCTCCGAGGAACCGGACCCGCCGAGCGGATTTGTCACCGACCATGACTGGCCACTGTCGAGCCAGTACGCCGTTGCTGAACCTGTCAAGGACGGCGTGTAGGCGGAACCAAACTGCACAGTAATGAGAGCCGGTGCCGTTGGAGAACCTCCACCGCTGATTGAGTAAGACAGAGTGTAGGAGTACTGGTGGTAGTAGACCGGACTGGCGGACCCACCAGCGCTGGAGGTGCCAGAGGTTCCACTGCTTGCGTCCCACCTCTGACTGGTGCTGGAGCCGGTCAACGGATTGGTGGTGCTCCATGAGGTGCCGTAGTCGAGCCAGTAAGCAGTCAGAGTACCGCTTAGCGTTGCGCAGGATCCTTGGACTCCGAGTTGATAGCAAGTGAGTGTAGGCGCAGAGTAGCCCGACCCTCCTCCAGAGACCGAGTTTGAGAACTGCTCGCTGACCTGCTCGTAGTTGGACACAGACCACGTGGAACAGATGCCGGAAGAGCAGGTGGCCGTCTTGGTCGTGGTCGAAGCTGAACCTGCCACAGAGAATCGGTCGCGCGTGGTGGCCCCGTCGGCTGGTTCGGTCGCGGTTACCGTAACTGATTTGCCGACACCGAGGAGGTTCGTGGTTCCGCCGTTGCATGTGACAGAGGTGGGATAGATGTTCCCGGAAGACACAGAGATTGGGACGGTTGCTGCAGTGGCTCCCGATTCTGCCATGGTGCAGCTAATTGGAAGGGTTACTCCGACTGGAAACTGGGCGCCGATGTAGGCCCACGTTGTCGAGCCACTGCTTCTTGTAATTGAGAAGGTGGTGGGCGTTGTCGCTCCTGAAGTTGAGTACTCACCGTGAGCGTATAGCGTCATCGCCGCCGAATCACCCGTGGAGAACCCGGTCGTAAGTGTACTGATCGTCTCTGAAGCGCTCAGTCCGGCCATAGAGACGAGAAACGCAGAACTCCCGAAAGACAGCGAAGTCGATGTTGCTATCGTCGTACCCGTTCCCGTTCCCGTGGCAGTTGTCATCCCTGCCGACGTGTAGCCGGTCAGGTCGTAAACGTCGAGTGTGTATCTCGCCGATGTCGTCCAACTCACGGAGACGGTGTCGGTCCCGACAGATGTCGCAGTGCAGTACCAGATCTGGACCGAAGCCGTGTTCGTGACAGTACTTCCAGCCTGTTTCCAGTTGACAAAAGCCCCGCACCTGGAGTCAGAGATTGAGAACGAGGAGACCGATACAGACGTACCAAAAGCAGCGACGATGAGGTCCCCAGAAGTCACCGAGCTGCTAAACGACGCACTGCCTGACGTGACTGCAGTCGTGGAAGAGCCGTATGTTCCCTTGACAGCACTCGCGGAATGGACGGTCGGAATGAAAAACAGAGATACAAGCAGCAACACCAAAAGCAGGATTGCTAGCGGAGTGACGGGTGCGATATCTGTAACGTGACCACGCAGGAGCTTCATGTAACTGTGTTCTTATGTACTACAACCTGCATGATTTGAACTTTAGCCATGCGGTCTGAGCATGAGGTAGCAAAGAAGGGCCTTCGTCGTGTGCAAACGGTTCTCCGCCTCGTCCCAGACCGCCGAATTTGGCCCGTCGATGACCTCGTCGGTCACTTCCTCGCCTCTGTGAGCTGGAAGACAGTGCTGGAAGACGACCCCCCTCTTTGCCAAAGCCATTAGGTGCCTATCGACCCGGTACCTTGGCAGGAAGGCTCTGACCCTCTCTTCTCTCTCCCTGTCAAACCCCATGGACACAAATGTGTCGGTGATTACGCAATCCGCCCCTCTGACTGCCTCCTTCGGGTCCTCTAGGAGGGTGAGGGAGGCACCTGTGCCCCTAGCGATCGATCTCGCAAGGCTGACGGCCCTCTTGTTGGGCGCGTAGCCAGGCGGGGTGGCGGCCGAAAAACGAATTCCTGCGATCGCGGCCCCGATTAACCAGGAATTGCAGACGTTGTTCCCGTCCCCAACCCACGCAACCTTCAGCCCCTTGAGAGTACCCTTCCACTCCCGCAATGTGAGGAGATCGGCGAGAATCTGGACCGGATGGTAGAGATCGCTCAACCCGTTAATCACGGGAATAGTAGAAGAAGCGGCAAGGCGCTCGATCTCCGAATGCTCATTGACCCTGGCCATTATCGCATGGACGTATCTTGACAAGACGTGAGCCGTGTCCTCAATCGTCTCTCCCCTCCCGAGTTGGATTTCGCTAGAACTGAGGCTGATCGAGTTCCCTCCGAGTTCGCTGACCGCGACTTGGAAGCTGACCCTGGTCCGAGTGCTGGGCTTCTCGAAGAGCAGTGCTATCGTTTTTCCCTGGAGCGGGCGTTCCTTCGACCTTCCTCTGACCCCCTTCAACTTCTGAGATAGAGACAGAATGGAATTCATCTCGTGCGGGCTTAGCTCCGCGAGGGTCAGGAGACTCTTCGACTTCAACGCGCCCCCAATCGAGCCGCGGCGTTAAAGTGTTGAGTCGATGCCAAATTCGCTATGCAGCCTGTTTTACGGAGTTCGTTTTTGGAAGAGCTACGCGAGCTTCAGGATTGCTCTGGCAACCTCTCCGTCGGATTCCTTGAGGGCCGCAAGTGCTCTCTCCCTACTCGCGCCGGTCTGCTGCTGGACCAGGAGGATGTCCTCCTCGTTGAAGGTCTCCCTTTCGACCTCGACTTCCTCCACCTCGCCCGCGACCTGGAAGACTCTGTTCCCCTGCGCGTTCACTTCGGATACTGATGGATTCTTGATGCGCATCTCCTTGTCCGCAGTCCGAATCACGACCTCCTGAACGTTCGGAATCTCCTTCATGTCGATGCCCATCCGCTCCATCATGCGCCTGGCGTTCCTGTTGTCCATTTTCATCGTTCTCGGCCTGCTCGGATCTTCACCGCCGCCCCCGACTTAAACTGTTTCATCACCTTCCCATTCAGAACGGCCATCCCCACCCCCAACACGTTGCCCTTGGAATCCAGGACCGCGACCTCACTCCTCGGAAGGATGTTTCTCCCCGCAGACGTCACGAACTTGCAGAAGACCGACCTTCCTCCGTGGACGAACCCCGCAGTATCGTCTGCGACGGTCACGCAGTTCTCTCGAAACTTCGAGCTCTTGGCAAGAAGCTCTGCTCCGTAGAGGGAGAGGGCCATGGCCCCGTTCGGCTTCACTGTTGCCAGGAGCCGTTCTCCATGGAACACCAGTTTGACCCGGCCGGACTTCCGCGAGTAGACGAGGCGCAGGTTTTGCTTCGGAAGAGCCCTCGCCACCCCCTTGCCAAAGAGGTAGTCAACCATGATCGAGAGCCTGCGACGCTCATCAAATGGCTGCAATGAAGGCGGCGGGCCAGAGTGGGCAATAAAAGGAATGGCTCTGGCGAATTCCCGGGCCGGCTGGGAGGAGCCACCTGCTCTCTTCCCGTTGCTGCTCGGACAGTTATACGGCGCCTTCGGGGGGAGAGGGCGGGAATCCTGCATGACTAGGGTGATCCTGATCCACTACCCCGACAGATACGAGTCGGAGGAGGCGAACGCTCTTGCAAAGGCGGGGGGGTACGAGGTCGTGGGGACGCTGACCCAGAGATACCTGGCGAGGGCGAAGTACGGGGTCGGAGAGGGGAAGGCAGAGGAGGCCTCGGAGCTGGTCAAGGAAACGGACGCGGAGAAAGTGATTCTTGACTCGCAACTGACCGCTTCGCAGTCCTACAACCTGGCCAAGCTCTGCAAGGTGGAGGTTGAGGACCGAGAGAAGCTGATCCTAGAGATCTTCGCGAAGAGGGCGTCCACCGCTGAAGCGAAGCTTCAAGTCGAGCTGGCCGAGCTGGCATACGAGCTGCCAAAGGCGAGAGACAAAGTGAGGATGGCAAAGGCAGGCGAGCAGCCCGGCTTCTTCGGGCTCGGAAAGTACCAGGTGGACGTGTATCTGAGGATGATGAAGAAGAGGGTCTCCACGCTGAAGAAGAAGGTCAGGGAAGTGAGCGAGAGAAGGGAGATCTTCAGGCACAGGCGCGAGAAGACTGGCTACCCTACCGTGGCCATCACAGGGTACACGGGCGTGGGGAAAACGACCCTCTTCAACTGGCTGACAGGAGAGGAGAAGGAGGTAGACGCCGGCGTATTCACGACCCTCAGCCCGACCACGAGAGGGATTGACATCGATCGAAAACGCATCCTCGTTACGGATACAGTGGGGTTCATCAGCCGTCTGCCCCACTTTCTGGTCGAAGCATTCAAGTCGACTCTCGAAGAGGTCTCGCAGGCGACCGTTGTCCTGCTGCTCGTCGATGCTAGCCTTCCTGCGGAGAGAATGGCCATGAATTGTGGGAGCTGCTTCGAAACCCTTTCGGAACTCGACGTCCCAGACTCGAGAATACTGACAGTCATGAACAAATCTGATCTTGTCACACAGGAGGAACTGGGAGAGAAGATGTGGCAGGCTGGCATAAGGGACGCGACGTTCGTCTCCGCTAGGACTGGCCAAGGGATTGCCCGACTCTTGCATGAGGTCTCTTTGAGGGTCGAAGGTCCTCAACGGACCCTCTTGGGAGGTGCGCGAGAATGACGCGCAGCATCAGAGTGCTCAGGGTGGGACAGCGATACGTCAGAGACGATAGGACTTTGACCCACCTTTGCCTTGTGTCACGGGCCCTTGGGGCCGAATCGATCTTCCTAGGAGACGCAGAGAAGGACGTGGTTGGGACCCTCGAAGAGGTGAACAGGACGTGGGGTGGGGATTTCCAGGTGATTCTAGGGGTACCATGGAGGAAGGTTATCCAAGATTCAAAGGCCGAAGGGAGGAACATCGTCCACCTGACAATGTACGGAATGCCGCTTCAGGACGAGGTCGCGGAGCTGAGGGGGCTCAGTAAGCTCCTGCTAGTGGTCGGCGGACCGAAGGTGCCCGGCAAGGTCTACCACGAATCTGACTACAACATTGCCGTGACGTCGCAGCCACACTCGGAGATAGCCGCTCTCGCCATTGTGCTTCACGAGATTCAGTCTGGGGAAGAGCTTAAGAGAGCGTTTGAAAAAAGCAGACTCCGTATCTTGCCTTCGCCCAAGGGCAAGAGAGTTGTAGAGACATGAAGATAGAATACGAGGATACCTTTGTGAAGGTCGCTGGCCTAATAGGCGGGCCCGACTACGTCAGAGTAGCGAGAGCGTTGCTCAACAACGAGAACGCTACTGATGAGGAGATTGCATCGGCCACGGGACTTAAGATCAAGACCGTGAGAAAGGCCCTGTACGACCTTTTCGGCCGGAGCCTGATCACAGGGGTGAGGGTGAGGGACCCCAAGCGTGGGTGGTTCGTTTACAGGTGGAAAGCGCAGAGAGACCAGACCGACGGCTTCATCCAGACGCAACGCAGGAAGGTCCTGAACAGGCTCAGGCAGAGGCTTGACTACGAGGACACGCATGAATTCTACCACTGCGGGACCCCGACCTGCCTGACGAAGACCTTCGAGGACGCGATGGAGAACTTCTTCAAATGCCCGACGTGCGGGCATCCGCTGAACAGGCGCGACAATGCCGAGCTGAAGGATGCCCTGCGCTGGAAAATCAAACAGCTGGACGAGGAACTGGTCAAGTGAAGCCTTCCGAGGAGGAGGCCCTGAGAATGCACAAGAAGTGTGGAAGCAATGATGCCATCATCAGGCACTGCAGGACTGTCGCCAAGGTCACGACCATTCTTGCCGAGGAGTTCAGACGCCAGGGGAAGGAGATCGATTCGGAGGCTGCAGTCGCGGGGGCACTCCTCCACGACATAGGCAGGAATAGAGTCCAGACAGTCCGGCACGGCCTGGAGGGCTCCGAATTCCTGAAGGGCGAGGGGGTCGACGAAGTCGTCGTGCAGATTGTAAGGAGGCACGTGGGCGCAGGCGTTTCTCCCGAAGAAGCCAAGACGCTCGGACTCCCGGACCTTGACTATATTCCTAGGACGAGGGAGCAGGTCATAGTCTGCTTCGCCGACAAGATGATCGACTCGGACAGTGTCAGACCCTTCGAACTGGAGGTCAGAAGGTTCGAGAGGAAGGGACACGACGTGGAGAGGCTCTTAGCGCTAAAGCGGAACCTCGCAGCCGACCTCGGGAAAGACCCCGAAACGCTCGTTCTCGACAAGATTAAAGAAACTCGGTAGAAGACACCCGCTTAATGGCCTCCTGTATCTGCCGGACCTGCAAACACAAGGACTACGAAAGCTGTGGGAGTTGCAACTGTTGCACGTATCGCAGGTGCGCTTGTATGCCGAAGCCTGGTTCTCGACACTAGCTAAAGGAAGACTTAAGGGTAAACCGCGATGGCCCATAACTTGGCAGCGAGGTGGGGAAGCCAGTCCCACTGGAGGGGCTAGGTACATCCCGGCGGGCTCATAACGGAAACTCCGCGAGAGACCCGCAGAGCGGAGACCGTGGCAAAGCACACGGCCGCACGTTCAAATCCTCCCCTCGCTACCTACTATTGCAGGTCCCCGGCGGTTCCGCCGTTTCACCTGTGTTCCGGACTCCACCTGCCGTCGGACCCTCGGACACGACCCAGAATATTGCAGACCCCCCATCAATCTGATTGACCCATTCCCACGGACTTGGATGGTACAGCTGCGATCAACTTCTCGACCGCCTCGCACTGCTTATCTAACACTCTAGAAGGGCGGAGAAACGCCATGGCCAAGGATTCGACGCGGTGTGTGCATGATGCAGAGCCCTTCGATGAGGAATCTGGCTCGGTCGTAACTCCAATCTATCAGACTACGACCTTCGCTTTTTCGAAGGCCGAAGAGGCCAGGAAGGCTGTCGCCGGAGAGAGCGGGAAGTACACTTACACTAGGTGGGGCAACCCGACCACCGCCAGGCTGGAGAAGAAGCTTGCTTCGCTCGAGGGTGCCGAGGACGCAGCGTTCTTCTCCTCCGGGATGGCGGCGATTTCGACTTCAGTCCTCGCCTTCGTCAGCGCAGGAGACCACGCGGTTGCAATCAGGGACCTATACGGCGGTACGTTCGAACTGATGAGCAAGATTCTTCCGAGGTTCGGAGTGAAGACAACGCTGGTCGATTCCGAAGACCTGCGGGCCATGAAGGATGCAGTCAGGCCGAACACGAAGTTAGTGTTCATCGAGACGCCCACCAACCCGACGCTGAAGGTGGTCGACATTGTCAAGGTCGCAGGAATTGCCCACGGGGTAGGCGCCCTTCTATTTGTCGACAGCACCTTCGCCTCGCCGATCAACCAGAAACCCCTTGAGCTCGGCGCTGACCTCGTGCTGCACAGCGCCACCAAGTACCTGAACGGCCATGCCGACGTTACCGCAGGCGCTGCAGCAGGTGATAGGGAGAAGATGGAGAAGATCAATCATCTTAGGAGAAACCTGGGAGGGACCCTCGACCCACTCGCGTCGTGGCTCATCCTCCGGGGGATGAAGACGATGGCGATCAGGGTGAGGGCTCAGAACAAGAGCGCGATGGCTCTTGCCGAGTTCCTCTCCAAGCACGAGAAGGTGAAGGTTGTCCACTACCCGGGACTGAAGGGGCACCCCCAGCACGCGCTGGCCAAGAGGCAGATGAGCGGATATGGAGGGATGATGAGCTTCGAGCTGAAGGGGAGCATGGAGGACGCAAAGCGGCTCACAGAGAGGCTGAAGGTTGCCCTCCTAGCGGCCAGCCTGGGCGGCGTCGAAACGCTGGTTTCGCAGCCCTCGATAATGACCCACGCCGGGATGACGGCCGCAGAAAGGGCGAAGACGGGAATCCCGGAATCCTTGATTAGGCTCTCCGTAGGGATTGAGGACAAAGAAGACCTGATTGCCGACTTCAAGCAGGCGCTCGAGTCTCTATAGCAGACGTCTGCAGCCATCCCGCAGCCTCAGGGCAGGCCCGTCCGTTCATCTCGCGGCCGTACCTGACTAGGGGCTTCGTCAGGTGCCTGTTTGCCCTCGGGGACGAGATGTAGGTTCCGCGCACGAGCAGCCAACCTCTGCTCTTAGCGAGCGAAATGACTTCGATCTTCTCGACGTTGAGGACCCTCGGGTGCGAGGTCGAAGGGCGCCTCACTCCGCCGTACGCCCGGATGAAGTCCCCATCCCTGAGCATCTTGGCTACCCTCCGCAGGTCTCCAGTCGGCTCGTAGACCGCACACCTGTGCTTCCTCTTGCCGTCCAACAGCGCGAAGTAGAGGTGCCCCCCGGGTCCGATTGAGGGCGAATCGACCCGTCCCTTTGCCCAGCCCGAGGAGAAGGCCTTCCAGTCGAGCTCTCTTTCTAGGTGCGCGTCGGTGTGTTGGTTCGTCATGTAGACCATGTATCCCTGCAAGCCTTCGCCATATGAGACGAGCCTGAACGCCCTCAGAACAGCCTGGGGAGAGTCTCCACGGAGACCCAAGAAGACTGGGTCAGGTCCGTGAGGCGCGATGAGGACCTTCCTCTTCTGATAGTCGTAACTGTTGAAGGTATGCGGCCAGGTCACCCCTTCCATCTCCTTGACCGAGGCGGAATCGAGAACCCGTGGGGTCCCGAGCGATTCTTGGCGCCTGTACGCGATCAGCTCATAGGTGTGGTCAAAGGTCTCATCGAAGGCGAGCGCGGATGCAGCGCCTACAAGGCCCATCCCGTTGCCCAGCTCGAAGCTCCTAACCTTGTGTTGAGCCAACAGTCGCCTGACGCGGTGGGGGTTCACGACGCCCGAAAGGGCACTTTGGTAAACAGGCAGGAAGAGGAGTGATTTGCGCGCGTCACTGAGGAACACGACGCCGGAGTTTGCTCCCCCCTCAACGTCCGAGAGTTCCGACACCTTCGAGCAGATGCTGTCGAAGGCCTGGGACGGAGACTCGGTCTCGACCAAGAGGGAGACTGCAGCGTTCCCTCTCGTCTTGAACGGGATGTTCGGGTTGAGCCTGACCAGCCTCGGGTAGGGGAGGACCCTGATGGTAGGCGCGAGGTCTGCGGCGATCCGATAGGCGAGGTAGGTCGTACAGTTTCCTCTTGAAGAGTCCGTGTCGTCGATGCCGACGAGGCAGCGCACGGTCTGGTCAGCTACGGGGGGATATTTCAGCTTGGGAATCGGTCGCCTAGCTTTCGACAACGATCATGGTGAGAGTGCTCCTCACCTTGTCGAGCCGGCGAATGCTCCAAGTGATCGTCTCTTTGACCTTCTCCATTGTGTCGGCCTCGACCCTCGCCACTACGTCGTAGACGCCGTAAACTCACGAAGCTTCTTGAGAAGATCCTCCTCGGCCCCTAGGTCCGCATTAATCAGCACGAAAGCCATTGGCATTCCACTCAACTACCTCTCCCCATTCCACGTAATTCTGCAGTAATAACCCTTGTGGAGTGATGTATGGCGAAATAATTGACGATTTCGAGGAATTTCGGACTTGGTTATCGGCCTTAGGGGACCAAAATCGGGCATACACCTACTAACAAAGTATAGGCGGGCGGTAAAGAAAAAGTAAAACAATTTTCCGCGATTCCTGGGATTCTGAGCTTGAAATCTTGTCATGGCGTTCTAGGCTCACCTGGCAGGCTTGATGCAGGCTTAGATACGAGTGAAGGGGTGATGGTATAGTGGCTTAGCAAATCTTCGAGGCAGGCTCTTACTACGTCAGCTTTGTTGTAAGATACGCCGTATGCAGCTTGGAGTTTCGGGACGCTCACCTTGATTGTGAGGAAATCGCCTAACCGAGTGAAGGCATCCTCTGCAATCTCGTCCGGAGGAGACCACTTCTTGACTTGGGTCACGAACGAGACTCCTCCCAATGTTGGTGACAGGTAGGGGCATTAGGCGACGAGAAGGACTGCGGTCCCTCCATTGTTCAGGTCTAGGCCTCCCTCTCCTTCTGCTCTCTGAGCATACGAGTATCGGCTTCGGGATTGAGCCGGATCATTGGTATTCCTTCAATCTCGAAAGGATTGAGTATCCCGGCCTCAACGTCCTCGTCAATGTAGCGGGAATACGTGACCGAAGACCCTATCCCTAGCTCGTGAACTGCCTTTAGCGCCAATTTCTTCCGGTTGATCTGAACGAATGGTTTTTTGTCCAGCCAGTTGTTCCAACGTGGACGCATCACCCTAGCCTTCGCGTTTTCGTCGCTGGAGCTAGGGGGCCTGTTCTCCGAGAGTCGGGTTGCACTCTCTCTCACTTGTTCAGGAGCAGGCAGGTGCATGTTCGCCCGGCGCTGGGCCTCCTGCCTTCCACGTTCCGCTCTTTGATTGCAGGACCTGTGCATGAGGACGCAGAACTCAAGCCGGTTGAGGTACGGAGATTTGGACCCGTTGATGTGGTGAACCTCTAAGGCCTGGTGAATGTTTTCTTCGGTTAGCCCGCATCCTCTACAATTCCTCCCGTCTCTTTCGGCGAGAATCTCAATCCGCTGATATCTCTGGGTTCTGTTCAGGTGAGCGTTCAATTCCCACGGCTGGGTCACGGGTCTAAAGACGGGTCTGGTCTCGTCAAGTGCCAATTGTTGATGCCTATCCGGCTCCGAACTCATTCCGACTTTTCCTTAATGAGCGAGAGAATCCTATCGGTCTGCTCGAGCGCCTTTTCGAGCTTCTTGGTAATCGGGTCCTTCGAGGGCTCCTCGCTCATTCGTTTGACCCTCGTTTCTGCTCGATGGCCTTCTCAAGGGCTCGCTGCACGAACTTACTTCTTGAAACGTCTCCCCTGATTTCGTCGATCGTCTCTAGCAAGGCCTTGGGAAGGGAGACCCCGGTTACGGTCGTTTCGCTCATAGCTTGAAAGTCATGTAAATACTATAAATCTAGGCTCGGCACTTTCTGACCAAATAATGCCGTCCCCGACTAGGAGACAAGTGCAAGTCGTGAAGTATATCGCCGAAAGTGGCCCCTCCACATACACGCAGCTAGCGAGAGGGTTGGGACTTGAAAGCAGCAGCATCCAACGTATGATTAGGAATCATCTGAAGCCTTTGAACCTTGTTCAGAGGTTCTCAAAAGGTAAGGGCCCCTATGGGTCAATGATAGAACGCTGTGATGGATGGTGGATAACTCTGCCCGGACTGATATTAGCGCTAGACGAAGGCGCAGAGCCCGTGAAGGTCCGTGCCCGAATTCTTGAAACAAAGGCTCCAAATGTGTTCGCCGCTCTCTGCGAAATGAAGGCGGAGCTTGGGAATCTGCCGCCCAGAGAACTCCTGCTCTATGATATGATTAACAGACTCGCAAAGATCGAGTCCAACGTAAAATACGCAAAGGACCCAAAGTTCGGACCCCCACTAAATTATCCGAAGTGGATGACCGACATTCTCGAACCCTGAGCTACTTGGGATCTGCCGATTTCTCCGCTTTCATTGATTGCGGATAGCCGCTTGTTGAGTTGAGTATTCGGTCAAGAAGCGCGTGGGCAACGTCGGCACTGCGAATCGCCAAGTCCACAAGCCGATTCTTGTCAAAATCAGAGAAGTTAGGGAAGGAGAGGCCTCCCAGATGGAAGAGCGAGTCTCGCTCGTTCTTGAACTCCTGAATGACATTCACTTCTTTCTCCGACAGGTAACCTAACTGCCGTTGGAGCCTCAGTTTGTCGCCTATCCTCAAGTCGAGCAGTGGCTTGGTCTTGGGGTCGCGCGTGGGCAAGTTGTATTCTTTCAGAATGGCGCTGTCTAGGGAGAACTCAACGATGCTCCACCCCAGCATAATGACTTCAGGCACCCTTCCCTGACTCTCCAAGTCCTCCAATATGTCCCTCCGTGGTCGCCCTCTTTTGCTCATCCTTCGATTCTGTCCAATTTACGGGGCTCGCTCCTGCTCCGTCACGCTGCCAAGCGTCGGGACTTTTAGGAATCGCCCAATTGCTTTGAGGAGTTGTTGGTCAGTTCTTTTGTCGTTGGCGTTTCCTAACTTTAGCATCGGCGCATACTTCATCGCCAGGTCGGACTTAAGATGCTCCCCCTCTAATTCAAGAAAAGTGGGAGGGTCCGAGACCAGAGGCCCAACAACGTCTAACATCCCAAGAGCATTCTGTTTTGTTATAGACGCTGGGTCGCTTAGCTGTCCATCTTTGAGCTCAACGTAAAGCGCCACGTTTCTCTTCCTGCCTGCATCTTGAACAAAGTTCTTCATGATTGTCTGCAAGTAGCGTCTGTCATAGGTCTTGGTTGGGACCTTCCCATCCGACAGCTTTGCGAAGAAATTCCATCCTTCTGTGGCCATAGCGTGTGAACTGATAGCTAACAGTCCAAATCTTCGGAGGCCGAAGTCATGAAGGCCCTCGTTGGGTCGCTTCGCCTTTAGCTCAAAGCCGACTGATTGGCAAGCAAACTCAACGCATCTTGTGAACTGCTCAGCCGAAGTGATTGCAAGGAAGTAAGATCTTGCCCATTTTCCTGCTTGCAAGAGGACAGTTGCCTCCTCAAGAAGCTCTTTGCTATTCCTGTATGCCGCTGTAGAGGCCTCAGCGTGAGTGGCCATCTTTCTCCCTCGCGACGTTTTGAATTATCGTCGGGACTTTTGATGCGTTCTTCCTCATTGGAAGGTATATCACGAGTAATACAGTCAGGGCGACGGCGTACAATGCCTCGGTAACAACGGAGCCCATGGTTGCCCAGTGGATGGCGTCGCTGGGCGTGTAACCTTGCGCAGTGAACATTTGGAAGAAATAGGAGTCAGAACCGAATAGAACTAGGACGGCCGTAGCAAGCAGAAGAGCCCCCGTGAGGATTTCCACTCTCAACGAGGACTTCTGGAGTCTTTCGATGGAATCGGTCTCTGCCAAGGAAGCGGAGAGCAGGTTCTTCGTGATGGCGAGTTGCGACTCCGCCGAATCATCGAGCGCTTTGACACTTGAATCCAGTTTGTCTGTTGACTCCTTCAGCGATTGAAGAAGAAGTGAACTTAGTATCTGCTGAGCGACCGCGAGTTGCGTCGAAAGGTAGTGGAACTTGTTGTATTGGTCGGCTTCTGCCACTTTGTCAGCGGGAGGAGGTTGATGAAGCGGGAGGTGAATCTTGTCAGTCCATTTCTTCACTTCTTCTAGGTCGGACTGAATCTTGTCAACTTCGTTCCTCGCTTCTTCTATTCTCTTACTAAGAGGTTCGTTCAATCTTTGCGCGTCTCCTTGGTCGCGTTCTGTATTATCGTTATCCACTTGTTCTTTCCGTTGACCTTGATTCTCGCCAAGTCTGCGGGAGTCTGCCCCTTCAGAGGTTCTGTTACCTCTTCGCCTGGGATTCTATGACGGAAATAGAGAGAGAAAGGATTCAGCAATGATTCCACCCAGGGCTCCTACTATGACTGCAGGGAATTGATTCGTGAGATAAGCTGTGAGATAATTCGTCAGATTGGCACTAACTTGAGAAGACGGAATCCCGCTGATGTATTGATAGTAGAGAAGGAGAACGAAAAATGGCACGAGCAGCGAAGCGAAACCAAACAGGATTAGCGACTTCTCTAAGTCAAGGTCCGTTTGCTTCTTCACACCAAAGGCGACAAAGGCAGACAGAATCGAGTAGACGAAGTAAAGCGTCAAGTTAGGGGTAACAAGATAATCGATTAGCAGTAATACAACAAGAATTACGACGACTGTTTTAATAGCCACCAAACACCCATAAGTGCAACCCTGCCTCGATTTACGCCTTGGAAGGGGTAGGAATAGGATGTAAGGCTGGGCCATACCGAGATAATCGATAAGTTCAACTAACTACTGGACTCAAGTTCACCGATCTGATATTACTCCACTTCAATCAGCTATAGGTTGGACCCTCATAATTTGGTCTCTCTATTTTGTCGCGTATGAGGTCCTTTACAGGACGACCCACAAGAAAGTAGAAAGTCTAAGTGATACAATTCGCAAATTGGGGCAGGATAAGGAAGAGGTGAAGGAACTTTGGGGAGGTTA
The DNA here is from genome assembly GCA_050011055.1 of Nitrososphaerales archaeon. GTDB lineage: Archaea > Thermoproteota > Nitrososphaeria > Nitrososphaerales > Gagatemarchaeaceae > UBA183. The sequence continues at coordinate 4,463 of JBEKJV010000009.1, read as the reverse complement.
CGCTTCTCGATTGGATAACATGATTGTCATGGGGACAATCTTCGTGACTGGTTCCTTTGTGTTACTTGGTGCGGCTGCAACCACGACGAATGTCGACCTCAGAGTTACCTTGGCTGGAGCTGCACCATTCGTCTATCTGATTTGGTTCTTCACAATTCAACTGTCGACAAGAATCATGAATGACATCGAAGCAGAAATGAGGCTAATTGTCAATCCAGCAGGGCCAGAAAGCGTGAAACGGATACTGTACGGCCCAAGATATGGGAATATGCTGACGTTCTTTAGGAGGAATATTTGGGTAATTTATGTTCCCCTAATCGTAATTGCATCACAGTACATCGGTTCGATGTAGCTGCTTCTCGACGCGTAGATGATTTGACAGAATTGGGCTTTCTACCACGTGGATATCATGTGGCTTTCCGCTCGGAGTGGTCGCACTTCGCCTGCGGCCTTTTAAGAAACGGGCGGGAACCGTGGGCCGTGGAGTATCCGGAGAAGTTAGGAATCCTCTTCGTTTCATTAAACACAGCGATTGCTGTTATCTGGGAATTCATAGCGAAGGGGCTCACGGCAGAGGCGAACATTTTCATGGGGGTGTTGCTCGTCTCTTCGGTTGAGGTCTCTCTAGGAGCCTATCGTTTTTTATGGACAGGGCCGAGAAACAGAGAAAGCGTCTCAGGCTCGAAGTCAAACTCCTACCTGTGGAGCCGATTCCGAAGTATCCTTGGACGAAAGCCGAGAACATCATCGAAGCCAAGCAACAATCTATAACCATTACTGTACACGGTTCATCGGTTACTAACCTCATGGCCCAACTCTGGGTTTCAGAGCAGGGCCCGAATTACCTCGAATGGAGAATCCCAAGGCAGGAATTCAAGCCACCCGAGATGGTTCTGACCCCCGGAAATCAACAGGCAATCACCGAGGGGAAAATCACAATCAGCATGCGAAACATGAAGGCCGACATTACCAAGGAAGATACCGCCTTCCTCAATGTCTGGCACGCCTGGCGGGTGGAAGGTAAAAAGACAACACTCAATTGGAATGTAGACCCGATTCAGGGCTTGTTCTTGGACGACCACCCGGCCGGCTCCAAGCTATACATGCGGATACGATTCATAGCTGACCAAGAAATCGCAGAAGGGGAGGAGCATCACTTCATCCTCACCTTTGGAGGGTGGGAGGGGGTAGGGCTCGAAGTTACGAGTCCACAGACATTGGTGCTAATCAAAGGCATGCTTTCGACCATAACCAAGACGATACCAAACCCCGACTTCAAGCCCCCCGAGTCCAAGAGAAATTGAAAGCCGCTATGAAATGGCTGGAGAAGTTTGTCGAGGAGTTCATGTTCCATGATATCAAAGCGTGCATTGACGGACAAGCTAACTTCGCTGCCGCTCTCACTTTGAGTGCCTATACCGAAGCGATTGGCGGGCTGATAAATGGAAACCTGACTGAGCGCAAAAACAGCGAAAGGAACTACACGACCTTCCTAATCAGAATGGGCTACACTCCTGAAGAGGCTAAACGTCACTATGATAATGTCAGGTGTGGGTTAGTTCATCGATATTTCATCAAGGGGGAGTTCACGGTAGCTGTCCGAAGCGTTCACACTAACCCACGAGGAATCCTTGAGCAGAACGGGGTAATTTACTTCACTCTGGAAACCTATTTCGAGGAGTTCAGGAAAGCCTATTTCTCTTACAAGAACAATCTGATGAAAGGGAAAGGAGACCTTGCGCAGAATTTCGATCTCGCGTTAGGAGGCGAGAGTCTCCCATACGAGGTTAGAAGCCTTTACGATTCGGAGGTGTCAAGAGACATGTGGCCACCTGTTGGCGGCATTACGACGACAAGCACCTTGGTTTTTGTCCCGTGGGCAAAACCGATGGACATCACTCAACCTGATAAGGAAGGAGAGGAACCATGACTCTTGTCTCCAGCCACTCCATCTGGAACACCCCGCTTTAGCACTCCGCAGATGAAACAGAGCCGAACTGACTGTTCTGCTTCGTCCTTGAGGGGATGGACAGCATTATCAGAGGGAGGGGGAAAAGGGGAGCCGTTGTCAGGTGATAAGTCGGAGTCGATTATCATCGTTCTCCTGTTTGTCTTTGGGGCGATATGCTTCTTTGGCGGCCTCGCATGGTATGGTTTCACAAATGGGATATTCGGGAATGAAAGTGTCTCCTCGACTGCAAGACAAGTAGCGACTTCGGGTGGAATCTTGTTCATGGCTCTGGGAGTAATCTTATGGGCTGGGGCGATTGTTTGGTTGATTCTTGGGCATGGTGGCGGTGGTGGCAGCAGTGATGATAACCAAGTCTGACCCCGATATCATGGGGTCACACTGACTTTCTTCTCCAGCAGGGCCGACTCTATCGCGGTCAGTCTTGACCTGAGCTCGTCGATCATCCCCTCCTTCGCAGCGAGGTCAGTAGCCTTTTGCTCGACAGACAGCTCGAGCTTCGCTATCCGCTCGTCCTCGCTCATAGCTGAAAGTGCAGGGATAGCCTTCTCGTACTCTGCCTGGAGCCTTGCGATGATCTCCTCGGGGAGCTTCTCGACGTTTGAGGGCAGAAAGTAGACCTGCTCGAGTCCGCTCCTGTGGCCCATGAGGTACTCCACGACGACCGAACTGACTCCGCTCATGCTGGTCCAAGACTTGAAGTATTTCCTCAAAACGTGAAAGTGAAACCTGTCCCAGTACTTCCCCTTCTTCGCGAGTCCGCTCCTTGTCACCATGTTCATCCAGCGCTTGTCTCCCGAACTGACGGACGTTATCGGAGCTCCCAGAGGCCGCTCCGTGGCTATGAGGTAGCTCTCAGGCCCGACCTTCTCGCCCCTCCGCTCTCTGTCCTTGAGGTATTGGAGAAGGACCTCCTTGCATTCGGGCGTGCAGAAGGTCACGAAGCTCCGGCGGTTCTTTGTGGTCTCGGCTGCCGGCGAGATCACGGGAATCTTCCGCTCAAGGTCGACGTCCTTCACCTTGAGGGCGAGGATGCTTCCGATTCTCATTCCGGAAGAGAGGCCCACCAAGGCGAGGCTCTTCTCCGCGAGGTCCCCGGCCCCCAGAATCCTTCGGAGCTCGGGCTTCGTGGGTAGCTGGTCCATGACGACCCTTCGGAGCTTGGGGAGCTCGACAGCTCCCCACGCTGAATCTCTCGCCGACAGCGTTCCGTTGACGTCCAGCCATTTCTTGATCGCGGCGTAAACCCTGCTCCCTACACTCGTAGCGAGCTTCTTCTCAGCGATGAGGTAATCGATGTAGTCGTTGACGAGGCGCGGCCAGTCCTGCTTAGTCGCTATCGCCTCGTCAGGTTCCTTCTCCATCCACCGGCAGAAGTAGAGGACCTCCTTGACGTAGACCGCAACTGTGGACGGCGAGCCCCCCCTCGCCATAATCCTCTTCGTCAGTTTGTCGAGCGAGCTGTCGGATTCGACATGTCTGAGAATCCAGGGCTTTATTCCGGTTGACCACTCTGCGGTTTGTGACATCAAAGTGTTCTCGAACAAGCCCTAACCCTTGCTCCCTTCACCGCAGAGGGCGTCCATTCAACACTCGAAAGCCCACTCCATGATGCCGAGATGATTATTACCATGGTCTTCTGGCCATCGTTGAAAGATATGATGAACATCTACGCCCTTGAGATGAACCAGGATGACCCAATCAAGTGCACTGCCCGCAAGATGATTCACATGGAGCTGGCTAAGGGGGTCGGGAGGAAGTTCCATGCCTCCGACACTACGATCGTGCTCAACCCGTACGCGCACAGAATGCTCTCGCCGCCAGACAGGGATGCGAAAGGAATTCTTGTTGTCGACTGCTCGTGGAACCAGGCCCAAGAAGTCTTCTTCAAGAAGCTGGGTGGAAAGCACAGGCGCGTCCCGCTTCTGCTGGCGGCCAATCCGACAAACTACGCTAGAGCGGGGATGTTGAGCTCAGTGGAGGCCGTCGCTGCCACCCTCTACATACTCGGAGAGGTCGAGGAGGCGAGGTCATATCTCTCGATTTACAAGTGGGGTCCCAACTTCGAGACGCTCAACAAGGATCCACTCGAGTCCTACAGGATGTGCAAGAGTGAAGGGAAGGTCCTACAGGAGGAAAGAGAATACTTCCCCCACCTCTTCGCCTGATGAGAAACGGTTAACTGCCGAACCCCTGCCGGAGAGTGTGACGCGAGTCGGCGGGCGGGTCACGGGGACCTCCTGGGGAAGTTCCTCCCTCGCAGCAGGACGCACGGCGTTGAGAGACGCAGTCGGAGACGGCTGGCTCCAGAACAGAAACGAGACCCGACCCACCAAGGGCGATGATAGGGAGACCTTGAGGTCAGTGGGGATCGGGATGAAACGGCTGACCCGTGCGGAGCAAGGCCAAACGTGGTCGATGAAACGCCTGCAGGAGACCAGGGTAGGCCGCTGAGCTGAATCCCGCCTAGAACAGGAGGAGGACTACGGCCGAC
>JBEKJV010000008.1:0-63019 GCA_050011055.1 Nitrososphaerales archaeon | reverse complement strand
ATGCCTTCGTTGACAAGCTCTGCGAAACGTTGTGAGACTTACGTCATCCTGGATGACGACGCAAGTTCCTCCGTGTGAAGCGGCTCCGAGCGTCGCTGAAAGTGTTCCAGGTGGTTTCCTACGAGCGCTCTTGCTGTCGCCTGTTTTCGCCTTTGCTGTGTTGTTGTGATCATATGTCTTGCCTGGATTCTGGGGATAAGTGACCAGGCTCCTCTAGGGCTGAGCGGACTCTGTCCTTGATCGAGGTCGACAGCGGGTCGGGAGAGAGTTTGGAGAATTACTTTGAGCGGCGGAGAATTCTCATGCGGCCTTCTTCAGCCTCGCCAGCTCCTGGGTGACCTGCTCCAGTATCTGACTTCCCTCACCTGCGTCGAGCACAGCCGCGGAAGCCGTCGGCACGTCAATCCCGATCGCGGGCCCGATCTGGTCCTTCGAGGGAACGAAGACGTAGGGGATCTTCCTCTCCTCACAGAGGATGGGAAGGTGGGCCACGACCTCGGGAGGGTTCACGTCCTCGGCAATGACGACAAGTTTCGCGATGCCTCTCTCTATCGCCTTCGTCGTCTCATTTGTGCCTTTTCTTACCTTGCCAGTTCTTGAGGCCTGCCTAAGAACCTCGTACGCAGCCTCGGATACCTCCTTGGGAATCTCTACCTTCACGTAGTAGGGTTTTGGGGTCATCTACGCATATCTCCCAGAGGCGCCTTCCGAAGCTCCGTTATAAATGGTTAGATAGAGATTCGAGCCGAATTGCCTTCTGATCCGTAAGGGCTTCGGCCGTGCTGCGTCTCCAACCCCCGCAAGGGAGAGGATGCCACGAACGTGCTATCGCTAAGTCAGGATGCAGGTCCGGAATGAGTCCACTCTGCAGAAGCCGAAACGTGGGAACTGGACTATCTCCCCAGGTTTCAGCGATGCGAACGCCGCCTCAGCGAGTCCGTTCGCTACGCCGAGGCTGTCTTTGTTGAAGGTGCCCGCCTCGTTGAATAGGGGGCCAGGCTCAAGCACTTTCACTGCAACGCCCTCAGGGGTGACCCATTGAAGTTTCTTCATCTCCTTGACGAGCTCCTCGCCCGCATACTTGGCCTCAGGTTCTGCCCCAGCCGTCGTGAGTTCTACGTCGTAGAGCTCCATGAGTCGGAATGTCGCCCCTTTCTTCATGGTCATGAGGTCAGACTTTGGCACAAAGAACCTACCTGACGTTGCAATCTTCCTTTCGCCAAGCTCCATTTCTGGGTGGAATGGGATGGCCACCTTTCTCTTGGGTGCCCCCTCAACGTTTAGCTCGACGGGATCTGGAACAAAGAAGATGCGCTTCGAGCGAGGATCGAGGAGCTTCCTATTGATCGAGAGAAGCATGCTCCAGTCGTACTCGTGCTCCGACTTGGTATACCCGACATGGAGTGTGAATTCCCGGATTGCCTCAGGTATTACACCCCTCCTCTGCAGCCCCTCAATGGTCGGCATCCTTGGGTCGTCCCATCCCGAAACGAGCTTCTCCTCGACCAAGGGTCGGAGAAGTCTCTTGTGGACTGGCGTTCCCTTGAAGTTGTACCTTGAGAACTGAATCACGTCTAACGCCCGAAAGCCAAGAGCTTCACGAATCTTCCTCTGAAGTTCAGTCCTGAACTCCGAACTCCGCAGGACGTGCGTGATGCCGCAGATCTCGTCCTCGATGGTGTTAGCGAGATCGTAAGTCGGCCAGAGAGAGTACCGCTCTCCGGTGATAGGATGGGCCTTCTGTATCACCCTGAAGAGGTTCGAGTCGCGTAGGGAGTAGTTTAGATTCTGCATGTCACCCTTGAACCTGATGACGGACTCCCCTTCCTTGACCTTCTTCGCCAGCATCCTCTCCCACACAGCCAGGCTTTTTTCGATGGGTGCGTCCCTGTGCACGCAGGCCTTCCCTTCGAACCTGAGCCGCTTGACTTTCTCCTGGTCGCAGGAGCAGGAGTATGCCTTGCCTTCCTGAATGAGCTTCTTTCCATATCCGTAGATCAGTTCCATGTCGTCGGAGACGTTCTTTTCGTGATCACATTCTATCCCAAGCCACTTGATCCCTTGCCTGAAGCTGTCGTAGTATCTCCGGGCGACCTTCTTCGGGTTTGTGTCCTCGAACCGGAGCCAGAGCTCGCCGTCGTAGGTCTCCGCGTAGATGTAGTTTATCGTGAAGGCCATGGCGTGTCCTATGTGCATGAAGCCCGACGGCTCGGGGGGAATCCTGAAGGCGGTCTTGCCCTTTACAGCGTTGGGAAGAGGGGGAAGGCCGACCCGACCTTCCTTTTCAGCCGGCTTCTCGACATCAGGATGCTTCACCTTCAGGAGAGTCTCCTGCTCCGAAAGGCCTAGTTGGTTGACTCGCCCGACCGCGGACCGGACGGCTTTGGCGACCTCACCAGCAGAGTGCCTGAGTTCCGGATACTCAGCCAGGACCCTCCCTACGACGGCCCCGACCTCCGCCTTGCCACCGTGCCGAATGGCGTTGAGCAGGGTTCCGGCTTCGATCGAGGCGAGCGCCTCGTCCGAAATTGCCGTCTTATCCTCTACCATTTCCGCTCGACTGCGAACCTTGCGAAGAGACCAAGGAGGGCCGCAGCCTCCGCGTCGCCATTCCAGGAGATACTCTCCAGAACATCGACCGCCTCCTTCATCAGCTCGGTCGCCCTCTTCCTCGCGTACCCGATTGTGTCATGCTTCTCTACCAGGGAGAGTACGTACGAGACATCTGCGGGGGTCTTGGCTGCCCGGTCCTTGTTCATGATTGAGACAAGCTTGTTCCTCTCATCAGGTCCTACGCTACTCAGAAGGTGAAGCAGAATCAGGGTCCTCTTTCCCTCCAAGATGTCGTCGGACTTTTCCTTTCCGTAATTCTTCTGGTCGCCGACGAGGTTCAGGGTGTCGTCCTGAATCTGGAAAGCGACCCCTAGCCTCAGGCCGAATTCCTTCAGCTTCTCGAGAACCTCCTTCGATGCTCCGGCCACGACCGCACCGAGTCTGCAAGGGCCAGCCACTGTGTACCAAGAAGTCTTCTTGGTGCACATCTCGTAGTAGTCCGACCCCTTCAGATCCCACCTCCTGTGCGCGACCCACCCCAGCTCCATGTGCTGGCCTTCGGTCGTCTCGTTGACCATTCTGGAGAACTCTTCCATTATCCTGACCGCCTTCTCAGGCCCGAGTGTTTTTTCGTTTAGAGAGAGAACGCCCCACATGCGAGCGTGGAGCGCATCCCCAGCGTTTAGGGCGAGGGGTTCACCGTACTTGAGGTGAAGAGCGGGTCCGCCCCTGCGCAGCTTAGAACCGTCCTCTATGTCATCGTGTATCAAGATCCAATGCTGGAAGAGTTCTATGCATGCCGCCGTAAGAAGTGCGTCCTCACCGTCTCCTCCCGCGGCCCTGCAAGCAGTCACGCAGAGGAAGGGCCTCATGCCCTTTGCAGGTCGGGAAGGATAATCCCGCATCATCCTGTAGAGGAGGTCGACCTCGGGGATCGGGCTGGACTTCGGCAGCAGTTTCTCGAGAATGAGGCTGTCGACCGCAGTCTTCACGCGCTTCATTTCGACCTGAAGGTCTGCCAAGACTCTTCGCCAGGGTCGTTCCCTCAGGACCTTACGACGGTCCCGTAGAACTCGAGGCCTTTCAGGGCCTTCGAGAATTCGTTGCGCCTGTAGCCAGATACAAAACAGACTTTTGTGCCGAGGGCAGCCACCTTGGCCGCGACCTCAAGTTTGAGCCTCATCCCCCCTGTCACGTCATCGCCCTTGGAGACCTGCATCTTCTTGACCCTTGACGGCGTCAGCTCCGGGATGATTATTCGTGTCCCCTCCTCGTAGACCCCATCAGCATCCAAGGCGAAGACGCATCTCTCGGGTTCAAGAATCTTGGCCAGCTCGAGGACTATCAGGTCTCCAGAGAGGACCTTGAAACCGGCAGGCGTTAACATCACGTCCCCGAAGGTGACGGGTGTGAGGCCAAACTTCTGGAGGCCATGCAGCCACCGCGAGATCGGCGCCTTTCCCGCCTTCACAATGACATCGAAGGGAGAGAAGGAGTAGGGAGAGAGCTTGTTTTCCGCCATGGTCCTGCAGAGAAGGCGGTTCAAGTCGTACATCGCCTCCCTTGTCTTGGAGACAGCAGCCGCACTCGCCGCGGCCTCGACAGAAGATATCCCCTCCAGCTTTGCGACGGCATGACCGAATGAGCCACCCCCGTGAACCACCAGCGTCTTCTCGTCAGACGAGGCAATCTCTTCTGCAAGAGCGGAGACGACATCAGATCTGTAGGAGAACGGTTTTGACTTGTCAGTTATGACCGACCCTCCCAGCTTTACTATCACCGTTCTAGCCAACTTTTCACTCCATCGACAGGGATTTCAGCTCGGAATGCCTTGAAGCCCCGCCCTCTGAGCCCCAAGATGATGCTTTTCTCCTTTCCCCCTGGAGCGACCGCAATGACGCTCCCACCGCCCCCTGCGCCGGTAAGCTTGGCGCCATACGCCCCCAGGGAAAGGGCGAGGTCTACGAGCCTGTCAAGGGGTCGGTTGGAGACGCCGAGCGTAGAGAGGACAGCGTGATTGAAACTCAACAGCCTCCCGACGTCCTCCATATCGCTCTCGGCGAGCCTTTTTGCTGCCATCAGGCTGACCTCGCTGGCCGCCTCTGTGAGGGCTCCGAAGAGGCTCGGGAAGGTTTCCTTCACACTAGCCACCCTACGGATCTGGTACTTCGTGCTCCTCTTCTTCCCCGAGAAAGCGACAATCAGAGACCTTTGTCCCTTGAAGGACACCTTCTTTGGGTTGATTCCAGGTCTGAAGAGTAGCACTCCTCCGACAGTGCAAGCAGCGACATCGATTCCCGAAGGGCGGCCGTGGACTTCCTTCTCGCCTACCATCGAGAAGCGGATGATGTCCGACGCTTGAAGGTCGAGGGAGCGGAACCGTGCGACAGCTGATGCTACGGCGACCATCGTGGAGGCTGAAGAACCCAAGCCAGCCCCCTCGGGTACCTCCGACCTTATCGAGAGCGCTAGGCGTGGATTGAATGAGAATTCCTTCGCCATCGCCTTCACAACCCCTGCGATAGGGCGAAGGCCCGACGCGCCTGCACTCGAGAGCTTGTCTGAGATCACTTTGAAACTGGTGGATTCGCTGACCTCGACCCGGACCTTACGCGGGAGCGCCGCCACTAGCGCCCAGGCGCCATGGACTACGAAATGCTCGCCAGTGATGATTGCCTTGGACGGCGCTTCTGCAATCGCTTTCATCGGCTACACGAATCTAAGAGCCGCATAGCCCACGACTTGATTATTATCCCCTGTGGTGTCGCCGCTGGTCGCGTACTTGAGAAGCTCTCCCTTCTCAAGGCCGAGAGCCCGGGAGGCCATCATTACGGTCGCGATTGCCCCGAAGCCGCACGCGGTGACCTGTAGCCTGTCGAGAGTCGAGTAGAACGAACCCACGTCCATCCTTTTCGCTTGGTCGATGAGGGCTGCGTCCTTCTCCCTCGCTTCCGCTACCGGTTCATAATGCGTCAGATCAGATGAGGCAACGAGCACAGCCCTCTTGCCTTGGACCACTTCGACCAGAGACTCAGCCACAGTCCTGGCAGTCTCGATATCCTGAAAGAGAAGAGAGATGGGAAGGATTGGGATCGAATCTCCGTAGATATGCTGAAGGAACGGAAGTTGGACCTCTAGGGAGTGTTCCATCCTATGGGCTTCGGGGTCGAACGAAACGATTCCAGAATTCCGCACTAGTTTCGAAGCAGCATCTTCGTCGACTCGCATCCTCCCAAGAGGAGTCTCCCACTCTCCACTCTTGAACGTCGCAACCCCACTTCCGATCCCGTAGTGGTTCGGAGCGACGATGACTATCAAATCCGGAGCTCGGAGGGACGAGACGTGCAAGTAGCTGTAGGCGGCCACGGGCCCTGAGTACTCGTACCCTGCATGAGGCGATACGACCGCAACGATGTTCGCAATGCCCGGTGGGGCTGGGGGGAGACGGCCCGGTCCGAGGGGATGAAGGTAGCAGTTGTTCACCATGGACGAGAGCTCAGACTTGGTGGAGGGATAGAACGAACCGGCAACAGCAGCTCTCCTGAGCATCATGAATCCGAACGCGTACGCAGGTCCAATATACGCTATTCTAGCAGCTCGGGTTTCGGCTCTTCTTCGATCTTGGTCTCGAAATCCTCTATCGAGTACTTCATGGGTTGGTCCGCTTCGAGCACTCCTGCGTGCGTCAACGTCGCCCTGGCGAGGAGCCAGAAGATGGCTGCGATGGCTTTGCGACCCCTGTTGTTACCTGGAATCACTAGGTCGATGTCGTCAGTGACGTTGTCCGTGTCGCAGACCGCAATGACTGGTACGCCGAGGCTCCCCGCCTCCACTATGGCCTGCGTGTCGGACATCGGGTCGGCGACAACTACTAACTCTGCGTCGAGATGGCCAGGGTACAGAGGGTTGGTGAAGGTTCCGGGCATGAACCTCCCAATCCGGGGCATGGCTCCCGTCAGCTCGCAGAACTTCTCGACCGCCATGGTACCGTGCTCTCTGCTGGTGTAGACGACCGTGTTCTGAGTACCCGTCGACGCGATGAACTTTCCAGCCACGTCAATCCTGTGAAGGGTCTTTGAGTAATCGATCATATGAAGACCGTCGGGCCTCGGCCTCGTCGTGAATGGCTCCATCGTCTTCGTCCTGACAGGTGTCCCGATGCGGATACCAGTCGCAAGAAGAGCCTTCTCGCTAAGCTGATGCGCGACCATCTTGTCAGCCGAACCCGCTTCATCGTCTTCTGTTAGGGACAATGCCAGGTCAACCTCGTAACTACTGTTGGTCTGCCTTCCTGCTGTAGAACGGAAGGACCTGGTCGATGACGTCGACTGATGAAATTAGCATGCTCCTGCAGCAGTATCTCCTCAGTCCGAGGTCGTCCAGCACCTTCGCCGGCTCCTCCCCTTCTCTGACCCTCGACTGAAAGGAGGCGAATTTGTCCCCGATCAGATTCCCGCATGTAAAGCAACGGATTGGTATCATCATGTCTGATTACCTGTACGACTTCTGCCTCTTCCGCCTCGCTCCGGGGCCTCCAAATTTCTTCGGTTCCGCCTGTCTCGGATCACCAGAAAGCAGATATTTATTGTATGCATTCATTCTTTCTCTCATCTCGTTCCCTCTGACCTGGTCGACGAAAGCCCGCGTAATAGCCATCGCAGCTGCGTCTGCTTGCCCCATGAACCCGCCACCGGAGACGCTGACGTCTATGTCGTACTTGTCCCTGAGATCCTTGGCAATCATGACCGGACCTAGCAGATGGAGTCTGGCCGGCTCTGGTTCCCAGAGTTCGACAGGAATGCCGTTGATTCTGATCCTTCCGGCGCCCTGCTGGATCGCGGCCGTTGCCCTCGCGGTCTTTCGCGCGCCTGAGTACAACTTCGGGGCCTTCTTCACCTGTGCCTTGGCCGTCGGATTGACCAAATCTACTCGTTCCACCCGAGCGTCTTCGAGAGCTCCTTCATTGTGACATAGACAGGAACTGGCCTAGGGGCAGTGGTGTCCTTGAACTGGATCAGCTTCGCCACGTCGACGCCTTCTGGAAGGCCTACGTAAACCCTCAGCCTCTTCATGGCCAGGACCCCCTTCGTCTTCTTCCTGGGGACCATCCCCCTGATCATCCTCTTCAGGATGTTGTCGGGCCTGCGGGGGTGGATTGGACCGTAGATAGGGTTGACGTGGCTCGCGATCTCGAGCCTCTCCTGCCATTGCCTCACCACGGAGGTTCTTGAACCTGATATCAGAGACTTCTCTGCATTGACCAAGACGACCTTCTTTCCTGAAATCAGGAGCTTGGCAACCTTTGACGAGAGCCTTCCAGCAATCTGGTTGGTCGCGTCCACGTAGACCGTGCCTTCACTGGACAAGCCTGACGCCACTCCCGTTCGGGTACTTCTTTAGGAACTGGTCTACGGAGAGGGCGGAACCCCCAGCCGCCTCCAGCTTGGACCGAGCGCTTGCTGAGAATGAGAACGCGCCGACCACGAGCTTCTTGTCGACAAGACCCCAACCGAGAACCTTTCCCGGGACGAAGAATGCCTGCCCCTCCTCGGCCATCCTTGACATCTTGCCGAGATTGACCTCCACTTTTGTGCCTTCGGGCCTAGAGAGGAGCTTTGCGGCAACCGTCCAGATTGCTACCTTGTACTCCTTGCCCGCTCTTTCCAGCATCACTGACATCTGTCTGTGGAGAGGGTTGGAAGAAGTCATGGGGCAACCCCTCCTACGGAGACCTGTATCTCCTTGAGCTTCTTCTCGAGTAGTACTACTGCCTTTGTGACGATCTGCCTTGCCGGCAGGCCGCCCGCAGTCTCGACCATCAGCTTGTAGACTCCCTCGCCCTTCCCCTCCGTGAGTGCTGCGACCGTGCAGGGCTGCCACTTCGCATGCTCCTTGCCCTTCCCAAGCCGGGCGTACGCTTCAAGCTTCACGGCCTGACCCTGGGCGAGTTTCACGAGAGGGATTGATTCGCTGACGGGTCTGACCTCCCTGTCTTCCGAGACGAGGTCTCCAGAATAGACGGTCGACACCTTGTCCTTGCCCTTTGCGTCGAGGACGAAGAGGACCCTGCACTTGTGGCAACCTAGAGGGTTGCCACAGTCGCAGTCCTCAGGCAAGTTGTACCTTTCCAGGTCTGTCCTGATTGGTATCATCCCCAACCTGTGGGCGAGGATTTCATCGTAGAGCACGGACGAGTTCTCTAGTATAACCACGTCGTCGATCGCCATCGCGGGCACCTCTGCGATGCAGAAGCGCCTCACGGCGTTGGCATAAGACCGATCGATCCCATCAAGCTGAATGGTGATAGAGTTCCCAGATTCCTCTAAGACCTTCACCTTAAGCAACGACCACACCTGCTGGATTGCGATACATTTTCATGAAACGCCGTGTTTCGTCGGTCGAGAACGAGTTGTGGTTAAAAAGTTTTAGCGGAGTCTCAGGACGTCCAAGGTGACAGGACGCCTACTGTCCTCATTGTCAAGATGAGAGCCTTCAAGATTTATAACCTTAGAGCGATGGGCAGGTCAGGAATATGTCGGTAGCCACGGAGTTCAGACATCTCGTCAGGATTGCCGGAAGGGACCTCGACGGGAGCAAGAAACTCATCGTTGCAATTTCTGACCTGCGTGGAGTCGGCTATAACTTCGCGCGCGTCGTGACCTCCAGGATAGGCCTCGATCCCAGGGCAAGGCTCGGGACGCTCAGCGAAGACCAAGTCCGCGAGGTTGAGAAGGCTATTCAGAGCGCGGCGAAGTCATCGCTACCTGCATGGTACTACAACAGGAGGAACGACCCGGACACTGGGGAGACGAAGCAGCTACTGGGCTCAGACCTAGATTTCGTGATCAAGGGAGACATAGATGACGAGAAGAATATACAGAGTTGGAAGGGTGTAAGACACAGCCTCGGGTTGAAGGTCAGAGGTCAGCGCACGAGGACGACCGGCAGAAAAGGAAGAACCGTGGGTGTGAGGAAGGCAGCCCTCATCGCTGCAGCGAAAGAAGCCGGGGAAAAGAAGGAAGAGAAGTAGGAATTGGGAGACCCGAGGAAGCCTAGGAAGCAGTACAGCCGGCCGCGGAGCCCCTGGAGGGCTGACCAGTTGGCGCAGGAGCTCTACTTGCTTGGCACATTCGGGTTGAGGAACAAGAGAGAGCTATGGAAATCACAGACCCATCTGAGTTCGATAAGGAAACAAGCGAGGACTCTCCTCGCAGCCACGGAACAGGTCAGGTTGAGAGAAGAGAAGAAGCTGCTGGACAGTTTGAGGAGTAGAGGGCTGGTCACAGAGGCCGCTACGCTCGACGACATTTTGAGTCTCACAGTGGAGGACCTGCTATCGAGGAGACTTCAGACGATGGTCTTCAAGAAGGGAATGGCAGTGTCACCACTTCACGCGAGACAGCTGGTCGTGCACGGTCATATCACAATTGGTGGAAGGGTGATTACGATTCCAGGGTATGAAGTCGGGCATGACGAGGAGCCTACTGTCGCACTCAGTGGGGCGGCGGAAGGAGCTACCCCTCCCCCGGAGGCTGCGGGAGACAGCGCTCCTGTTGCGGAGGGCAACGTTGAGGCCAGGGAGAAGGCAGCAGCCCAGCCACCGGTGCCAGGGGAGTGAGAGCGGTTGGCGTCTGAGGAAGAGATTGCGAGAGACCGCTGGGGTGTTGTGCATATCTATTCGAGCTACAATAACACAATCGTCCATATCACTGACCTGACTGGGGCCGAGACTATTTCGTTCTCGTCAGGAGGTAGGCACGTTAAGGCCGATAGGTTCGAATCATCACCCTACGCCGCGATGCGGAGTGCTTCGGCTGCTTCCGATGTGGCAAAGGGTAAGGGCATCAACGCAGTTCATATCAAGGTCCGGGCCGTCGGAGGAACGGGGCCGAGGACCCCAGGACCCGGAGCACAGGCTGCCATTAGGGCTATCGCAAGGGCAGGGTTCAGGATAGGTAGGATTGAGGACGTGACACCAATTCCGCACGATACAACCAGGAAGAAAGGCGGCCGCAGAGGAAGAAGAGCTTAGGCCTCACACGCGTTTTAGAAGTTCTACAGAGTCGACCTTCCCATCGCCATCCCTATCGATGCCTCGGAGGAGACAGGCGTACTTGCCCGAATTGTATCTCTGAAAGAGCAGGTCTGCGAAGTTGCATATCCCAATGATCGCCGCCTTGGTGCCTGCACCCGTCAGTCCGGCTGCGATGACGCAGGTCTTGCCGGCCTCCCAGGGATTCTCTATCTTGGCAACGATGCAGTCAAGCTCAGAGTTATAGGACCTGTCTTGATCGTCGACTATCGAGCCCCAGAAGCCCCCCTGTTTGAACCGCAGAGGGAGGTACTGATTGAGCTCTTCAGAAATGACGTTGGCTCTTGGGCCTCCGACGACTATCAGATTCGAGCCCTTCAGGTTTTCTGCCTTCACATCGACGTCCAGCTTTACAGGAAAGCGCACAGGAAGTGCGACGAACTGGCCGAGTGCAAATCCTAGTTGGATCGCGTAGTGCCCGTCGCGGGCCTGAATGCCGGTCGCCCCGTGTGGGAGAGGTGAGCCGACAACTATCCACCCGTCGAGTTCGCCGTCGCGGCAGAACTCCTTGAAGAAGCGCCCCATTGACATCGACCTTGTCGAGGCTTGCAGGGTTGGCAACGGCTCACCGCGGACGTGGAACTCGACGGCGTACCCGTCCGATGAAAGTGCGAACAGGTTTGCCTCGCCTCCACGTATTGATTCCCTGCTGACTCGCGTGATCAGGCCTGCCTTCTCGAGGAGGCCCACGTGGTAGTAGATGGTCTGGTGGTGGATCCTTAGAGCGCGGGCGATTTCAGCGGGGTAACGAGGGCCTGCCGCGAGCAGCGTTAGGATCTTCTGGCCGACCTTGCTGGATGCCGGCCTGAAAGGATCAGGCTTCTCTGACACAAGGACGCGCTTCGTCATGCGGTCTCTCGACTTCGGGTCGAAAAGCAGACCTTCACGCATGGCCCGCCCGAGCAACCGACCACTAGAAAACAGTTATGCATGGTAGGCGATTTGGTGAAGTGCTTGACAGAGCAGGTATGCAGAACTCATCGTGCAGGGTAGAGAAAAGCGTTTTGCGGAGCTTATTACGCCGGGCCTCGGGACGCCAATCATGTGCGGGATATTCGGCTGCGTCGCGGATGAGCCGGTCTCTGGCATCCTGCTGGATGGGCTCCGAAGGGTAGAGTACCGCGGATACGATTCTGCTGGCATGGCGACAGTAAGCAACGGAAGGCTCATCGTCCGCAAGGGCGCGGGACGAATCAGTGAGATTGAGGACAGGAAGAAACTCTCTAGGCTGAAGGGCAACGTAGGGATGGCTCACACGAGGTGGGCGACCCATGGGGGGGTCACGGACCGCAACGCGCACCCGCACACTGCGTGCAATGAAACCGTTGCCGTGATTCACAACGGAATAATCGAAAACTATCTCCCACTGAAGAAGAGCCTGACGTCCAGGGGTCACAGGTTCAAGAGCGAGACCGATACAGAGGTAATCGCGCACGTCATTGAGGAGGAGTATGCGAAGACCGGGGACCCAATCAAGGCGACGATGAGAGCGACAAAGAAGCTCACGGGACAGTACGCCATCGCCGTGCTCTTCCAAGACAGGCCGGACGTGCTGGTCGGCGCCCGGAAGGACGCCCCGCTCATAGTCGGGGTGGGCGACGGGAAGATGTTCATCGCCAGCGACGTGCTGGCCTTCATCGAGCACACGGACCGGACCGTCTTCTTGGACAACCAGGAGACGGTCGAGATCACGAAGGGCGGGCTGAGGATCATCGGGAGGGATGGAAAAGAGGTGAAACGCGCGCCTACGCAAGTTGCCTGGGAGCTGACTGACCTCTCCAAGGCCGACTATGCCCACTACACGCTCAAGGAAATCAACGAACAGCCGCGGACTGCGGTCGGAGCGTCTGTGCAGGAGCCGGGAAGGGTCGCCGAATTCGCGAGTACGCTGAAGAGGGCGAAGTCGCTCTTCATCACGGGCTCGGGGTCCAGCTACCATGCGGGGCTACTCATGAAGTCTAGGCTGAACCAGGAGGCGGGCATCAGATGCGATGCGGTGGTTTCGGGTGAACTCAAGGAGCATTCAGGGTTCTTAGGCACGGGATCGGTCGTGGTCGTGCTCTCCCAGAGCGGGGAGACTGCGGATGTGCTCGAAGCCGTCAAGGAGGCCAAAGGGCGGGGGGCGAAGATTCTTTCGATCGTCAACGCAGCAGGGTCGACGCTGGCTAGGGAGAGCGACCTCGTTCTGCTGCTCAACTGCGGACCCGAGGTCGGAGTCGCAGCGACGAAGAGCTTCACGGCACAAGTGGTGGTAGCCAATATGGTTGTGGATGCCGTCCTTGGCAAGAAGAGGACAGACGGGATTCAGGAGCTGTCTGAAGCAATAACGAAGGTTCTGGGGACCGAGAAGCAGATTAAGAAGATCGTGCAGAGGTACAGGGACAAATCCGACTTCTACTTCGTAGCGAGAGGATACCAGAGCCCAGTTGCGCTCGAAGGTGCGCTCAAACTGAAGGAGCTCTCATATGTGCACGCGGAGGGGATGCCAGCGAGCGAGCTGAAACATGGGACACTTGCGCTGATCGAAAAAGGGACTCCTGTAGTTGTCATAAACCCTTCAGGGGATGCTCACGCCGACTCCCTCTCAAACTCTGAGGAGCTGAAAGCGAGGGGGGCAGATCTGATAGGGATTTCGGACGTCGCGGACGAGGTCTACAGGTACTTCGTTCATGTGCCGAAGGTGCAGCCGAAGTTCATGCCCGTCGTCGAGGTGGTTCCGCTTCAGCTCTTAGCTTACCACTTCGCGCTGGCACGAAAGAACGACCCGGACTACCCCCGCAATCTCGCGAAGTCAGTAACGGTCAAGTAAGGCAATTAAGCGGTTTCTGCGACAGCGTGGCGTGGTATCAAAGAAGGAAGCCCTTTCAAGACCTGTGGCCACGATCAAAGTAGGCAAGAAGAGCATCTCCGATTTGTTGGAAGAGATGGCTCAGACCGGTTTCCAAGGGAAGAAGCTCGGGGAGGTTGCGAACATATGGGTCGAGATGGCCCGGCAGAAGGACCTGACGGTCTTCATGGGTTTGACGGGGTCGCTCAGCACGACCGGACAGTGGAAAATAATCAGATGGCTGATAGAGAAGAGATACGTCGACGTCCTCGTGAGCACGGGAGCCAACATCTCCGAGGACATACTCGAAGCTCTTGGCTACCATTACTACCAAGGGACATGGCTCGCTGACGACGAGAAGCTCCTGAAGCTCAAGATCGACAGATTCTACGATGTGTATGCCGACGAACTGCAGTACAGGAAGCTCGAGAACACCATCTACAAGTTCGCGAACACGCTCGACGAGAGGACGACCTACTCGACGAGGGAGTTCCTCTATCAGTTCGGAGAGTACCTCTCGAAGAAGGGGATCAACAGCATAGTCGCCGCCGCTTATGAGGCCAAGGTTCCGGTCTACTCGCCGGGACTCATCGACAGTGGATACGGAGTGGCCCTCAGTCTTCTGAGGAGGCAAAAGGGAAAGCTGATCAGGTTGGACCAGACCAAGGACATGGAGGAGCTGGCGCAGATTGCCGAAAGAACAAAACGGACGGGCGTGGTCTATCTTGGCGGAGGAGTGCCGAAGGACACAATCCAGCTATCGACGATAATCAAGTCGCTCGCCAAAGGAGGAGAGGAGGAGACTCCGCACGAATACGCCATTCAGATTACGGCCGACAGCCCTCAGTGGGGAGGCCTGTCCGGGTGCACGCTCGAAGAGGCAATCAGCTGGGGCAAGATTTCCTCGCAGGCGAAGAAGGCAACGCTGTACGCTGACATAACTCTCGCCCTTCCCATCGTTGTGCACGCTCTCAACGAGCGAGTAGAAAGGAGGAGCCATCCGCCCGACCTCGGCTGGGTCTTCAAGCTCTAGAGCGCAACAGCTCTGCGACCACACTCGGACATTCGAGGGCCATCTGGGGCGCAGCGCCGAGGTAGGACTCGCCCCGTTTGATAGATGGGGTGAAGTGTCCCTTCTCAAACATCGACTTCACCTTTTCGTACCCCCGCTCGTCTCCCTTGAGCCTCATCGAGACTTGCTCGGCCTCGGCGTAGACCTCCGGGTGATTCGAGAGGTCCCGGCCCATCGTCGCTCTATCGATGCTCATGGAATCGAGCGAGCTGGTCAGCCTAGAACAGGCTACAAGAGAATGGCCGAGTGCCTGCCCCACCATACGTCGAATCACCGAGTCTGAAAGGTCGCGCTGCATCCTGGTCATCTGGAGCCTGTATGCGAGGAGAGGCAGCAGCGAATTGGAGATCTCAGCCTGCCCTTCCGCGTTCTCGATGTCGACTGGGTTGACCTTCTGGGGCATAGTCGACGAGCTGACCTTGCCGGGGCGGGCGAAGTGGATGTAGTCGAGGGTCTGGTAGAGCCAAAGGTCGCGCGAGAGCGAGACCATCAGTTGGTTGATGTTCATAACATAGTGGAGTATGTCCGAGAGCCTCTCGCCGGGGACTATCTGGGTCGAATACGGGGCAGCCTCAACTCCCATTTCGGAGACGAAGTCGCCCAGAATCCTCCTCCAATCTCTTCGCCCCATCAACGTGAAGGATGCGTAGGTTCCGACAGCTCCCGAGAACTTCGCCATGGGCTTCATCGACCTCAGGAGAGAAACACGTTCCGCGATCCTTACGGCGAAGACTGCCATCTCCTTGCCGAAGGTTGTGGGTATTGCCGGCCGGCCGTGCGTGCGAGCCAGCATCACAGTCCTTGCCTCACGTCTGGCAATCGTTGCCAGCTTGCTCGAGAGACTCGAGTATCTTGGTACCATGACCTTCTCCAGAGCGGAGCGGAGTAGGAGGGCGAAGGCCAGGCTGTTTGTGTCCTCGCTGGTGAGCCCGAGATGGACGTATGGTCCAAGCTCGCCGGCGCCGGCACTCTTGAGCGAGTCTCTGAGGAAGACCTCGATGGCCTTCACGTCGTGGCCTAGCTCCGCTTCAAGGGCCTTCACCTTCTCCATCGAAAGTGAAAGTCTGGGAACCTTTCTCTTTGGCGCGACGCCTAGCTTCACGAGGAACGAGAGGTACGCGAGCTCGACACGGACGCGCTCCTCAGCGAGCGCCCGCTCCGTCATGTACTGGGCTAGAGGCTCGGCCTCTTCCCTGTACCGACCATCTATGGGAGAAATGGAGTCATAGTTCAATTGTCCTCGACCTCTCCTCTCCGTGCGAGACCAGGCTCACGCGAACCCCCAGAGCCGCCTCAAGGTATTCGACGAGCTTCTTTGCCTGAGTCGGCAGCTCCTTGTCGTACTTCGCACCTTGCATGGAAAGCGGAGACTCGTAAACGGGTTCGACTTCGTGCAAATGCCCGAGCGAACGTTGGAAATCACGAGTTTCGGAGCCCATGTGGCGGTATGCAATGCACGCCCGGAACTCCTTTACCTCTGAGAGGACGTCGAGTTTGGAGATTGCGATGTTCTTCACGCCGTTGAGCCTGACTGCGTATCTCAGGGCGACGAGGTCGAGCCAGCCCACCCTCCTGGGCCTCCCTGTCGTCGCACCATACTCGTTGCCCACAGACCTGATCTTGTCAGAGGTGAGGCCCTTGATTTCTGTGGGGAAGGGTCCGCTCCCTACCCTGGTGGTGTAGCATTTCATCACGCCGAGAGGTTCTCCAGCCTCAGAGGGGGGAATGCCTAGGCCCGCGGGAACGTAACTTGCAACTGTGTGCGAACTTGTCACGAATGGGTAGGAGCCGTGGACAAGGTCCAGCAGGGTGCCCTGAGAAGCTTCGAAGAGGACTGAGCCACCCGCCTGCCCGATATCGATGATACGCGAGCTCACGTCCCCTACCAACCCGTCTACGACCAGCTTCGACTCCTCTACCCAAGCAGCGAACCTCGTCGGGTCCACCCCCAGTCGAGAGTAGAACTGGGACGGCGCCGAGAAGTCGGGTTCATCCGACAAGTCCGATACGCGCAGAGCGAGGCGCAGAGCTCTCATGGCGTATGCGGGGCCAATTCCCCGCCGCGTAGTTCCTATCGCCGAGCCTCCTCTCATCTGCTCTAGGACGACGTCGAGTTCCTTGTCGAAGGGCGAGACTAGGGAGCACCTCCCGTCGATCATCAGCTTCTCCCTGATTCTGCCGGGCATGAGAGACAGCTCCTCTCGGAGGACTACGGGGTCCAGGGCTACTCCTGCCCCAATCAGAAGCTCCTTACCCTTCAACGCCCCCGACGGGACAAGATGGAAGGTGTGCTTCTCTTCGCCAATAACGACCGTGTGGCCTGCGTTGCTCCCGCCGTTGAACCTGGCGACCGCGTCAAACTGACCTGCAAGATAGTCTACAAGCTTTCCCTTGCCTTCATCGCCCCATTGGAGGCCGACCACCGCCAGGTTACCCATGTCACGCTACCTTCTGAATGTCGTGCGGAAGGCTCTCCTTGTACCCAGCTGAGGTGATACGAAGGAACTCGGCTCTCCTCTGAAGTTCCGGGATGCTATGGGCGCCTGAGTAGCTCATTCCCGAACGGACCCCGCCGACCAACTCCTTGACCACTTCCTCGACTCTTCCCTTGTATGGAATCAAACCTTCCACTCCCTCTGGCACGCTTTCCTGTATCACCTCCTCTATTACTTCAGACTCCCTGCTGGCGCCTCCTCCGTTCTCTCTGATTCTCCTGTCGACTGTCGCGGCTAGGGAGGCCATGCCTCTGGTGAGCTTGTAGCGAACGCCTTCACGCAGGATTGTGGGGCCAGGACTCTCCTCAGTCCCGGCGAACAGACTCCCAATCATTACGGTGGAGGCACCAGCTGCGAGCGCCTTCGTCACGTCACCCGGATTACGGATCCCTCCGTCTCCGATGACGGGAACGCCATAGTCGCGGGCCACGCGAGCGGCATCCATGATGGCAGTCAGCTGTGGAACCCCTGAACCTGTGACGACACGCGTGACGCACACACTCCCAGAGCCCACGCCTACCTTCACCGCGTCAGCTCCCGCCTTGATCAGGTCGACCGCACCTTTCGAAGTGGCGACATTTCCGGCAATGACCTCAGCCCCGCCGAAATCCTTCTTGATTCTCTTCAAAGTCTCGATCGCGTATGTCGAATGGCCGTGCGCGATATCGACCACAAGGGCATCTGCCCCGACCTCAAGCAGCTTCTCTGCCCGCGCCAGGTAGTCGCCCTTTACCCCCACCGCGGCTGCAACCCTGAGGCGCCCCTTCGAGTCCTTCGTCGCTGAAGGGAACTGCCTCCGTTTCATTATGTCCTTCGAGGTTATGAGGCCGGCCAGTCTTCCCCTCCTGTCGAGCAGTGGTAGCTTCTCGATCTTGTGCTTGTGGAGGATCTTCTCCGCCTCGTCAAGGGAAACCCCTCTTGCTGCTGTGATGAGGTCCTTCCTCTCGGTCATGACATCGCTCAGCTTCCGGTCGAGGTTGTGCTCCAAGATGATGTCCCTCTTAGTGACTAGCCCCAAGACCTTCCGGTTGGCGTTTACAATGACGATTCCTCCAACTGCATGCTCTCCTATGGCGTCCCAGGCGTCTCTCACTGTTTTGTCGGGGGCGAGAGTGATTGGATCCTCGATGACGACACTCTCGGACCGTTTGACCCTCACCACCTCCAACACCTGCACTTCCAGCGGGAGAAACCTGTGTATGACGCCGATTCCTCCGAGGCGAGCCATCGCTATGGCCATTGTTGACTCCGTCACCGTATCCATGTTGGCGCTGACAATCGGGATGCTCAGAGGAATGCCGCGGGAGAACTTCGATTTCGTGTTCGCGTCTTTCCGAGACTTGACGTCAGAATACTGGGGGACCAGAAGTACGTCGTCGAAAGTGAGGCCTAACCTCGGCCCGGAGGCGGAACCCTTCACTTGACTCCGCCATGTTCATTGGCTTTATAGTGTTTTTGGAAGAGTCAGAGAAAGAGAAAGACGGAGTGGACTGAAGAAATCCGGCAGACTCGTGTTCTAAGCAACCTTGAGCAGCCAGGCAAGGGACAGGCTCTGCTGAAGAGGCGCCGGGGGTGGGATTTGAACCCACAACCCGCTTACGCGAGACAGGCTCGCCGGCAGAGGTGGTTCCAGGCTTGCGCCGACAGCAGACTGCGCCCTACCAGGTTAGGCGACCCCGGCAGTCCCAATCCTCGATTGTGGGGGTTAAAAGCGTGGATAGAGCTAGTGAGAGAAGCGGCGGACGCGGTCACATCTTTCCTCCTTACGAGGAACTGCAGTGCGATCTTGCGGATGTGGACGCGTGCAGTTCTCTCAGTACGTCTTCGAGGACACGAGTGTCCGTTCCACGCGGGGTGAGTTGATAGGTCGATATCTTCGACTTCGTCGAAGGAACGAAACTCCTTGCTTGCTCGACTATCTCCATCACCTTCCCCGCAGTTTCGAACGAGACCACTGGCCCCCTTTCCCACTCGATCACCCTCCTCAGGAGGCGCTGGCAGAAGACGGAAGTGAAGTCCTTCAAATCCTTCACAATCTCTTTTCCTGTCTTGGATTTCAACCTTATGCGCAACTCCTCAAAATCAAACTCCGCAGTGGCGCCATTCGTGCCCTCGAGAATTGCGACCCGAATGTCACCATGAGCTCGCAAGCGTCGAACTCCCCCAATGCCTTTTCCTACGTATATTATGCCTCTCGACGACTGATCACTGAACCGCGTCTTGAACCTAATCTTGACTTCGGCGAATGTCTCCTTTGATATCAGGGCCCTCCTTCTCAAGTCTCCGTCGACCCCGGTGTACTGCCCAACGTTCGCGGAGACAACATCCACCGTCTGAAGGTCGGCAAAGCGATCAAGGAAGTCCAGTGGGTAGGGCATTAGGTCCAGCATGAGGCCTTGCCTCAGCGCTCCCACGCGGTTCTCAATTTCGATGGGGCCCTGCCTAGCAACCTCAGTAGGGGATTTGTCCAGAAGGAATTTGGGGTCGTTCCAGCTGTGGTCCTCCAAGAAGTAGTAAGTAACCTTCTCAAGCCAGTGTTTGTTGTCGGCTATTTCGAGCATCTCACGGAAGATCCTGTAGTCGCTTTCGGTCTCGAACCAACGAGTTCTATAGTGGTCGATCACACCCAGCCTGTCGCTCCGTTCCTGACTGAGCCTCAACAGCTTTCTAGCCTGAGTGACGTTCGCCTCCAGAGGCTTTTCGACCAGTATAATGGGTTCATTGGGTCGCCGCACCCAATGACTAACGACTTCGAAGTGCGTCGAGTCGGGGGTGCAGACGAGGACCAAATCCGCGAGAGGAATGTGAGACCGATGGGTCTCGGCCACGTCTATTATCTTGGCCCACGATAGTCGAGATCTTATTGCATTCATCTTGCGAGCAAGGCCCTGGTCTGCCGTGTCGTATGTGCCTAGATGCGTGAAGACAATGTCCAGCCCATGACCATGCTTCAGATGTTTCAGTCTCCCTTCGTAGAGTTTCTGAACGACGTCCCCGCAGCCTTCGACCACGACCTTCCTAACCTGGCTCATTCCTCGGCACCACCTTCTCAATCTACTGGAACTGATAAGCGTGCGGCCCAACCGGCGAAAGGTCGTATTGAGATGCAGCTGAGTCTGAGAGCAGATAGGATCATGGCCCCAATCTAGCTAGAACCTTGTACGAAAGACAGACAATGCGCGCGCGGCACTTCAACTTCCTAGGGGGCTTGTTGTTTCGACGTCTGCGTGTCAGCCTTCCTGGACTTCTGGCGCGGACGGACGTTGTGGCACCAACACTCGCACTCGACCCATGTACAATAATCGTGGCGACCTACCGAAACCTGGCACATCGGACTTAATACCAATCTTTAATCCTGCTCTTGAGGAACCTTGACATATTTAACCTCCGACGAGACGAAGACGATAGCAGCCTAGTGTCTTGCAAAGCCATTGAAAAGATCTGCAACCACCTTGTTGAGGGAGCAACAGCTTTAGAAATCCTAGATCAACCGCCAACCTAGCGAAGTCATTGGTCGCGTTCGATTCGAAGGAAGCTTTCTCAGGACCCTTCCTAAATACGATCAGACACGAGTTGCCCAATAACCTTGATTGAAGTGGACCGAGGACACCTTAGGCTCGTAGCCTGGATAGTAGCCACCTTTCTTCTCATGTTCACTGTCTATTCGAATCAAGTAGTCACGCTGACGTCGGGGCTCGGTGACTTGCTTTCATCGACCCTGGGTTCTTTGCTTCCAGCGCTCCCCTTCTTTGCCCTCCTCCTCGTCCTTACTGCGCTCAGGTGGAAGGACTTCCACGCGGTTTTGCTTACTGAACAAGGCATCACATCGAAGCTCGGCATCAGACTTACGGGGGTGCTGTTGATCCTCTTTCCAGCGGCTCTTTGGGCTCTGTTCTTCGGCTCGGGAGGGCCTTCGACATATCTCGCTATGGAGGTGTCTGCATCCTCCCTGGTCTTGCTCGCCTACGGTGCTTTGCTCGTCATAAATCCGACGATGTGGAAGATAATGCTCCCCTATGCATCCCTGTATGCTGTGGGGCTACTCGCGCCTCTCGTCATGTTGGAATTGTTCGGGGAACCGCTGGCGGTATTCTGCAGCTACCTCGCCGCCCAAGTTACCAATGCCCTTGGGATTCACGTAGTATGGCAAGGCGTGTCGTTCGGGTTCGTTTCGTTGACGGGAGAGCCCATAGACACCGTCGTGTCGCCTGCGTGCTCCGCAGCCTATTCCATCAGCATCTACCTGGGCCTGCTGGGCTTGATGTATCTGGACATGAGAAAGAGCTTAACCACAACAGCAGAGTTTGCAGTTGCCGGAGTGGTTGTGCTGCCGTTGCTTAACTCGGCGAGAATCGCACTTACAATCCTGTTTGGTTTCCTGTACGGCTCAACGGCGTTCTGGTGGATCCACGACTGGCTTGGCTACGCCATTTTCCTCGTCTTCTACATCGTGGTCTTGGTGACATACTCTAGAACGGACAAGCCTCGGATTACCCATGACGTGGTATCGCCTTCGGCACAAGGCTCTTCGTCTCCGTTGACCCAGCCTCCCCCTCCATGAGAGAACATTGGCTCTAGGGAGGCGACGCTGGCAAGGGGTTCAATCGACTATGTAGTCTTCGCTTTAGCGTGGCTCTTCCACATCTTCGGGTAGGTCCCTTGCTTCATGATGACACGGTCGGTTGAACAGGCGAGGCCCTTCTTCAGAGAGGTCATCTCTTCCGTGGAAAGCATCGCGTTCCCTATCGCAACGAGCTCCCCCTTTGCCGACACCAGCACTAGGATGTCGCCCTTCGATATCCCTGCTGACACGGAAAGCACACCTGGAACCCCCAGGCGCGCGCCGTGACAGATAGCGTCCACTGCGGAGTCACGTATAACGATCTTCTTCGTAGCACCCAGCGAATCTTCAATCGGTTTAATCAGCTCTCTGAGGGCCGACTCATCGCCGCTCCGCAGTCTGAAGACAGCGTCGCTCAGCTGGTGCATGGTCACAAAGCCATCCGATTCCTTGAGGGGCCCTACGAGAGTCCTGCGGAGCTCGACCATGGTCGCGCCGACCCCTAGCACCTCTCCGATGTCGTAGGCCAACTTGCGGATGTATGTCCCAGACTCGCAGAGGCACCTGAACAGATGGAGATTGCCTTTGGTCTCCTCGATGTCGAGCTCGTAGATCGTCCTGCTCCTCACTTGGCGGCTGACAGACGACCTCTGCGGTGGTCTCTGGAATATCTCTCCGGTGAACTCCGCGACGACCGCCTTCAGCTGCTTGGTCGGAACCGAGGAGTGCACCCTCATCACTCCCTTGTACTCCTTGGGGAAGAGTAGGAGGAGACTCAGCGCCTTGGTGCCCTGGCCGAGACCTATCGGGAGGAGGCCGGACACGGGAGGGTCCAAGGTGCCGCTGTGGCCCGCCCGGTCGACGCCCAGCATCTTCCTCACCCACGCCACTACCTCATGACTTGTCGGACCCCGTGGCTTGTCGAGCGCAATCAGGCCGTAGTCCAGCATCACTTCCAACGGCCGAGCTCGAGGGTCCCACCCGTGCTCTGGGTCTGCGGGCTCTTCGTCTACGACCACCATCTTCTGGGACTGCAATCTAATCGGTCCTGTTCTTGACGTAGTGCAGGACAATCTCGGCGACCCTCGATTCGTCGATGGAGTCGGTGTCGACGACCAGGTCGAAGGGCTTCAGGTCCTTCCCGAAATCGATTCCATAGATCTTCTTGTAGAGCCTGTAGTTCTCTCTGTCGCGGACTGAGACGACCTTGAGGCAGTGCGTCACCGTCGTCCCGTCGCGCCTGGCCATCCTCCTCGCCCGGCTCCTGGCGCTTCCCGACAGCCAGACCTTCAGTCCCTTCTCCGCGAGCCATGGGAGAGGATAGCTGGTTATCACGACGCCGCCCCTCTCTGCCCTCTGCAGCAGCCTGGAGTCGACCTCCTCGTCGAACCCTGACGACTTCTTCCTCTCCTTGAGGAAGCCCATTGCATCCTTGGTGTCCCACCAGTCGCCGCCGCCGGACAGGTAGCCTTCCTCGGCCGCCATCTCCTTCAGCACGTCGCCTCCCCCCACCGTTGAGATGCCCAGCGCTTCGGAGACCGCCTTCGCCACGGTGGTCTTCCCTACCGCCGGCATCCCGGAGATTATGATCGCCTGCATCGTCGAGCGCTCACAGAGTTCCAGTGTGCAGCAGCCTGGTCAAGATGGTGGAGAACGTGAACGAGCTGAGCATGTACCACCAGAAAAGGGCCATCGTTCCGTCCCCGCCCACAAGGTAAGGGATTGGAAGCGACGAATTTGCGACCACGACGCCGAATCCGCCCATGAAGGACGCCATCAGGTAGTACACCGCCAGCAGCGGCACGAAGGTGATCGCCGTGACCTTCAGCCTGGCCGTAGAGACCCTGGCTTGTTCCTGCCTCATCGGGAGTTCCCTCTTCTTGAGCTTCTCGAGCTTGGCCTGGTCCTTTGCGAGCGTGGCCGCCCTCTTCTCTTTGTTAAAGGCCGAGACCTCGGCCCTCATCCGTCTCTCAGCGTCTAGGTTCACCACCTTTCTAGTGACCAATTGGGTCACCAGACTCAGGCCGATGGCTGTCATCGCGATTAACAAGGTCGATTCTGGGATTGTTATCGAAGGGATCTTGAAGATGACCGGCGGGATGCTGAGCCCATCTAAGACCGTGACATTGTATGAACCCGAGGCCTTCCGAGGCACGATGAAGGAACAAGGGCTCAGTTTTCCGGTCGAGTCCGTAGTGCAAGTCCCGCTCAAGGACAACGAAGCGTTGCCGAACTTCGCACTGATGCTGTAGTTAGGAACAAGGCCGGACGCAGTGATGATTATCTTCTCGCCAGGACCGCCAGAAGTGTGACTGAGAGAGACAGTAGCGCCTGCCCCGGACTGGCTTGAAGTGGTCCTGCTAGTGCTCGTGCTCTGGCTTGTACTCGCGTTCGTGATCGTGCTCGTAATCGTGGTCGTCATCGTGGTCGTGTAAGTAGTGACTGTGCTCTTGGCAAGGGCCGGCATGGTCATCGCTAGGCCGACCAGAACAACCGTAACAGTGAATGCGACCAGGAGAGACCGCCTACCCCCGAGCTGGGAACGTCTCATCTCTCTCGCTCTCTCTGCTGCGTTCATCGCGCGGCTTCCTTGATGACGGCAGCTAAGGCCTCAGCCGTAGCGTCCGCCTTTCCCTCTGCGTTCCTGACTATCAGCATCGGAGCGCCGGTCAGCGTCGATGATACGGCAAGGAACCCGCGCCCGAGCTCCATCTCCTTCTCCAACTCCTCCTTGGTTACCGGGTCCCGCGACCTAGCAGCATCTGCCGCCCTTCGCGCCCAGACCTCCTCCGGGCTGGCTTCGACCAAGATCAGGTGCGTTGGGTTCAAAGCCCTGACGACATCAAAGGGAAGCCCGGGCCAGAATCCTTCCTTGGTCCTGATGAAAAGGTGGGTGTCGACCAGGACAATCTGTTCGGCCATCTTCGAGATTCTGGCCGCTGCGACGGCCTGAAGCTTCTTCTGCCTTCCGACAGGGAGCGTTCTCATCTCGTCCCGATCCTTGACCCATTTGCGCTTCGTCGCCTCCTCGAACATCACGGTTCCGAAAGTCACGAGCTTCGCGCCTTCGATCCGGGACTTTAGCCTCTCGACGACCGTAGTCTTCCCCACGCCAGGAATTCCTACGACAACGACCCTCAACTTCAACGAACTAGCCAGCTCCTAAGAGGCCTGCTAGGGCAGGAGAGATTTCTTCCACCTGCTCCTTCAAGAGCATCTGGTAGTACTGCAAAATGATGTCGCACATCAGGAGTATGCCTATGCCCGTGCCGAAGACCCCGAAGAGGTCCGAGACACCCGCTATCAATCCGATCAAGACACCGCCTATGATCGTGAGCGTCGGGATGTACCGATTAAGGACTTGCTCTATCGAGAGACCAGTTCTCCTGAAGCCCGGGACCTGGACGTTCGCGTCCATCAGGTTCTTCGCCACCTGTTTGGGGTTCAGTCCGCCGATCTCGACCCATAGCTTGGCGAAGAGCACGGCCATCCCAATCAGGTAGGCCAGGTAGACGACCGAATGGATGGGGTCTCCAACCGTCTGGCTGACTCCCTGCGGGGCGGTCATGTAGTAGACGATACCTCCCGTAGGGTATGATGAATTTGCGACCTTCCACTGCCCGATGTATGGAAGCCACCAATTGCTGCTGCTTCCCGCATAGTTGTAGAGCATCCTTGTGAAGAAGGTCACATTGGCTCCCAGCGCTGAGACCAGGATGACCGGAATGTTCGAGACGTAGAGTAGCTTGATGGGGTAAACGCCTTGGAAGCCCCTGTATTTTATGGACGTGATCGGCAGCTCGACCCTGATGCCTTCGATGTAGACGATGACGAGCAGCATCACTACGGTCAGCATGAACGTCAGCAGACTGGGATACTTGAAGCTCCGGACCAATATGCTTGGCAAAGTATTCGTGAAGAACGCGCTGATCGTAGCTGGGATGAAACCGAAGAATTCCGCAGGATTCCCGAACTCCACTGGGGAGAATGTGTACCAGAACATGGTCTGACAGACTCCCGCGAGGATGAAGAGGCTGACGCCGCTCCCGAGACCCCATCCCTTCTGAATCATTTCGTCGAGTAGAAGGACCATAACGCTCCCTATGAAGAGCTGCGCGAAGATTATCACTTCACCACCCGTGCCATGAAAGCAGTTGGTCGTGACAGTCGACGTGCAGAAGCTACCAAGGGCTCCGCCCAAGATATAGGCCGCGGACTCGCCCACTATCACGATCATCGTGAGGAGCTTGGTCGCTATCCCGAAGATGGCCCTGTCGTCTGGGTCGCTCATCTTTAGCTTGATTATGTCACTTCCGACCAGGAGCTGCAGTATCAGGCCGGACGTCACGATAGGTCCGATGCCGAGCTCCATGAGCGTCCCTTGGGCCGACGCGAAGACGACCCTCAGGAAGGCCAACTGGTCCGTCTGACTCCCCGACCCTCCGAACCCGTAGAGCGGGGTTATTGCCATTACGAGGTAAGCAACGAGAGCGAGGCCCGTCCAGATGAACCGCTCGTTCAGGGTCGGTTTCCTCTCTGGCTTCGGTATCTCAGGAAGAACCGTCCCCACGCTCTTCATGAAATCACGCATCGAAGCCAATGGAAGAGGCCTTACTCCTTGACTGCTATCTTTCCGCCCGCTGCCTCTATTTTAGCCTGAGCCCGTTTCGTGAAGAAGCCCACTCTGACCTCGTACGGCTCCCTGACAGTGCCCGATCCGAGCAGCTTCTGGATTCCCATCGACGTCAGGTCGACTGACTTTCCCTTCGCCAAGGTGTCTAGGTCACCCACGTTTGCCCAGGTCGTCGGTTTCGCGTAACCTGGTGGTCTGAAGGGGTCCCTCCCGAAATGGTCGGGGTCGTACTTGACCGTCCAGCTCCATTTGTGCTTGTGGAGGCCGGCGTTGCCGTGTCCGCCCCTCGAACCGGAGTGTCGGTGTTGGCCTATCTGCCCGTAGCCATGGGTCCTGCTCCCCCTGTATTTCCTGCTCTTTCTGGAACGGGTCGGCAACCTAGAGCATCCTCCTCACGAGCTCGCTGAGCCCGGGATTGCTCCCGAGCAGCCCTTTCTCTGAGGACTGCCTGCGCATCGATCGTTTGAAGCCGCCCCTCGGTGGGGCCAGCCTGAAGAAGGGCCTAAGGCCCTCGACGGCCGACAGGCGCGTCTCCCCCTTGACCATCTTCGCAGCCAGGTCTTCGTGATCCCTGTAGCCCATCCTCTTCAGCGAAGCGGAGTCCAGCGCCTTCGTGGCGCTGAGCATCCCGCGCTTTTTCAGGAGGGTGGCCAGCAGGTCGGCGTCGATCGGCGCCCATGCGACGCGGTCTTTGCAGAGCTTCAGAGTGCCCAACGTCGAGGGATCTCCCGACACCACGGAGGCAGAGAACCTCCTCACGACCTTGAGTTCCTCGAGCGCCTTCCGGACCGGTCCCGACGAGTTTATCACCCCGTGCAGGTTGAGAACTAATAGCAAACCCAATCTTGATCACTTCATATGTTTAGCCCGAACGACATCCTGAAGGCGTCGTAGGCAGCGTTGGCCAATGAGGACGTTGTATTCGTTGAGCCGAACGTTCTGATCCAGGCGTCCTTGACACCCGCCAACTGGAGGAGGTTCTTGAGGGCGGGCCCCGCGACCAATCCGAGCGCTCTCGGACCCGGTATCACTTCGATCGTCACGCTCCCAGCCTTGCCCCTGATCCTGTACGGGACAGAGTGGGGCCTGCCGCACCTGCACTCCCAGCTGCCGCATCCGAGCTTCACCGGGATGATGTTGAGAAGCGCGGCGTTCGTGGCCTTTTCGATCGCCTCCCTTGTCTGCATCGCCTTGCCCTTGCCGACGCCGAACCAGCCTGCCCCGTTGCCGACGGCGACAACTGCGGAGAACCTGGTCAACTCTCCCGCGTCTGTCTGCTTCTGCACAACACTGACCCCGACGACCTCGTTCCGAAGGTCGGGAAGCAATTTCCTGACGATCTCTGACTCGCGGATCCTCTGGCCCCCCTTGAATATCTCATCGAGGGAGACGATCTTGCCTTCGTTTACGAGCTTCCCGAGCTTGGTCCTGGGGACCCAGACTTCCTCCTCCTCCTCTCGGCGGTCGCGCCTCCCGTAGGAAGACATCACTTCTTCGCTCCCGTTATGGCAGCCTTCACCTTCTCGAACTGAGCGGGATACTCTTCGGGTTTGAAGCCCCCTTTCAGGAGCCTTGCGAAGCCCTTCTCGTAAGCCTCCTTGGATTCAGAGGAAAGCTTCGAAGCGTAATCTGCTATTGTCTTGCCTGTGAGCCTCTCTTCAGACGGGAAGGCCTCCTCTCCGACCGGCACTTCCACCCCTGCCTCTGCCTCCTTGACGCCATTGGCGAGAGCCTTCTTGCCAGCCAGCATCCCGAGGAGATAGCACGCAGGAGTCGACTTCAGCGAACCGTGCCACCCCAGCTTCAGCAGCTCCCGAGAATGAGCGGAGGCGACAACCGAATCTCCTCCCACTTTTGGAACTACGAACTGCGAAGTGACGTTCTTGTTAGATACGCGGACGACCAGCAGCACCCGGTGCGAGGTAATCGCGCGTTTTCTGGACCTGTAATCGGTAACCCCTTCTCTCCTTCTGCGCAAGAGGGGGACGTAGACCGACATCACTTCTTGGCCTCCTTTATCAGGTCCAGTAAGTGTTTGACCCCACGGACCTGACCGCCTTTCACCTGCTTGTAGAGGGCCTTGTAGGATTCGTTGCTGATCTGTTTCCTGTCCTTGGCAACCTTGAGCCTCCATCGCAGAGCACGAACCTTGGTCATCCACATCTCCTTTCTGGGATTCCGCGCGTGCGAGCTGCCCTTGGTCGAACCGGCTCCCCTGCCTCGCTTCAGCCTGTCCGACCTCTCCCGGAACCTGCCGCGGGAGACACCCTTCTCCGGAGCCACCCTGATCGCACCGAATCCGATCAGGCCTCTGATGGTGCTTCTGGTGATGGCGTCCTGAATCAAGTCCGAATACTCCTCGTCGAAGATCACCCTGTCCTCGCCCACGCCGAGGACCGACGCGGCCAGCCTCCTCCTACTCCTTAGGTTCAATCACCCTCAATCCCGTCGGGTTTAGGACCCTTATGCCCAGCTCGGTCGCCCTGCTGAGAATCTGTTCTCTCTTCTTGGCTCCCACCGTACCTCCGATTCTGGCCACGTCCCTGCCGGGTACGAGGCCGTCCAGGTCAGCAGGCCTGTACACGAGAACCTCGAAGTGGCCGCTCGGGTGTAGCCCCCTGGATTCGACCGGCCCCCTGTAACCGACCCTGACTAGGGCGGGCCAGCCCTTGTCTTGGCGCCTCACCTTGTTGTCGACGCCCTTGGGCTTTCTCCACTCGGGGTGGATCCTCACATATCTCCAGCTCTCCTGTCTTACGAATTTTGGCCTGTGCTTCGCCAGCTCGTTCCGCTTCGCTACGAGCGCCTTCAGTCTGTTCTCTTCCGAAACCTTCGCCTTCGGCAAAGTTAGAAGCCCTCCCCCTTCTGGTAGATATAGACGCCGTCCAAGAAGATTCTCTGGTCCTTCCGTTTTATCTTCGTAGCGAGCTCCACGTTGGCTGCGGTCTGGCCGACGTCCTCGACAGAGACGCCCTTGACTATGACGTCATCGCCCTCGATCGCGACCTTGCATGTCCCGACTATCTTAGCAATCCTCGGCGACCTCTCTCCCACGAAATTTTCGACGTGAATCTCGTCCCCCTTCGTCTTCACAGAGATCGGGAAGTGGGCGTAGACGACCTTGAGCCTGTATGTGTAACCCTTCGAAACACCGGTAATCATGTTGTTCACGAGGCTAACGACCGTGTTCACTATCACGTTGTCCTTTTTCTTCTTAGAAAAGGGAGAGACGCTGACCTTGGTCCCTTCGACCGAGAGGTTCACGCTGACCTTGTCGAAGTGCTTCTTCGCTTCGCCCAACTTGCCCTTCACGGAGAGAGTCCTGCCTGCCAGGATTGCGGTCACGCCAGGGGGCAGCTCCACGACCTGCTGCTGCACCTGCTCAGTAGACAAAGCCGATCAATCTCCCGCCGATCTTCTTCTCCTGCGCCTCCGCGTGGGCCATGACGCCCTGGGGCGTGGAAACGATCAGAGTCCCAACGCCTACCGCCGGAAGATACCTGTGCTCCCAGTCGACTAGCTTCGAAGACTTGACCGAAAATCTCGGCGATATGACGCAGCATTTGTTGATTCTTCCCAGTAGCTGGACCCTGAGTTTCCCGCCGACACCATCGTCGATGTGCTCGAACTCGCCTATGTACCGCTTCTTCTGGAGGACCTTCAAGACCTCGCTCGCCAGACTCGAGGCTGGGATGATGATGCATTCCTTCTTGTTCCTCATCTCGGCGTTCTGCAGGCTCGCGAAAAGGTTCGAGAGGACATTGGTGGCTGCCATTCAAATCACCTAGTCGTACTTCCTGAAGCCCAGCTTCTCGGCTACTTCGCGGAAGCACTGTCTACAGAGCACTAGGCCATAGGACCTGATTACCGCCCCGTACTGCCCGCACCTTCTACAGTAGTGAGTGGACTTACCGTACTTCCGC
The DNA here is from genome assembly GCA_050011055.1 of Nitrososphaerales archaeon. GTDB lineage: Archaea > Thermoproteota > Nitrososphaeria > Nitrososphaerales > Gagatemarchaeaceae > UBA183. Next base: position 32,863 of record JBEKJV010000008.1, on the reverse strand, counting down.
TGTTTAGTGTGCCTCTCTTTCAAACTATCACCACTCCAAACTTCTCCTTGAAGTACTGCATCGATTCTTCCTTTGACACACGGTGGGCCTTGCCGATCCGTGCGGTTCGCCTAGACCTCCTAGCGACACTGTAGCCGGGCCTCTCGAGCAAGACAGACACGTTCATTCCGAGGATGCCGATAGCGGGGTCGTACTTAATCCCGGGGATTTCGATGTGCTCCTTGATCCCGAAGGAGACAGATCCCCTCGGGTCGAATGAGGACGCTGCCAGCTTCTTCTCTCTGGCCGCGAGGAGCTTCTCGATCAGGCCTGTGACGCCATCTCCCCTAACCGTGACGGAGACGCCTATCGGCTCTCCTTTGTGGACACCAAAGTCCCTGATCGACGTCTTGGCGCGCCTCTGGCTCGGCTTCTGACCCGTCACCTGTTCGAGGACCTGCTTGCCCCTCTCGATGGCCTCCCCTGACTTTCCGAGGCCTATGTTGATCACGACCTTCCCGACCTTGATGACTCTCATCGGGTTTTCGTGCACGGCAGTCTGGCTCATCGGGCAGCAGCTCCTGTCGTTATCATCGGTCTGTCCGTCCCCACAGGAAAGACCAAGCGAGACGGGATTTCTGCGTCGCCTTCCGGCAACGATATTCTGACCATTCGTTCTCTCGAGATTGTCCCCTCCTTGACCTCTGCTATCTTCCCCATCTGACCCGCTCTGACTCCGGAAAGGATTAACCCGACCGACCCCTTGGCCAGCTTGACCTGACCTAGGACCTTCTGAGACGGAACCTCGAGGAGGATGGCGTCGCCTGGGCTGAGGGCCAGCGAATCGGAGAGTACTGACCTACCGTCGTGTAACCCATACTGAATGTGCCCGCCCCTGACCTTCGTCCTTGTGCTCACTCTGCAGAGCTTCTTGCTGGTCTCATCGGCTCCCAGTTTCGCAAGCACGAGTCCCTTTGGCGATGGAACCAGCCTAAAGTTGAGCCCTTCAATCGGGACACTGACGATGTTGAACAGCCCAACTGGGAAGCTGGGCGTGTGTCTCTCGGTTCCGTCGATCAAGACCTTGCCGGACTTCACGATGAACTTGACCTCCTTCGAGCTGGTCGCCATTGCGGCGAGGTCTCTGATGACAACTCCGAGAGGGTAGGATGCGACGATCGGGTAAGGGCCCGGAGTCGGCTTGTAGACGAACCTGTCACCCTTCCGCGAGATGTCCCAGCTCCGAGGGGCCGCGATGCTTTTCAACCTGTTCCGTCCTCCCTTCTTCCCCAACTACGCCCCTTCCTCCAACTTGTTCTTCCTCGTCTTGTCATCGAGCAGAACAGCCGTGACTACGACGTTGGACGAATAAATGGGTACAGGGGAGGTTCCGCCTTTCTGCTTCTCCCTAGTGACTCCTTCCACGTTGAGCATCCCCAGCCCAGGCAAGACCTTGGTGACTTTCCCTTCAATTCCTTTGAACTCTCCTCGGGCAATCTTGACAGAGTCACCCTCACGAGGTCTGACGGCCTTCTTCTTGTATTTCTCCTGCAATTCCGCCGAGAGCGATGAACCGAACTTCAATGCATCCGCCTCAAATTATCATGGAAGCCAGGTTGGCTATCCTAGGCCACTTTTCTGCGGCCTCGCTCGCGACCGGCCCCTTTATGTCGGTCCCCTTCAGATCTCCCTCAGGTGTCACTATCACTGCCGCGTTGTCCTCGAACATTACTCTCTGACCGCTCAGCCTCCTGACGGGGTATTTCTGTCGGATGATGACAGCGCCGAAGACCTGCTTCCTGAGTTCCAGAGGACCTTTCTTGACAACGCAAACGATGCTGTCTCCCACCGAAGCCGCAGGATACCTGGCGAGCCTAGTCTTGGCCTTCGTCACCATCACGACCCTGAGGGTCTTCGCCCCGGTGTTGTCTGCGCAGGTGATGACGGCGTTCAGAGGTATCGCCCTGGTGATGTAGTTCTTGAACTCCTCCACTCCTTTGGCAGAGACTGCACGAGATTTCGTCGACATCAGGAGCTCCTCCTTGATTCAACGACTACGAAAGAGATCGTCTTCGACAAAGGTCGACATTCGCCAATCGTGACCACGTCGCCGTCCTTGACCTCCAGGCACTGTGGCACACGCGCTGAGATTCTGCTCTTCCGCCGCTCGCTTCTGTTGTACTTGCTGACCTTGTGGAGGTACTCCATCTGGACTACCACGAAGCCCTTGCCTGCAGTGGACACTACCCTACCAGAGAGGAGCCTCCCCCTCACCTTGAGACTACCATGGAAGGGGCATCTTTCGTCATGGCATTGCTTCTTGGGGATTGTCACTTCGAGGCCAGCAGCGCTCATCTCGAACGAAGCCCCCACCTGTCCTCGAGCCTGCCTGCAATATCGGTTCCTGCAATGATTATGTTTGAACCAGACGCCCGGAAGACGTTTCCGACCTTCTCGACTCTAAAGACGTTTCCATTAGATTCGAGAACAAGCGTTCTCGCTGTATCCAGAAGCACGATACCGGTCCTCCCCTCTTTCGAAGGGTCCGTGGAACTCAGTATTGTCAGCTCCTTGCCGACGACATTCATTCTGCTATTCCCCTTTCGTGCATTACGGTGAGAATCGTCGCAATGCTTCTCCTTATCCTCCGGATGTTGCCAACGTCCTTCTTGACGATCCCTCTTTCGGCTCCGCCTTTCAGCTTGGAGAACTCCGACCGAAGGTCGAAGAGCGTCTGCCTCAGCTTCTCAGCGTCTTGGTTCCTGAGTTCCTTCGCCTTGAGTTGAGTCATTCTCTTTTTTCTCCTCTTCCTTCACGTCCTCCTTGAGTTGGAAGTCCGGTGGGAGGGCGTCCTTAAGTGCGATCTTCACTTTGATACCGTAGAGCCCGAGTTTTAGGAGCACATCCGTGGTCGCTTCGGTAACTGATCTCGCCGCGGTCTCCCCGCTTTTAGGAACGATTCCAGCCCTGTATTTCTCGCCGTGGGACCTGTCGCTGCGGAGCTTTCCAGCCACCGAGATCTCCACTCCAGCTGCGCCAGCGTTCATTATGTTGTTGACCGACCACTGCGCAGCTCTCCTGAATGCCGTGCCTCTGGAGGCTATCTGGGCGATTCTCGCCGCCATTATCCTGGCATTGAGTTCCGGGTTTTCGACCTCCGTAACCGCAATCTGGGGGTTGACGAGTTTGAACCTAGCTGCGACCTTGTCAGTCAGATCCTTGATTCCTGTTCCGCGCCGGCCGATTGCGAGGCCGGGCCTAGCCACGTACACTTTCAGAGTGATTCCGACTGGGGACTTCTGGATTTCGAGGCCACCGTACCCCGCGTCCTTCAGTTCCTTCTCGAAGAACTCATCCAACTCGGCAAACGACCTGCTGGTCGTCAGAATAGACCTGACCGATGTTTGTTGCTGGACAGACATGCCCTAGACTTCCTTGCCTACGAGCTCGATGTGGACAAGCTGGTGAAAATTCGGTGAACTCCGTCCCATTGCCCGCGGGACATAGTCCTTGATCGTCCTGCCCGCATATCCGGCAGCTTGCACTATCCTGACTCTTTCGGGGTCTAGCCCCTTGAATTCCGCAATGCTCTGGAGGTTCTGCAGAACTTGGAGATAGGCTCGGGCCGCCTTAACGGGGTATGAGCCAGTGGGGAAACCCTGGAGTTCGCTACGGTGGCCAACCTTGAGCTTGTGGCGCCGGAAGGCGATTGGCATCTTCATCTGTTCAACCCGTTCAAGAAGGTCGATCGCCTTCGCAACAGTCATGCCCTTTATCGTTAGTGCGATCTCACGGGCCGCCTTTGGGGATACGTTGACCTCTCTACCGCTAGCCCTGACGTGCACCGCTGGGTCGAAACCCTCGAAACTGTAGCCGTAGTGAGGCACTTTACCCCTCTCGTAGCTCTCCAGCGATTGGCGGTGCGGTTATAAACGTGTCCATGTTGAAAGCAACCGAGAACCAATCAGATTCGCGCGAAGGAAGGTCTGACTCTAGGAGTAACCGCTTTTCCCCGTTATGATTCTGGTCGGGAGAAACCGCTGACGAATGGCGGAGATTCGTTTCACGGCGAGGTCTGCGTGCGCCTCCACCGATTCGTCTGGCGTCGGATGGACGCGCACGTTCCGGGGTTAGTGTGAAGGGGATGTGAGCGGGGGCTCGGGAGACTGTAGAATCGCTTCTAGGATGAGACTAGCCGACCATGAGAAGCGTATAAGAGCCCAGTGCAAGGAAAAAGGCCATCAGCGCCACAACGATTAGGTTCAAGAGCCAAGCTTTCTCTTCAGGGTGGAACCATTCGAGCGCGATCACGCGAACACCGTTTAGGCCGTGAAGAATCGCAGCATAAAGAAGGAGGCCGAAGATGACCTCAAAGCTGACTAAATTTCCCTGGGCGTAAGTGAAAGCGAGTGTATCTTCGAAGGACTTGCCGGCAAGAGGACCCTGAAGGAGAAAGTGGAAGGTCAGTACGAAGATGAGAACCATGGCGGTGATGTACGTCAAGATCATGCTCCAGGACTCCTTCATTGGACGACCCCCAGACCTGCCAAAAGGTAGAGGCCTGCCCAAACCCAGAGCACAAGTACGACACCTGTGATGGTCCAAACGAATATCTTCTGGTTCCTTCCCAAAGATGTGGGGGAATACGGGTAGACAGGGAGGATTGGCATACCCATGAGCTTCCCGAACATCTCGTTGAGTATGAGTCTTATCCCGTTCGCTCCATGATAGAGCGCTGACCCTGCCACGATCCAGAGACCGACCAATTCAAGAGGACCTAAAGAGTGGAGCGCATTCATGGTGTTGGTCCATGCGACGCTACCCATACTCAATTCGAATGTCTCGAAGATGTGGGCCATCAGGTAACCGATCAACACGACCCCAGTAACCCTGTGTAGTGCGTAGCTCCACCTTTCAACGTTGTACCCAAACGGATTCAGGCTGGAGATCAGCCCGGACTTGTACCTTGGGTCCTTCTTCATTTCCTGCTGACGCTCCCTTCCCCGAAGTCAAATGGGGGAGGCTTTGCACCCTGCTTGACCACCCCGGAAGTCAAGAGAGGAACTGGCTGTGCCCCGATTCTGGCTTTCCTCCTGAGGAGACGCTTCTTCAAGATCTCCTTTCTTGCCATCTGTATTGCCTTTGCTGGGTCGACATCCTTCGGGCAGACGAAGCTGCAAGCACCGGCTACGTGACATCTCCAAACGCCGTGAGACGTGTCCAACAGATCTATTCTCTGGTCCCAGCCCTCGTCTCTTGGGTCCGCCATGTACCTGTAAGATTGCGCGATGGCCTGAGGCCCGACATATGCCGGATCCAGCGCAACGGTGGGACAGGCCGAGTAGCAAAGACCACACATAATGCAGTAATCGAACTGCAGGAATCTCTGGACTTCTTCCGAGAGGACCCTGTATTCCCTGTCCGAGTGGTCCCGCTCGTCAACGTTGTTTCGCATGATGTAGGGTTTCACCGACTTATGCATAGCCATGAATGGAGCGATGTCGACGACCAAGTCTCTCGTCACGTTCATGCTGTGCAACGGCTCGACCCTGATGACATCGGTCTTCAGAATCGAAACCTGAGTCTGACAGGCGAGCCTAGGGACTCCCTCGATGGTCATTCCGCAGGAACCGCAGATTCCCATCCCGCAGCTGTGCCTGTACCCGAGGCTGCTGTCCTGCTTCTCTCTGACTTCAATCAGAGCGTCCAGAACGGTCATCCCCTTCCTGTACCTGAGCTCGTACCTGCCAGGCTTGCCACCTGTCCTCGCGACTTCCAGGGTTATTCTTTCCAGACTCTCACCTCAATACTTCCTCTCCACGGGCTTCCACATAGTGATGCGTACAGGTGCGAAGCTGAACGACGGGCCATCCTCCGTTCGTCGGGCGAGCGTGTGCTTCAGCCAGTTGGTGTCATCCCTCTGGGGATAGTCGAGTCGGGCGTGCCCGCCCCGTGACTCTCTTCTGTTGAGCGCTCCCTGCGCCACGACCTCGGCCAGTTCGAGCATAACCCCAACCTCGAGCGTGTCCAGAAGGTTGTAGTTGAACACCCTACTACCGTCTGTCACTTTCACCCCCCGATATTTCTTCCTCAGTTCCCTGACCTCTCGCACAGCGTCGGCTAGCCCAGCCTCGTCCCTGAACACATAGACAGACCTGTCCATTATCTCTTTCAGCCTCGCCTTCAAGACGTAGACATCCTCAGTAGAGGTTTCGTTTCTGAAAAGGTCCCTGAAGATCCTGCCTTCTTCGTTGGCGACTAAAGAACTGTCATTGCCTAGGGGGTGTGCATCATGCGGGGCGAGGTACTTCACTATGTCTTCACCGACTAATCTCCCGTAGACCAAACACTCGGCAGTGGAATTCGCGCCCAGCCTGTTGGCGCCATGGATGCTTACGCACGCCGCTTCGCCGGCCGCCCACAACCCTCTCACGGCCTGCGACCGCTCGTCGAGGACTCTTCCATTGTCATCGACTCGAATTCCGCCCATGGTATAGTGAGCCGTGGGCTTTATCGGGATTGGTTCCTCCACTGGGTCAACTCCCGTAAACTTCATGGACAACTCTTTGATGAATGGGAGCTTAGCGTCTATCTTCTCCCTTCCGAGGTGCCTCAGGTCGAGGTGTACGAAGGAGAGACCCGAGTCCTCGTCCTTGAATCCCCTACCTTCGCTTATCTCTTTTATGATTGACCTAGAGACGACGTCCCTCGGAGCTAGCTCCATCTTCGTGGGGGCGTAGCGCTGTAGGAACCTCTCGCCCTTGGAATTTAGAAGATACCCACCCTCTCCCCTTGCTCCTTCAGTGATTAGGATGCCACGGGGGATTAACCCGGTCGGATGGAACTGCATGAACTCCATGTCTTCGATGGGAAGGCCCGCACGGTAGGCCAGGCCGATTCCGTCCCCGGTGACACTTGCCGAGGTCGCTGTGAACTTCCAGAGTTGTCCCGCCCCTCCAGTGGCAATAACGGCCGCCTTTGCCCTGAAGAAGACGAACCTCCCCGTCTTCAGCTCGATCGCTGTGCAGCCCCTGAAGATGCCGTCCTCGACGACGATGGAGGTCACGAAGGTCTCGTCGTACCTATGCCAATTGTCGTGTTCCTGGAGTTTGTCATAGAGGGTCCTCATCTCGAAGAAGCCGACCTTGTCCTGAGCGAAGGTCGCTCTGTCAAAGCTGTGGCCCCCGAATGGTCTCTGGGCTATTCGTCCGTCCTCCCTCCTCGACCAGGGCATCCCCCACCTTTCCAGTTGCCTCATTTCTTCAGGACAGAGTGAGACGAACTTCCACACGGAGTCTTGGTCGGCCAAGAAGTCACTCCCCTTGATGGTGTCCCAGGCATGTAGCTCCAAGCTGTCACCCTCTTCGGGATAGAGGACGGCGGCCGTCCCACCTTCGGCTGCGACGGAGTGGCTGCGCATCAAGGCAAGCTTGGAAATGACGGCCAGGCTCGGACCCGAGCCGCTGGACTGCGACAGCACCTGGGCCGCAGCTCTCAGGCCGGCGAGACCGCTCCCAACAATGATGACATCGTGGTCTATGGCCTCGACCATCGCCTAGGGTCCAGACGAGGAGGATTTACGGATGCTCTTGACCTGTCAGAAATCCTGCGCTCTCAGTGTGTTTGCTCAAGCGCCCCGTATGATTGGCGAAACCGTCGAGAAGGAAGGGCAGAGGCGGAGACCTCAAGACGACGAAGGCCTAGTCTCCCTGATCCTCGAGTTTCGTGCCCAGATACCCGTAAACGGCCGTCTTCAGAACCTTCATCCCCAGGAGCGCGCATTTTATCCGAGAGGGACCGAGGTCTGGGTTTCCAAGCATCTTCAGTATGTCCTCTTTCGCAAGCTGTTTGGTCCAAGTGAGGTCCTTGCCCTTCGCCAGCTCGGTCAACATCGACGCCGAAGCCTGACTGATAGCACAGCCCTTGCCGAAGAACTTGATCTGCTCGATCTTGTTCCCGTCTCCTACCTTGATCTGTATGTCAATTTCGTCTCCACACAACGGGTTTGTGTCGTGGGCGCTGATGTCGAACTGGTCCAGCTTGCCGAAGTTCCTCGGGTTCCTGTAGTAGTCGAGGATCAGCTCCTTGTATATGTCACTAGCACTCATACCTTGAAGACACTCCTTGCCTTCTGAAGACCGGCGCGGAGGGCGTCGACGTCGTCGTAAGAGTTGTAGACGTAGAAGCTTGCCCTGCTGGTGGCCGCCACGTTAAGCCAGCTCATCAGGGGCTGGGCGCACTGGTGGCCCGAGCGAATCGCCACGCCCTCCTCGTCGAGGATCGTCGCGAGGTCGTGCGGATGGATGTCGGCCAGGTTGAAGGAGACCACTCCCCCCTTGAGGGCCACATCCTGCGGGCCGTAATGCCGGAACCCTTTGACCTTCGAGAGTGTTTCCATGGCATATTTCAGGAGCCCCAGCTCGTGATTCCTCACGCGTGCCATCCCCAGAGCCGTCAGGTAGTCCACCGCAGCCCCCAGTCCTATCGTGTCCGCGATGTTGACAGTGCCTGCCTCGAACTTATGCGGGACGTCGTTCCAGGTCGAGTGGTCCAGGAAGACTTCGCGAATCATCTCCCCTCCTCCTTGAAAGGGCTCCATCTCTGAAAGAAGCTCCTTCCGGCCTGTCAACGCTCCTATCCCGGTCGGCCCCAGCATCTTGTGCCCTGAGAACGCATAGAAGTCGCAGCCGATAGCGGAGACGTCGACCGGCATGTGAGGGACCGCCTGGGCCCCGTCGACGAAGGTGGTCGCTCCGGCCTCCTTCGCCTTTGAGCAGATCTCTGTCACGTTGTTGATGGTGCCGAGGACGTTGGAGCAATGGGTGACTGTGACGAGGCGCGGTGATTCCTTCAGAACCTCCTCGAATTGTGCCATGTCGAGGGTCCCGTCGGGCAGCAGGCCGACGAACTTGAGCTTGGCGCCCTTTTGCTTCGCCAGGAGTTGCCATGGGACGATGTTGCTGTGGTGCTCCATTATCGTCGTCACGATTGTGTCTCCGGATTTCACGAATTTCTCGCCCCAGGCGAACCTCACGAGGTTGGACGCCTCGGTCGTCCCCCTGACGAAAACGAGCCCCTTGGGAGCGGCACCCACGAACCGAGCCACCTTCTTTCTCGAGGACTCGTACGCTTCGGTAGCCTCTTCTCCCAAAGTGTAGACCGTACGGTGGACGTTGGAGTTGTAACGTGAATAGTAGTCTACGAGAGTGTCGATTACTTGCCTAGGCTTCTGGCTCGTAGCCGCGTTGTCAAGGTAGACCAGCCTCTGACCGTGGACCTTTCTTTGGAGAATTGGAAAGTCTTGTCTGATTCTTTCGACATCGAGAGCTTCAGCTTTGAGCAAGAACTTTGAGACTTCCTATCAGACTTCCACAAAAATCGTCTCGCCTTCTATTTTAAGATTGTAACTTCGCAGGGGCGCAGTGGCAGGTGGGTTGAGGACCTGTCCTGTCCTGAGGTCGAACTGGGAAAGGTGAAGAGGGCAGACGACTCTGTCCTCGATGATGAAGCCAAGTCCCAGGTCCGCGTCCTCGTGGGTACAGGTGCCGCTCAGCGCGGAGACTTCACCCCCTATCCTTGCAAGCAGAAGGTGGACACCTTTCACGTCGAGTGCCAACATCGTCCCTTCAGCCAACTCCGATGCCTTGATTGCAGGGACGAACTCTTCCACGACTCTCATCTGTATTTGTAGTGCCGCTCGAAGATGTCTTCGGACTGCTTGGCTTCAGGGGTGGTCTCCCCAGTCTCCGCGAGGAGGGTCTCCCTGTCGACCAGCCTGCTCTTTTTTCCATGCCACTTGCCCTCAATCATGAACCTCGCGCCCTCCCTCGTCTGTTCGATGGGGATCCGAGAGAGGACAGGTTCAAAGAAGCCCAAGACGATCATCTTCCTAGCCTCATCCAGGGGAAGACCTCTTGCCATGAGGTAGAAGAGCTGTTCCTCGTCGACTTGCGCAACTGAAGCCGAATGGGTCGCCTTCACTTCGTTGTTGTCGATCTCGAGCCCAGGGATTGCGTCAGACTTCGCACCCCGCTCGAGAATCATCGCGTGGTGGGCAAGGTACGAGCGGGAGTTCTTCGCCTCTCTCACAATCTTGATCATTCCCTTGAAAATCGATTGCGACTCGCCCTTCAGGACGCCCCGCGCCTGAATCGAACCGGTCGAATCCTGAGAGTTGTGAATCAGGTTCGATTCGAAGTCGTACCTCTGCTTTGAGTCAGTAAAGAAGATCTCGAACCCTTCGGCCAAGGAGCCTCTGCCGTTCAGGAGGAAGTTCATCCTGGAGCGTGACACCTCGGCGCCGAGGGAGAGGGCGCTGACAGTCGCCCGAGAGTCGCTCAGGATTTCGATCGTTCGGTTGGAGATATGGACTGCCTGTTCGTCGAGCAACTGGATGGACGAGAAGTCGACGTGAGAGCCGGGCCTGGCATGGATTCCTACGTTCGAGGCCACCAGCGAAGGGCCGGAGGAGCCTCTCGAATAGAGCTCCTCCAGAAGGACGAGCCTGGAAGTCTCGTCGGCGTAGACGAAGGTCTGGTCGATCACGCTCGACTTGGGCGAGTCGAGCAACAGCATCTTGCGCAGGGGCTTGTCGAGGGTCACGCCCTTTGGGACGTAGACAAGGGTCCCGCTGTTGAAGAAAGCGTTTACGAAAGCCGCGAACTTGTCCCCATCTGACTTCACGAGCCGCGCCTCGAAGAGGCGCCTGACCATCTCCCCGTCGCTATCGAGCGCATCGTGCAGAGGCAGTAGCTTCACGCCTTTCGAGGCGGTCTCCTGGTCGAGCTCGACGTGGATCTGAGTCTCGTTTCCCTGGAGGAGGATGTTGGTCTCCTTGCCCGTCAGGAAGCCCGAGAACAAGCTGCGGAAGTCGGCGGTGGTCTTGCCGGGGACCATCCTGAACCTAGAGAGGTCGAAACTGGATATTCCGGCGTACTTCGTATAGAGCGGGTTCTTCTCCGGCGGCAGGGAGGAGAATTCGGTCAGGGCTTTCAGCCTGGAGTCCCTAAGCCATTTCGGTTCATTCAGCGACTCGGAGAGAGCCAGGGCAAGGTCCTCGTCGAACGAACCTGCTACAGTTCGGGACAATCCCAATCACTCTCTGAACGCTTGCCTCAGCCGACGGCGTTCGTCATTTCGAGCGACATCAGGCGGTTGAACTCGACGGCGTATGCCATGGGCAACTCTTTGGCGAAGGGCTCCAAGAATCCGTTGACGACCATGCTCAGAGCGTCTCCCTCGGAGATCCCCCTAGCCATGAGGTAGAAGAGCTGTTCCTCGCCGACCTTTCCGACGCTCGCCTCGTGCGTAACGGTGGCATCGTCCTCCTGAATCTCCATGTAGGGATAGGTCGCGGTCGTGCTCTTCTCGTCGATGAGGAGTGCGTCGCAGCGCACGCTGGACTTCACGTTCTTCGCCCCCTTTGCGATGTACAGAAGACCCCTGTAGGCCGTATGGCCTCCATCCTTGGAGACTGACCTTGAAAGTATCTTGGACGTGGTGTCCCTCGCCAGATGAATCGCCTTTCCTCCAGTGTCCTGAATCTGGCCCGCGCCTGCGTAGGCCACGGAGATGATGTCGGCCTTTGCCCTGGGCCCAAGAAGATAGATCGACGGATACTTCCTCGTCAGCCGCGAGCCGCCATTGAAGTCTACCCAAGAGACTGTCGAGTCTTCGTAGGCGTGCGCCCTCTTTGTCACGAGGTTGAGGACGTCCCTCGACCAGTTCTGCAGAGTCGTGTACTTCACGAGGGAGCCTTTCTGCGCGACTATCTCTACGACCGCAGAGTGAAGCGATTGCGTTGAATAGACTGGGGCGCTGCAGCCCTCCATGTAGGTTACCTCGCTGTAAGGCTCTCCGATGATCAGGGTCCTCTCGAACTGTCCCATGTTCCGCTCGTTGATTCTGAAGTATGCCTGAAGCGGCATGCTGACCTTGACCCCTTCGGGAACGTGCACGAAGCTTCCGGCGCTCCATACTGCGGTCTGAAGAGCGGCTATGTAGTTGTCCTGATAGGGGACCACTGTCCCGAAGTACTTCTTCATGACTTCAGGATACTCCTTGAGCGCCGTCACGGTGTCGGTGAAGACCACGCCCTGCTTCGAGAGCTCACCCTGAATGCTATGGTAGACGGCCTCGCTCTCGTAGATCGCACCAACCCCGGAGAGGAACTTCTTCTCTGCCTCGCTTATCCCCAACTTGTCGTAGGTGTTCTTGATGTACTCGGGTAGCTGGTCCCAAGAGCTTGCAGCTTGCTTCGTGGGGCTCGCGTAGTAGTGGAAGCTCTGATAGTCAATATCCGCCAGTTCAGGTGCCCAAGAAGGCGCTTTCCTGTCCAGGAAGTGCCTGAGCGCCTTCATCCTGATCTGCTCCATCCAAGCGGGCTCGTCGTGAACCCGCACTATCTCCTGGACAACCTTCTCGCTGAGGCCTTTTACGCCCTGCACCGCGTAGGAGTCGATGGGGTCGCTGAACCCGTACTTCTCCTTGTAATCGTCTGTAACTACGTCTGCCTTGGACGCCATCATCTCACCAGTGAATATAACATATGTTATCTTCTCCGCTAAAAGGGTTATGGAGCCGGCTGGGCCACTTCCTCCTCGCCGCCATAGCCACTGATCCATGTGTAGCCCTTCTCTTCGAGGAGCCTGGAAAGGTCCTCCCCGCCGGATTCAATAATCCTCCCTTGGTGCATCACGTGCACGAACTGAGGCTTCACATACTTCAGTATCCTCTGATAGTGGGTTATCAGAAGCGTTCCCATGTTGGGGCCGGACACTTTGTTGATTCCTTCGGCCACTATCCGAAGCGCGTCGATGTCGAGGCCTGAGTCGGTCTCGTCCAGGATTGCGAACTTCGGCTGCATCAGCGCCATCTGCAGGATCTCAGCCCTCTTCTTCTCTCCGCCCGAGAAGCCCTCGTTGAGGTACCGGGTCAGAAAGGCCTCGTCCATGCTCAGCATCTTGAGCCTCTCGGCGACGACCTCTCTGAATTCGAAGATGGTCGGGGGGTCGGTGCCCGAGGGCCTAGAATTGTTGTAGGCGGCCCTCAGAAACGAGAACATGCTCACTCCCTGCACGCTCACTGGATACTGGAACGCCAGGAAGAGCCCCTTTTTGACCCGCTTGTCGGGCGTGAGGCCGATGATGCTCTCCCCGTCAATCAGCGCCTGACCGGAGGTGACTTGGTACTTCGGATGTCCCGTTAAGGTGTAGGCCAGCGTGCTCTTCCCAGACCCGTTCGGGCCCATCAGAGCGTGAGTCTCACCCTGTGCAACTGTGAGGTTTACCCCTTTCAAAATCTCCTTTCCTTCCACTGAGGCGTGAAGATCCTTGATTTCTAGCTTCAAGAGTTGAAGAGACGAACCCCTCAAGTCTATTTAAGGATATAACATAAGTTATAGACAGTAGCCTAGGAAGACCAGCGGTCGCTCAGCTTCTTCGCCACCGCCTCGAGGAACTCCCTGTCCAGGGACGAGAAGGCATCCAACTGGTCGCCGTCGATATCAATCTCTCCTATGATCACTCCCTCTTTGAATATGGGGACCACGATCTCCGCCCTCGTTGAAGGGAAGCACTGGAGGTATCGCTGGTCCTTGCTGACGTCGGAGACGATCTCCGTTCTGCCAGCCTTCGCAGAGAAGCCGCAAATCCCCTTCCCAATCGGGATCCGCGTATGTTCTGTAGCGGCAGGCCCAGACCACGCGTCTAGGACCAGGTCCTTCCCGTCCACCGCATAGAGACCCACCCAAGAATACGTCGGCACACTGGAATTGAGCATCTTGACCAAGATGTCTCGTGAGTCTTTGCCTCTCGTCGTCCCAACCGCAGAATCAATCTTTGCGAGGAGCTCCCTAGCCTGTTCTCTGGTCAGCCTGAGCGTCGGTGCCTTCATTGACTCTATGCGTCCTCTGCTTGCTGTATTTATCTCCAACCCTGTGACTGCTTGCTCTCAAGGACTGGTCTGTAGATAAGGCCTGCCGCGAGGGCGCAGAGAATGGGGCCGATCCTGTTGATGTACCAGTAGGCCCTGCTCATCTCGATGAATTTGGGCTGAATCTTCCGCAGTAAGGACGCCTGCCGAATCACCCCAGACCTTTCTAACTAGGAAGTTTTTTAACTCGGAAACACACAATATTCAGTGGCAATCCTATGAAGAAGAGCGACGGACGCGATACGAGAGCTAGACATCTTACAACGAATCAAGGTGTTCCTGTCTCCGACAACCAGAATTCGCTCGCTGTCGGCGAACGTGGACCTGTGCTGCTGCAAGACGTGCACTTGGTCGAGAAGCTCGCACACTTCGACCGCGAGCGCATCCCGGAGCGCGTAGTGCACGCCAAGGGCGCCGGTGCACATGGCTACTTCCAAGTGTACAAGAGCATGGCAAAGTATACCCACGCGGAATTTCTTCAGGATCCAAAGAAGAAGACGCCTGTCGTTGTCCGGTTCTCCACCGTAGTTGGCTCACGGGGATCCGCAGACACAGCTCGTGATCCCAGGGGTTTTGCCGTCAAGTTCTACACCGAAGACGGAAACTATGACCTGGTAGGAAACAACCTGCCAGTCTTCTTCATACGAGACGCCATCAAGTTCCCAGATATGGTGCACGCCTTCAAACCTGCTCCTGACACTGGCTACCCTACGAGCTCGTCAGCGAACAGTCGCTTCTGGGACTTTATCTCGCTGACTCCTGAATCTACCCACATGATCACTTGGCTCTTTTCAGACCGAGGAACAGTCAAGAGTTATAGGAAGATGGAAGGATTTGGCGTCAACACGTACAAGTGGGTGAACGCTGAAGGTAAGGCAGTCTACGTCAAGTATCACTGGAAGCCAAAAGAAGGAATAGAGGCCATCGACCGAAATGAGGCTACTCGCCTAGCCGGCGAGGATCCTGACATTGCCACACGCGACCTACACGACACGATTGCTTCTGGCAAAACTGTGGAATACGAATTGAAGGTCCAGGTCATGGAGATTGCCGACGAGTTGAACCAAAGCTTCGACCCGCTTGATGCCACGAAGACCTGGCCTGAAGACAAGTTTCCGCTAATGCCTGTGGGCAAGATGGTACTCGACCGCAACCCTGAAAACTTCTTTGCCGAAGTGGAGCAGTCTGCTTTCGCTCCAGCCTCCACAGTCCCAGGAATCGAATTCTCTGCTGACAAGCTCCTGCAAGGCAGGATCTTCTCATACCCGGATACCCAGCGGCATCGACTCGGCGCCAATTATCTGCAGCTTCCTGTCAATCGACCGCAGGCACCGGTCAAGAACAACCAACGCGACGGAGCCATGCAGTACGCACCCTACGGTGGAGGAACAGTCAACTATGAACCCAACACTTTGGCGGACGGAATGCCGCGCGAAGCATCCGCCACTGCCACCACTCACGATCGCCTCGAGGGTGACATGTCGCGTCAGAAGATCAGCATGACGAACGACTTCGAGCAGGCAGGCGGGCGCTATCGCTCACTTGGTAAGATGGAGCAGGACAATCTAGTCGATAACATAGTCGATTCGCTGGGAAAGGCAGACAAGCCAATTCAGCGACGCATGGTCGAGAACCTTACCAAAGCTGACCCTGGGCTCGGAAAGCGGGTGGCAAGAGGGCTAAAACTCCCGTGACCGGTGGAGAAACGCCAACCTAACCCCCTCTGCAGAGGATGTCGGAGGCGGGCACGAGAATTCTTATATACAAACAGAAGTTGTGAACCGATGTGAGTCAAATGTCAGCAACAGGTCAACCAGTGATAGTACTGAAAGAAGGATCCAGCGAGTCGAGAGGAAGGGAGACGCAACGCAACAACATCGCGGCTGCTAAGCTCATCGCGGAGGTCGTACGGACATCGCTCGGACCGCGTGGAATGGACAAGATGCTCGTCGATTCGATGGGGGACGTCACGATAACCAACGATGGGGCTACGATGTTGAAGGAACTGGACATCCAGCACCCGGCCGCGAAGATGATGGTCGAGATCAGCAAGGCGACGGACAACGAAGTAGGAGACGGCACGACCTCGGCTGTGGTCGTCGCGGGCGCGCTGCTTGAAAAGGCAGAGAGCCTGATCGACAAGGAGGTTCATCCAGTTGTGATAGTAGATGGCTACCTTAGGGCGGCAGAGAAGGCGCAGAAGATCCTCGAAGACATCGCGGAGAAGGTTGATCCGACAAGCAGGACGGACCTCCTGAACATTGCCAACACGAGCATGCTTACGAAGCTCGTGAACGAGGATTCGCCACATCTGGCACGGGTCGTCGTCGACGCCATCATGCTGATCACCGAGAAAGGGGAGAAGGGCCTGAAGGCGGACATAGACAACGTAAAGGTCGAGAAGAAGCCGGGAGGGTCGATCACCGACACCCAGCTCATCAGTGGGATGGTCCTGGACAAAGAGGTCGTCCACTCAGGCATGCCGAAGAGGATTGCAGAGGCGAAGATAGCTCTCGTCAACTCGGCGCTTGAAATCGAGAAGACCGAGTTCTCAGCGGAGATAAGGATCAACGACCCCGCACAGATGCAACAGTTCATGGACGAGGAGAGCAACATCCTGAAGGGGATGGTCGAGAAGATCAAGGAGGCCGGAGCAAATGTGGTCATCTGCCAGAAGGGAATCGATGACCTCGCACAGCACTTCCTTGCAAAGGCGGGCGTACTTACCGTGAGGCGCGTGAAGGAGAGCGACATGTCCAAGCTCGCGAAAGCCACGGGTGCGCGAATGGTTACGAACCTCGACGACCTTACGGGCAAGGACCTGGGGTACGCGAAGCTCGTCGAAGAGAGGAAGCTGGAGGACGACAAGTGGGTCTTCATCGAAGGGTGCAAGAACCCCAAGGCGGTGACCATCCTCGTGAGAGGCGGAACCCAGCGCATAGTCGATGAAGCCGAAAGGGCCCTGCATGACGCTCTGATGGTGACTAAGGACGTCGTGGAGCTGCCTGCGATAGTCGCAGGAGGAGGAGCCCCAGAGGAAGAGGTCTCATGCCAGCTCAGGACATGGGCACAGAAGCTCTACGGGAGAGAGCAGCTGGCTGCCCTAAAGTTCGCGGATGCGGTAGAGTCGATACCCATGACGCTCGCCGAAAACGCGGGCATGGACCCCATCGACACACAAGTCGACCTCAGGGCGAGACACGGGAAAGAAGGGAAGTGGTTCGGGGTAGACGTGATGAACGGGAAGGTCGCTGACATGTACGCGAAGTCAATCGTAGAACCCCTTGCCGTCAAGCTCCAGATCCTCCGGGCGGCCACCGAGGCGGCGTGTATGATCCTGAGGATAGATGACGTGATCGCAGCGAGCAAGATGAGGGCCCCCCCGATGCCTCCAGGCGGAGGCGGAATGGGCGGCATGGGCGGAATGCCCCCAATGGGATAGACCCAGAGTCTGTTCAATCAAGCGTCGCGTTCGAAAAGCGTCCACTCTCAGGGCCCTGCCGTAGATAATACCGCCGAGCGCCTTTCAAAGAGTATCGGCGTCGACGAGCCTAGGGCTCTTTTTTGGCTTCTTCTGTCTCGGGCTTACCCCACCTGCCCACCTTCGGCAGTGGCTTGGTCCTAAACAAGGCCATCCCCTGCTGGTACCGCTGGAGCTCCACCTCCAGGAACCTGATGTCCGACACGAGGCCCGCAATCTCCTTGTCCTTACCCTGCTTTCCTGTCAGTTGGGTCACTTTGGCCTTCTTCTCGCTGACCATCCCTGACAGTAGCTGCTCGTATTCTGTAGTCAAGAGACCGGCGGCCTTCGGACTGTCGAATGTATAAAGGCGTTATCGGGAAGCGAGGCCCAATGTGTCTCGCCAGCTTCGTCGTGTCTGAGAGCCCGGGGCCGGCGAAGCCTCCCGAGGAGTTCAGGTCCCCCGCATCCCGCCCAACGCCAGTGTCGACCACCTCCGGGACATGTTCGCACTGCGACTGTCTGCAACCGAAGGAGGGAGCCTAGCCTGGGCAATCGTCAAGGAACCCTCGTTCCAAAGACGGCCTCGGTTGTGGAACGCATCATGTTCCATGGACACCCGATGGTGAGATCTCTCCACCCGACCACAATTGAGATCACTACTGAGGAACACCTGACCGAGAAAGGAGACTGCATCGTCGGGGTGGGAGCGGCTAAGGGATGCAACCAGCTCAGCGAAACGCTCAAGACCGCCCTCAGGTCAGAACAGGCCAGGGTCACGATCAGAGTATTGGTCGGCAACGAATCCTTTGAGCTCACGGCCGAAGGCGACAAGGGGCTGAAACTCTCGCATCCTCATGACATAGTGATCCGGAGGAGCAGGTTCATGAGCGACCGGACCCTGGCAGTCGGGGCAAGCGCAGCAGCCAGAGATATTCCAAGGTCGATCGTCTCGAAACTGAGGAGCGCCGAGACCGTCGGAGCGTTGGAGATCGAGGTCCACGGCGCTTGACGGTCACTAGAGCCGTAGGATACACGATGCAGGCCCTCGTCAAGTACCACGGGCTGAGGGACTGGGACCTCAGGCTCCCGTACCATGACAGTATTTCTGTCAACACCACGTGCATGAAGACGGAGGCGCAGATTGACAACAGGAGGAGAGGAGGAGTCTTCATCCGGGGGAGACAAAGCGAATCGGCCAACGAGAGACTGAAGGCAGTTGCGTCGAGCCTCAAGCCAGGGACTGATGTTGCCCGTTTCAGGATAGACAGCAGGAACGTCCCGTTCATCAATGCGAAAGGGATTGGCTACTCGTCCTCGGCGGGAGCAGCCCTCACGTTACTGCTGCACGACAGGCTGGTGGGAGGACGGCCAGACCTGCTCTCGCTTTCGAGAACGGCGAGGCTCTTCGCTGCTTCCGCTTCACGGTCCCTTGTAGGCGGCTTCTCGAGGCTCTATGCGGGGGTCGACGACACTGGATCATATGCGAAGAAGTTCGCCGACCAGCGTGACATGGACCTCCGGATGGTGATCGTTCCCCTCCCTTCCAGGGTGAGGAGCGAGGATGCCCACAGAGAGGTTCTCACGTCCCCATTCTTCAAGGCCCGCATGGAATCGGCTCAGAAGCGGTGCGACGAGATGGAGAGGGCGATCCTCGGAAACGACCTCGATACCCTAGGAATCCTCGCAGAAAAAGACACACTGGAGCTCCACGCTCTGACGATGACAGGCGAGAACAGGCTGATCATAATGACCGAGGACACCTTGAGAATCATCAGGCGGGTGAGGGAGCTGAGGGATGGCGGGTCGAAGGCCTACTTCTCCGTGCAGACCGGCCCCTCGGTATTCATCAATACATCGGAGAAACACGAGCAGGCCGTCCTTCGGACAATTCAGAAGCTGGGATACAGGGCCTATCTCTCGGGGGTCGGCGGAGAGGCCACTATACTCTAGGACGCTGGAACAATCAACGGTCATTCCTACCGCTCGACGACACTTGGCTTCATCGAGAAGGGCGGGCTCCACAAGGTCACAGAAGGACGAAGACAGAAATCAGGTCGGCGAGGGCATCAATGCAGGACCTCTCCACCGTCCAGCACAACGATCTGTCCTGTGATGAAGCTGGATTCGTCGCTCGCTAGGAAGAGGGCTAGGTTGGCTGCGTCGATGGGCCTGCCGAGCCTGCCCATCGGAATCGCCGCCCTGTACGCCTCGAGCTGCTTCTCGCCCAGCCAGTCCACCCAAGTTGTCCCTATGGAACCGAAGGCCATGCAGTTGACTCTGACCCTAGGGGCCAAGGCCTTCGCGAGCATCTTGGTCATTGAGATTACCGCCCCTTTTGCAGAGGCATAGACTAAGCCCTCGCTGTCACCAGAGAGCGCTGGAGTCGAGGCCACATTGACGACCGAACCGCGCTTCATCAACCTGAGCGCCCCCTGCGTGCACAGGAACGTTCCGAAGGTGTCCACCGCGAAGACCCTCCTCCACATGTCAAGCGTTATCCTAGGAACGTGGACGTTCCATATGCGTCTGTCGGAAAGACCGGCAGTGTTGACGAGGACATCGAGACCCCCGAGTTCGCGTTCAATCTCTGCAAACATAGCGGAGACGCTCGCAGGATCCGCGACGTCGCAATGAGCGGCGAACGCCTTGCCTCCAGAGCGGCGGATGGCTCTGACCACGTGGTCTGCATGCGCTGCTGAGGGTCTGTGGTTGACTACGACGTGCGCACCCTCCTTCGCGAAGAGTCTTGCTACCTCCGCACCGATGCCTTGGGAGGAACCTGTGACTAGTGCACGCTTGCCGGCGAGCCTCATCCGGTGAGCTGCATCGCTCGGTCTGTCTTAAGGGTTAGAGGTCAGTGGCGACGCGTCATGTCCTTTGCGCCGGGACCCCTTGAGCAGTTCTTTGCACGTGTTCCTCTTCTCGTGACGAATCGAGCAGGCCAAGTGGAATTCAACTCGTAAAGGGGGTCTGGATAGGTCAAGCCGACTGGGGGTTCGAACTAGAACACTAAATAGGCACTTAGCCCCCCCTTTTCATGAAGCGGGACGATATGATAGAGGTCGGCAACACTCCCCTAATCAAACTGGATAACATCTACGCGAAACTCGAGTGTATCAACCCGACTGGGAGCATCAAGGATCGAATGATCAAATTCATCATTGACGAAAGCGAGAAGCGCGGGCTCTTGAGGAAAGGAATGATCATTGTGGAAGCGACAAGCGGCAACACCGGCATTGCCCTCAGCTATTATGCCAAGCAGAAGGGTTACGATGCCACAATCATCATGCCCGAGAGCGTAACCGAAGAGAGGAAAGAGTTCGTTCGAAGGTTCGGTGCGAAGCTCATCCTATGCTCTACTGAGGGTAGCTTCTTGGAAGCGGTCCGAATCAGAGACGAAATGCTGAAGGATGAGCGCTATTTCAGTACGGATCAGTTCTCGAACCAGTTGAACGTTGAATGTCACCGCCTGACCACGGGGAAGGAAATCATCCAGCAATTGAGAGAGAAGTCGCTTGTAGCAGATGCGTTCGTAGCCGGAGTCGGAACTGGAGGAACGCTCATCGGCGTCGCCAAGGCCTTACGCGAGGTCAACCCGAAGGTTCACGTTTCGGCTGTCGAGCCAGCGGAGTCCCCTGTCATGGGCGGTGGTGCTGCTGGATTGCATGGTATTCCAGGCATTGGCGACGGTTTCATCCCAGCGATAGTAAAGGGTGAGAATGGAGGTCTCAATCAATTGATCGATGAGCTCGTCTCAATCAAAAGCAGCGATGCAAGGGACGCATCCATTTCCATTGCCAGGAACAGTGGCTACTGTGTAGGCGTTTCCTCGGGTGCCAACTACCTCGCTGCCAAGGAACTGTCACGCAGCTATGATTCAGTGGTGACAGTTTTTCCAGATGGGTTCACTCGATACCTGTCAATGGGTTTGAGTTCCTCTGGCAGGTGTAGCTACAACAGTGATTCGTGTCGAGAATACCTTGCGTGGTTGTCAAAGCCTGAGGCTGGTGTATTCCCCCCATCGTCGTCCTCGGCAGCAGATGTCTCTTGCCCCTAGCATGCACACTTTCTGCCTCTGCTGTACGTGCGTGACGAAGTCTTCCAGCACCTGAGATTCCCCCCCACGCGCGCGCTAAGCGCGCACCGGTCGCATAGGCCTAGGCGACACCCATATATCCCGCACGAAAACGAAACGGAACCCGATCTCACTTTGGAAAGTCCGTATCCCATAGAGTCTCTCCTCTCTGCCAGGCATTTGTTGGCGCCCGTCCTCGTTGACGACCATGTCTACTTTCTGAGCAACATGAGCGGGCTGATCAGCCTTTACAGAATGAAGAAGGAAGGCGGAATGCCTGAGCCTCTCTTGCCCCCGGACATCGCCCTGCAAAACCCACATCTGATGATGGGAGATTCATTCGCGGTTTTTCCCAATCTGAAGAAGATCCTTGTCATGATTGACAACAACGGAAACGAGAACTACCAGGCTTGCACTATTCCGCTTGACGGCGGAATCCCCCAGAATCTATTCGGGGAGACTTATGCTGGTCATCAACTAAGTTGCGTGAAGAAAGACGCCGAAAGCTCGATGGTGTATTTCTTGCATGATGACAGAAAGACACCGAACCTCGAATCAATCAGGCTGAATCTGAGGACGATGAAGGAGACGTCGCTGGGAACCAGCATCTATGGCAACTATACGGCGGGCGCAAACAAGGACAACACTGAGGTCGTTCTAATCGACGGATACACGGCGGCCGATAACGCCCTCTACCTTTGGACGGAGAAGACTGGAAAGCGTGAGCTTCTGTTCGGCACACCCATTGAAAAAAGGGAAGCCGGCAAAGACTATCCGCCTTCCGGAATCGGAACCTGCAACTTCACCGATGACGAAAAGGGCTTGCTTGTCAGAACAACCCTCTTCAACGATGAGGGGTCCCTCGCGTACCTCCCGTTGGACGATCCTTCCGAACTAGAGCCGGTTCAGGTCTCCGGAGCCAAACACAGGGGGAAGGGGGAGCTCGAAGATGCGAAGAAGCTCGAAAAGAATCGGTACCTTCTCAGTTACAACATCGATGGGTGCAGCTTTGTCTACGAAGGGAGATTCGTCAGAGACCAGAGCAAGGAGAAATCTCACAGATTCATTGTTGAGAACAACATCGTGGGAAGGGAACCCGTATCGAACGGTGTGCTCCTCGGACTGGAGCCTTGGACGACCTCGAAGAACAAGCCAAATCAGAGAGCACATGGCTACGCATTCTCTTTCACGACTGCCACTTCTCCCTCACAGATCTACCTCTCAACAGTGGAACGGAAACCTCGGTATACGATGCTATCGAACGAAAAGGTGCTCGGGATTCCCGAGGAGTATCTCTCATCTGGAGAAGACGCGAGCTACACGAGTTTCGACGGACTGAGAATTAGCGCCAGGATATACTTCCCCACCTCTGCTCTCGGCTTCAAGGCGCCTCACCCGCTAGTGCTTTACGTTCACGGCGGTCCGCAGGGCCAGGAGAGGCCTGATTTTACCTGGTTTTCGATGCCCCTCATTCAGTATCTCACGCTCAACGGCTTCGCGGTGTTCGTCCCGAACGTCAGAGGAAGCACTGGATATGGTCTCAGGTTCATGAAGATGGTCGACCATGATTGGGGCGGGAAGGACCGTCTTGACCTTGTCGAAGGGTTGAAGATGCTCGAAACAAGAGAGCCAAGAGTCGATTCTTCGAATCGCGGCGTGATTGGAAGGTCCTACGGCGGATACATGACTCTGACCCTAGCTTCGAGGCATCCGGACCTTTGGAAGGCTGCCGTCGACATGTTCGGGCCCTACAACCTGTTCACTTTCTTGGAGAGACTGCCGGAAACCTGGAAGACAAGTTTCTACCTTTCAGTGGGCCATCCCGAGAAGGACAAGGAGTTACTTGCCGAGAGATCGCCTTCGACCTACATCGATAATGTGAAATGCGCCATGATGATGATTCAAGGAAGGAACGACCCCAGGGTCGTCGAGAAGGAAACCTCTGACGTGGTGGAGCGCCTGCGATCCAGGGGGTTGCCGGTCGAGTACCTTGTCTTTGAAGACGAGGGGCACGATGTGATCAAATTCAAGAATCGAGTGGTATGCTACAGGAAGATAACGGAGTTCTTCACGGCTCATCTAAGGCAGGACGTTCCGTAAGACCAGCAAGTCACGGAGACTAACGCGCGTTCGTTGAAGCGGGCCCGGTGGGACTCGCCCCCAAACGGGTCCGGAAAGTGGATTCCAGTCGTGGGGAAGGAATATCACGTCGACCAGATTTCAGGGCGGTCCAGCGCAGCGCTCAGTTAGGTTTGTCGTCCTGCTCCAAGGCTATGACCAGTTTTCCTTGAGCGTGTCCTTCTCCAAGATACCGGAGAGCTTCAGCAGCCTGACTTAGGGGGTAGCGTCTTTCTATGACGGGTACCACTTTGCCTGCTTCAAGAAGACCCTTCATGAAGATCAAGTCCCTTTGTCTTACTTGCGCCGTCATGTTTGTCATCTTCTTACTCCCGGTCATTGATATCAATGGCGCCAGGAGCATTGAAAGGAACATTTCAGACATGGATCCTCCTCCAGTCATGACACAAACCCCATTGGGATTCAATGCGCGCCTGTAACTGAAGATTGAATGATTCCCGTTGGCAACATGAATCAGGTCATAGCGCTCCCCACTCTTCGTGAAATCCTCTTGAGTGTAATCAATCACATGGTCCGCCCCAATCGAACGCGCCTGGTCCAAATTCCTAGTGCTGCACACGGCGGTCACCTCAGTCCCGAACGATTTCGCGATTTGAACCGCGAAAGTACCGACACCCCCGGACGCACCTTCGATCAAGACCTTTTGCCCCGCCCGAATCTGCCCCTTGTCGCGAAGACCCTGCAGGGCGGTGATTGCCGCCATGGGCACGGCTGCTGCCTCCTCGAACGAAGCATTGGCCGGTTTCAACGCCAACCTGTCTTCACGCTTGCATACGTACTCGGCGAAGCCCCCTCCCATTCCGTACACCTCTTCACCTGGCTGAAACTGCTTTACGCTTCTACCAACCGCTTCGACCCGCCCCGCAAAGTCAGATCCGAGTATCTGTTTCTTGGGTTTTAGGAGCCCAAAGCCCATTAGTCGCACCAGGAATGGCTTACCTCTCAGGGTATGCCAGTCATATGCATTCAGGGATGCTGCATGAACTCTTACCAGTACTTCGTCGTCCTTGGGAGTAGGCTTCTCTATCTCTTTGAGCTGAAGAACATCTGGAGGCCCGTATCTTGCGTATACGATCGCTTTCATTTGAGAATCCCTCTTTCTTATGACATTTAGCGCTATTCCCTTCGATTATTGACCCCGGACATGCCTGCTCATGGATTCTACGAAACTGAGTAGCTTCTCTTCGTTTTGAAAGCAAGATTGCGGGGCCCGCAGAAACCTCGCCCGTTACGAAGCACGGAAAGTTGCCTACCGGAGAGCCGAAGAATGGAAATTGCCAGGGTATAATTCACGAAGAACATGTCGGGATGGTCAACGGGCCCGGTAGGACTCGCCCCCAGACAGGTCTGGAAAATGGATTCCATGGGAGCCAGAAAAGATGACGTCAAATCGTCTCAGATTCTTGATTAGTGTGAGAGTCGCAGTCCCATCTAGGCGGATGCTGTGCTAGTCACGCCGAATCTCGGCCAGACTCTTCCAGCGGGGCCACTTCCTCTCGATTGCAGAGTCCAAGCTGAGCCGGGAAGGACCGAATGCCGCCATCGCGACCAGGAACATAATCGACGCGAGCGCGTACACGGCTCCTGTCCCAACATCCGTCGAACCTGGTCCATACGTCCCGCCGAACCCCTCTGGCACTGACCAGATGACCAAGCTCAGAAAGAAGCTTGCAGTGTAGGCGATCTTCTTCAACAGGCCGATGACCAAGCATACTCCGATGGCGAGTTCAAGTGTGCCTGTGGAATACACGACGAGTGCGGGGTTCGATGACGTGGCCGACGCCCAGAATGAGAACCATCCTCCGAGCCAAGAGGGCTGACCCGCAGCAGCACGCGATATCATGTCAGGGAAAGCGTCGACAAAGCCGGGCTGAAACTTCAGAGCCCCGTCAATCAGCCAGAACAGTCCGAAGATCACCCTGAGGACCACGTTGAGAGCAGGGGCGTTCCTGAGGAACCAGATGTCGGAAACGATGCGCAAGGGATAAGGACGGCTGAAGGTCCTATAAGAATGGTGTCGCCGCTGGATTCTACGTGGAGGATGACACTTCGATTGGATGGCATGGCGCGCGCGGAGGTATGTGTGGAGCAGGTGGAGAAGCGGGCCCGGTGGGATTCGAACCCACGACATGCTGGTGTCTCCCAGTTCGAGCTAAGAGCCAGCCGCTTTAGTCGAAAGTCTCTAACCTGGCTGAGCCACGGGCCCGTCGAGCCAGCCCACCCGACGAGGTGGATATTTACTTTATTAGATGAAAGGCGGACGTTTCGCTTTCATGGGTCGACTCAGCTTCGTGGGCCTGGGACTCGGCCCGAAGGGCATCAGCCTGGAAGGGCTGGACGAGCTTCGGTCCGCTGACGTCATCTACCTTGAATACTACACATCGCCTCACGAGCCCAGGCTGCTGAAGGAGCTGCAGGACGCGTCGGGGAAGGAGTTGACCATAGTGGACAGAGCATTTGTCGAGGACGGGAAGAAGATCCTCGCCGAGGCAGCGGAGAGCAAGGTCGTCCTCGCCGTTCTGGGAGACCCGATGATCGCAACCACGCATGGTGAGCTGAGGGCGAGGGCGGCGAAGTCCGGCGTCGAAACGAAAGTGATTCATGCAGCTACCATCGCGGTCGCTGCGGCCAGTTCCTCGGGCCTACACCACTACAAGTTTTCCACCACAGTCACTGTCACCCGGGAAGCGGTCAACAAGCTGACCCAAGCATACCACACCCTGCATCAGAACCTCCTGAGAGGCGCGCACACCCTGGTGCTGTTGGAGTACGATGCCCAGAGCGGCGAAGGCGTGACCCCTGCAGACGCAATCGGGGGGCTTCTCTTGGCTGAAGGGAACTTCAAGCGCGGGGTGGTCAGCGGTTCGACATTCGCCCTGGTCATGTCGCGACTCGGGAGGCAGGACGCACATCAGGCCGCGGGGACCTTTGCGGAGCTGGCCGGGTTGAGATTCGGGGAGCCACCCCACTCGATCGTGATCCCCGGGACGCTTCACTTCACAGAAGTCGAGTCCATCTCCGCCCTCTTCGGACTGGACGAGAAGAAGGTCCGCGGCAATTCGGACGGGGTCCTGCGGACCGCGCAGACGTTGGTCCCGAAATACATCGCAAAGACGAGGCGTGTCCTAGACTCCCTCAAAGGGAAGCTTGGAAATCAGTACGAGGCAGTCATTGAGAACACGGAACTCTACATGAAGGACGCCGAGAACTTCCTTGCGAACGGTCAAGACGAATTGGCCATGCTAAGCATTGGATATGCGGAAGGTCTTATAGACTCACTCTCGTTCGCGGGCGTCGCGAAGATAGACTGGTAGACTTGGACGAAAAGCAGATTCTCGGCGCAGTCTTCTCCCTGGGACTGGGAGAGCGTGACCCCACCGTCAGGAGGGTTTCGGAACACCTTGGCATCGGGACTCTGGACGCCAGCAGGAAAGTCCAGGCCCTCAAGAAAAGGGGCCTCATCAGATTGGAGAGAGGGCGGGTCTCCATCACCCCCAAGGGGCGAAGGAAGATCAAGGTCGTCTTCATCGGGGGAGGGTTTGAGGTAATCCACAGAGGTCATCTCTACACAATCAGCAAGGCGAAGAGCCTCGGCGACGTCCTTGTGGTGGTGGTTGCAAGAGACAGCACAATCCGTGAGAGGAAGAAGAGAGAGCCGATCTCGGATGAGAACCAGAGAGTGGTGCTGCTTTCGTCTCTCCGGCAGGTGGACGCAGCAATCCTGGGCGTCGAGGGGAACATCTACGACACGCTTGAGAAGGTAAAGCCTGACGTGGTCGCCCTGGGATACGACCAGCACCATATGGAGTCGGAGATCGAGAGAGAGAGCAAGACGCGCGGAATCAAGTTGAAGGTCGTTAGACTCGACTCGCCGGACCCCAGCCTCAAGACCAGCACGCTATTGAAGGAACTTTAGCGGCGGGTCGCCCGGTCAAGCTTCTTCTGCA
Organism: Nitrososphaerales archaeon; assembly: GCA_050011055.1. GTDB lineage: Archaea > Thermoproteota > Nitrososphaeria > Nitrososphaerales > Gagatemarchaeaceae > UBA183. Next base: position 5,328 of record JBEKJV010000008.1, on the reverse strand, counting down.
GGCGCGCCATCGAGGAGTTCACCGATTCGCGTCTGACCTCCTCGGTCAAGAGGCCCCGGGTGTCTTCGACGAGCATCCTTGCAACGTCAATCTTGCGACGGGTCCCGTTCACGACGTGGTCGTACACGGCCATTGGGGAACAGATTGAATAGAGGTCCTCCATTACGGCAAAGTACCTCTTCGCCTTCACCATCTTGCCGCCCATTATCGAATCGAGGACTAGTCTCTTCAGCTCGCCGACCGTGTCCAGCAGACCGAGCAGGTAGGCCTCTGGAGATGCGCCGAGCGCATTTCTTGACGGAATCGTCTTCCCCTGTGCCAGGGCCAAGACAGCCGAGGCCTCAACGTACTCCGTCTCCGGAGAGATCAGATATCGTGACACAGGACCCCCTCCAGACTTCTTCAGCGAGATCAGAAGGGTTCTAGCTTCCGAGAGCTCCCTGGCGGCGTCCTTCATCATGCCGTGGTGAACGCTGATGATCGCCCTCGAGCTGGACGTAATGACATCTCTGCTCTCCTTGAGGAGCCTGTCACGACGCTCAAGCTGGTCCGAAAAGTGGGCCTCGAGATCTTTGACGGATCGCCTCACTTCTTCCATGGTACGACGACCCATGCCATCACCGCCGTTGTCATAAGCTTACTTGTCCTAGCTCAAGGCTTATCTTCGGACCTCTTGCCCGCAGGAGGACTTGAGGAGGCAGGCGGGGATTGCACTCGCTGAGACGGCTCTCGCCGCTGCGATGTGGGGGACGTCCTTTCCCGTGGTCTCCCTGGGGATTGAGGGAGGCCTGGACCCCAGGACCTTCGTCTTTCTGAGATTCGCAATCGCGGCTCCAGTGATGCTGGTTGTGGCCTCGGTCCTGGGCAGAGATGTGATGCCTCTCCTCAGGAACAGGGCCCTCTGGGTCGTGGGCATGTTCAACGCGGTCGGGTTCGTCTGCCAATTCGTCGGACAGCAATACACGGAGGCTTCCGTGGCCGCGTTGCTCGTCAACATGTCGGTCATCCTTGCCGCGATCGGAGCGGTGTTCTTCCTCGGAGAGAAGCTTGGAGGCTTCAAGATTGCTGGCGTCTTCCTTGCGTTCGCAGGGGCGTTCTTGATAACAACAAATGGGGAATTTGGGGGGGTGGCCAGCGGTCAGGGACTGGGCGACGCATTGTACCTCATCGCTGCCGTGTCCTGGGCAGGCTACATTCTCTATTCCAAGAAGAAGATGGACGAACAGAATTGGGACCCCTTGGCCGCGGCCGCGTGCATCGTTGCAGTCACCGCGATCCTTGTCGTGCCGCTGGCCCTGACTGGGGGCTCCGGACTGCATCTGTCGTCGGAGGCAATGTGGGCGGTGGCTTACACCGCCGTCTTCAACACGGTGATACCGTTTGTGCTCTACCAGCAGGGGCTCAAGTACCTCACCGCGAGCTCCTCCGCAGTGGTCCTGATGCTAGAGATTGTGGTTGCCATCCTGATCTCAGTGGCCTTCCGCGGGGAGACCTTCACGGCATTTGCGTGGGTCGGAGCATTCGCAGTGTTAGGATCGATCCTTCTCGTATCAGGGGTGGAGATCCGTGGCAAGAGCTTATCCGTGCGGGCTACGGACGCCAGCCGAGTAAAGGACGCGTAATTCTTGGTAGTTAGCAGATACGCAAGAGGCCGCGAACGAGAATACAGGACAATGAATATTCTCAAGCAAGAGGGGTGGCTGGTCGAAAGGAGTGCGGCATCCCATGGCGCGGTCGACGTCTTTGCCGCGAAGGGAGGGAAGCTGCTGCTAATCCAAGTGAAGAGCGGAAGGGCTCGGGTCAAGAAGGAGGAGCTTGAGGAGCTGGTGAGCTGGGGGAAAAACTCGAATGGGGTTGCAGAGGTGTGGCACTTCAAGGACGGCGGCAAGATGGAGAGGCGAAGGGTCTATGCAGGGAAGCGTGGACCATCTTGAAGCCCAAGTGTTACTTCTGCGACGCGGAGCTCGACGTGGTGCTTCGCACCTTCAGGGTCACTCCACGGGAAGAACCCGTCTGCGAGGAATGTCATACCAAGATGATGAACCGGCAGAAGACGAAAGAAGAAGAATCGAAGCGCTAGCCCACAGGCTCAGGCCGAAGCAGACGCCCGCTTGAGTTCCCTAATGAGGGTCGAACATTCGGTGAACTTCCCATCGTCATCGTCGTAACGGTAGCACTCCAACGCCCTCTCGTACTCGCCCAGGGCCGCCAAGGCCTTGAGCTCGGGGGGCGTGCTCGACTCCGACATGATAAGCCGCCCCGCCGCCTCGTACCAGTTGGCGGCGTCCTCATACTGCTCAAGCTGGTAGAAGCAGTGGGCGATTGATTCGCAGACGTCGAGCTTCTGGGGAGAACCGGCGAACTTCTCGAACTGCTCCTTCAAGAGGTAAATCGCAGGGTTTCCGCTTCGCATCCTGTCGAATTTGAAGACCTCTGAGAAATCGCCCATCTGGGTGGGGGATTCCCTCCGAAGGCGTAAGAACGACCTGCTCTAACATAGTTGAGCCCGAAATCAAAAGGGGGCGTAGAGGTCAATCCCCCGACGGAACTGCCGAATGTCTTCACTAAGCGAGCGCGCGTGAGGAAGGTCAGGCAAGACCATTCCCAATAGCCGGAAACCTCAGGAGCTTCCTTTCTCTTTCTTCGTAAGGATCGAGCTCAGGAGATCCAACGCTATGTTGCCCCCGCTGATGACCAGGACCGCCTTTTCCGTTCTCTCATGGCGCAGGGGCCCCTTCATCGCAGCCAGAGGGGAAGCGCCCGAAGGCTCGGCTGTGACTCGTCCCAGGAGAAGGAGGTCGTAGACCGCGTCCTCCAACTCTTCGTCGGTCACGAGACCAATCTTGTCGACGTATCTCCGTGCAGCCTCGAACGTGAGCTCGCCTGGGGTTGCGGCCTGCATGCCATCGGCGATGGTCGGGCGCGGGTCCACGTGCACTAATTTCCCTTGGTCCAGGGACTCGTACATGGAGGGGATGGATTGGGTCTCGGCACCGAAGACCTGGACCTTCTCAAGGGATTCCTTGAGGGCTATGGCTATCCCAGCGATGAGGCCACCCCCGCCTATGGCCACGGTCGCAGAATCAAGGTCAGGCAGCTGCCTCGCGATCTCAAGACCGCACGTTCCCTGCCCCGCTATTATCTGTGGGTCGTTGAAGGCATGAATGAACGTTAGGTCCCGCTTCCTCGCAGTGGCGACCGCGTTCTCGTAGGTCTCGTCATACCCTTTGCCGAACCTTATGATCTCAGCCCCCTGTTCCTTGATGGCCCTCAGCTTCTGGGGGTTGACGTTCTCGGGCACGCAGATGGAGGCTTTGACACCGAAGATGCGGGACGCGTAAGCTATCGCGAACCCGTGGTTACCCGAGGAAGCGGTGATGACACCCTTCCTGAGTTCTGAATCGCTCAGACACTGGAGCTTGTTCAGAGCGCCACGAATCTTGAAGACACGTATAGGCTGGAACGTCTCCAGCTTCAGGTAGACGTCGCGCCCGAGGAGGTCCGAGATGCCCTTCGAACTCTCCAGCGGTGTCGGCGGGATGTACTTCCGAATCCTGCCCTCGGCCTCCTCGATGTCCCGCAGGGTAGGGAGACCTGATTCCTTCAGCCGAACCACTTCTCCAGCGTCTCGGACTGCGCGGACTTCGCTTGCAGAACCCTGCCCAAGGCTGCCTCGACGCGTTCAGGCGAGAAAGAGTGTTCGTCAACGAGGAAGGAGATGAGTCTACCCCTGTTCAGAGATCTCCACTCAGGCTTGACCCCCACTACGATTGGAGGATTGAGGTAGAGCGCTCTGATCTCGTCGTACTTCACTTCGCTGAGCTGTCCCTTCAACTCGGTGATCTCCTCGAGCCGGCCGTACTTCTTCAGGTACTTGAGGGCGGTTGCCGGGCCCACGCCCTCGAATCCATCGGGATTGAAGTCCGTCCCGAGGAGAATCGCGAAATCCACGAACTGTTCCCTAGTGAGGCCTGTTGAGGCGAGGGCATCCGAGAGCCGAATCCGTTCGGGCTGGACGTTGATCACAATCCCCTTGCTCGGGAGACGCCGCTTGCCGGATATCGTCACGTTCCTCACGAGTACAGGGGCCCCGAAGACTAGAGAGTCGTGGTCCTGTGAGGCAACAGCGTTGACCGTCCCCTCCTCGGCCATCTTGGACGCTTGCGCTTCACCTTCAGAAGGTGCGTCAACCCATGGTATCCCCATCGCATCTAGAAGCTCCTTTGCGTCTGCTACCATGTCCCTTCTTAGAACAGTGGAGGCCTCGGCGTACCTTCTCGCCTGGACCATTTCGCCAGCCTGGAGCGCTCTCAGATATTGGTCTCTTGCTTCACGACGCTGGGCGGATCGGCGCTCGATTTCCTCCATCTTCAATTCCGGTGGTTTCCCGTCGAACACGTAGACGAGTTTCATACCCAGCTCCAGCAAGTTCACGTTCCTGTAGAAGAGGCCGGAGATGTGGGAGGTGACCCGCCCCTTCGAGTCCTTGAGATGACCGCCGTCCATGCCACGAATTATCGCCAGAAACTGGTAGAGCGTGTTGTAGCCGTCGACAGCGAGCGTCCACCCTGAGATGTCCTCGAGCTTGATCTTCTCTCTCGGGATGGAATCGCCGAAGTCCACGCCCATGCCGAGCTTTCCCAGAGGTAAGCTCGATTTATTCGTTCACGTGCGGTATCCGGGCCTCTTCGCTCGGCTTCTCGACAGCTTCAATCCTGCGCTTATCCTTCCCAACCCACCTGATTGTGACTAGACCGTTGATCTCCAGCTGCATCAGGGCCTTGTCAAGCTCGTCGGGGGAGCACTTGCCTCCGTTCTTGTTGAGGGCCTCTAAGAGATCGTCGTCCGTGGCGCTCTTCTTCTCCTTGATCATTTCGAAGGCTGCATACCTTAGGGGGTAACGCATTGTTTACACATCGTGCTAGAAACGGCACTAAAAGGGCGGCTTAGGAGGTATAAAAGCAATCCCGAGGGCGATTCTGCTCGATTACGGTACATGAAGAATAGAGGAAGCTAGCCGCCTAGCTGAACGTTCTTCCTCTCTGAATAGTTAAAATGAGTCGGCACTTTTTGAGGGACAAGACTTTGGGCGATTGGCATGATATTCTGTACGTTCAGAACGCTCGCATCTATCAACCCGTATTGGAAGCTGGCCTTTCTTCAGCGCCATCGGAAGCAAGAGGATTGGCAAAGATATTCAGCCACTTTAACCTCCGAGCGAGAGTCGGAAGCAGACCGAAAATCTTGGATGTTTCGTGTGGAATCGGACGACATTCGATCAATCTGGCAAAACTTGGTTACGAAGTCGTCGGTTTTGACTTCTCTCCC
>JBEKJV010000007.1:0-35516 GCA_050011055.1 Nitrososphaerales archaeon | reverse complement strand
CAGATCTCGGTCGAGACGAGTATTCCGCCGTACGAGGGCCGGTCCGCCACCAGCGTTCGTTTCTCGTCCAAGCCCAACGCCACGCAGTCCGTGAGGACTCCGGTCTCGAGCCGCGCGGCGACCCTGGCGGCTATGTCTCTTCCCCTCCTGGTGCTTCCGATTAGCAGGATTTCAGGCCCGTACTGAGAGGCAAGCTTGCCTACGGCTTCGGCTAACGGCTCCGGCAGGTTGTTCTGGAGCGCCTGGTTCTCGACGAGGAACACCTTGTCGGCGCCGTGCGATGCGAAGTTGTCCGCCTCGTGTTCGAGCGCAGTGCCGAGGACGAGCGCGCAGAGGCTCCCCCCCAGACCGTCCGCGAGCTCCCTTCCCTTCCCCAGCAGCTCGAGCGCGACGTCCGCCCTTTCAGAGAACACCCACACGTCGGAGCCGCTCGCCGTCATTCTCTCATCCATCCACGGCCCCTTCCCTGAGCAACTGACGGGCCAGGCTCTCTGCGATCTCGGCGGGCTTCCCTTCGACGGCCTCTCTCCTTCGCTCGGTCATCGGGGCCAGCGCCTTCAGCACCTTGACCGACGTCGCGAACGGAACTCCCAGCTCGCCTGCATCCAGGGTCTTGACCGTCTTCTTGGACGCCTTGATTATCATGGATATCGTCGGGATTCTCGGCTCGTTGATCTCCTTCGTCACCGTGAGCAGGACGGGCATGGGGGCCTCCACCGTTTCGTCGGCCTCCTCCAGGTCGCGCTCCGCCGTTACAACGCTTCCACTGACCGTGACCTTCTTCACGTGAGAGACCTGCGGTATGCCAAGCCTCTCCGCCAGCCGTGGCCCCACCTGGCCAGAGTACATGTCGATGGACGCATCTCCGCAGATGACGAGGTCGAATTCCCCGATTCTTCTGATGGCTGCGGCGAGCATGTCAGACGTGGCGCGCGCGTCGAGCTGCTCCATGTCGGCGGGGCCTATCACATACGCATCGTCCGCGCCCATCTTCAGGGCATCCTTGGCCGCGTCGCTCGCGGTCGGAGGGCCAACGGTGACTACGGTCACGCTCCCGCCGTGCTTTTCTCTGATTCGCAGAGCCTCCTCCAACGCGTTCTTGTCGAAGTCGCTGATCTTGCGCTCGACGCGCTCTGTGATCAGAGACCGAGTCTTCGGGTCGACCTTCAGTCCTTCGACGTTGTAGACCTGTTTTGCGCAGACGATCGTGCGCACCATTGTCAGTGCGTGCCCCGTTTCTCATCGCACATAAGTTTCACCCGTAGCGGTATCTGATTCCCGTGCCACCTCTGGGGAAACTCCACTCGATGGCTCCCGGAGAGGCAGCCGCCCTGCACGCGCCGCACTCTAGGCATCCCAGTCGTGAAAAGACGAGCTCGCCCGAGGTGAGCGTGAAGCAGCTGGCAGGGCAGACCCTCAGGAGGATCTTGACGTCCCTTTCCTTGCACAGCTCGCGGTTCACCTTGATGTGGCTCTCCTCGTCTGTATCGAAGCTGTCCAGCCCCAGCCTCCGTTCGACACTGAGCTTGTCCAGACTCACAGCGCCCTCGCTCCTAGCAGGTCTCTGGCCATGCGGATCAGGGAGACTCTGCCCTTCATCTCCTTCCTGGCCGCTCCGAGCAGGTTCTGCCTCGGGCCTCCGTCGACGGCGAACATCCTCTCCATGAGGGCGCAGGCGAGGTCAGGATAGGTCGAGTAGAGGCGGGGGTTCTCGAGGAAGTGCGGTGCGTTCCGATACGTCTGCAGGTCCCTGAGGACGAAGGTTTCTTGGAGCAGGCTCTCGTACTGCGAGAGCGTTGCGGCAGAATAGTCTCCCTTCTCTTTGGCCCTCCTCCCGGCCTCGGCGGCCATCGCTCCGGAAGCAACTGCGAAGTCCATCCCTCGCAGGAGCAGACCGTTGTTCTGTGTGAATCCTGCTGCATCGCCCACGACGAGGAGGCCGTTCCTGTACAGCTGCGGCTTTATGCCGATTCCCCCTTCCGGGATCAGCTGGGCCGAGTACTCGAGTGGTTCGGCTCCTTCAACAAGCCCCTTCACGGTCGGGTGGCTGACTAGTCTGTCCAGCAGCTCCGTGCTCTTAGCGTCCGCCTCGACCAGCGAATTGATTGTGACGACCACACCTATTGACAAGCTTTCGCTGTTCGTGTACATGAAACCTCCGCCCTGTATTCCCCCGGTGCAACCGAGAAACGTGTACGCGGCCCCATCGTCGCCATGAACGTTGAACCTTTCTTCGATGGTCTTCCTTGGCAGACCCAGCACGCTCTTCACTCCCAGCGCCAAGGAGCCGGAGTCAAACCTCCCCCTGAGCTTCGCGTTCTCTGCGAGACGGGAGTTCACACCATCTGCAGCGATAACCAAGTTGCTCCTGATTTCCTCCCCGCCTGCTCTCACTCCGACGACCCTGTCTTTATCCCAGAGGAGGTCCTCCACGTAGATGCCGCTGGTCACTAATCCTCCCGCCTGCTCCACCTTCGAGGCGAACCACTCGTTGAACTTGGAGAGGAGAACGGTGTAGCTGTTGTACGGAGGGACGGAGAACCGCGAGTCGTCGAAGCTCAGCGACGTGGCGGAGTCCTTCGAAAGGAAGGAGATCACGTGCCTTCTCACGTGCCTCTCCACAGGCGCCTCCTTCCAGAACTCGGGGATCAGCTTGTGCAGCGCGTGGCAGTACATCAGGCCTCCGCTGACATTCTTCGAGCCTGGATGCTTGCCCCTCTCGATGAGGAGGACGCTCGTTCCGTGCTTCGCTAGGCTGTATGCGGCGGCGCAGCCGGAGAGGCCAGCACCCACGACAATGGTCTCGAACTGAGCCTCCATGCAGGGCTCAGATGAAAAAGGCGGAATAAGTGTTCCCCTCGTCCGCAGGGCATGATTGGCTCCCCTGTCACCATGAGCAAGAGGGATGACCGTATCCTAGGGATTCGTGGCGGGGAGGAGTAGAGGAGAGGAGTCTTTGCGGATTCACGGCTGGAACGTTACGAGTAGGCTCCGAAGCTCCGGCCGAGCGATCCCAGCGCTATCTTCTGCTCCAGAATCTCGTTGGCCCCCTCATAAATCATGGTGACCCTCACGTCCGCGAGGTGCCTGGCGGGCCTGCTCTCGAACGAATAGCCGTTGGCACCGAAGATTTGCACTGCGCGGTTCGCCGCATCGAACGCCGCGTTGGCTGCGAAGTACTTCGCCTTGGTTATCGCGAGGTCCGCGGCATCTCTGAGCTCCAGGTTCGTCGGGTTCTCCATGTACTTCTGCTTGGTGGAGGCCGCCTTCAGGACGAGGAGCTTGGCCGCCTCCAGCTTCATCGACATCAGCCCGATGTGCCTCTGTATGAGCTGGTGCTTTCCGATCAGCTTCCCATGCTGAGACCTCATCCCTGCGTACCTCACCGACTCGTCAAGACAGTCCTGAATCACGCCGACGCAGTTGGCACCAAGGCCGAGCCTTCCGTGCATCAGACCCGACAGGGCCACGGCCAATCCCTTACCAGGCGGTCCGAGCATGTCCTCCTTTGTCACCTCCACTCTGTCCAGGTAGAGGGTCGAGGTGTCCCCTGTGGGGAGCCCCAGTTTGTGGGGCATGATCTCTGCTTTGAATCCAGGACTGCCGGTGTCGACTATGAACCCACACATCCCTTCCCTCTTCCCCTTCGGGTAGGCGAATATCAGCACGTACTTCGCAGTCGATCCGAGTGAAATCCACATCTTCTGTCCAGTGAGCAAGAACTTCCCTCCCACCTCCTCGAAGTTCGTCGTCAATGCGGCAGGGTCGCTCCCTGCATTCGGCTCAGTGAGTCCGAAGGCGAGGATGCTTTCGCCCTTCGTCGCGGGCGTCAGGATCCTCTGTTTCTGCTCCTCGCTTCCCCACTGCTGTACCGTCATCTGCCCCAGCGCGGTGTGCACCGAGAAGAAGGTCCCTAGCCCTGTCCCCTCCCTTCCGATCCTCTCGATTACCAACGCGTAGGTCATCATGTCAGCCCCTTGACCGTCCCCGTATCTCCTGGAGACGGGCAGGCCCAAGAGGTGCGCCTTCGCGAAAATCGGCCTCGCCTGGTCGTTGATTCTGCGCTCGAGGTAGTACTTGTCTTCGATCGGGCGGATTTCTTTGCAGACCTTGTCCACCTGGTCAAGGATCATCCCCTGCTCTTCTGAGATATCGAAATTCATCTTTGAGAGATTCGCGAATTCGTCTTGTTCGGACATGCGGCTACTCCTCCCGGCGCTCCTTCCTAACCCTATCCTTGATGTGGCCCACGATCTCTTCGAGGGAGCTTCCTGGGCCGTAAAGCCCGGTGATCCCCATCTTCAACAGCTTGGGCTTGTCGTCCTCTGGGATTATCCCCCCACCTACGACGACGATGTCTCCTCCTCCCATCTTCTCGAGCAGCCGCTTCACCTTGGGGAACGCAGTCATGTGGGCGCCGTTTAGCAGCGAAAGCGCGACGACGTCCACGTCTTCATCCACTGCCATCTGAGCGACCTGCTCCGGTGAGGGAAGCAGCCCGCTGTAGATCACCTCCATCCCTGCGTCCCTGAGCGCCCTGGCCAGCACAAGCGCACCCCTGTCGTGCCCGTCCAGTCCAGGCTTGGCAACAAGAATCCTGATCTTGCGTTCTGCTGAAACCACCCTCTTGGCCAACCGAACGACTCGGACTTTGGGGGGGCTTGAAAACCTTTCCGGGGGGCTAGAGAATCAGGGGCTCTCTCCAAGTCCCGAAGGCTTCCCGCCCCACTTGGACTATCTCCCCCAGCGTCGCGTACTCCAACACTGCTTTTAGCATCGGCTCGATGGAGTTTGCATCCTCATTTTCAAATGCCCTGCCGATTTTCGCAAGCGCCGCCTGGACCTTCGCCGCGTTCCTCTCCTTCTTCACCCTCTCGAGTCTCTTGACCTGGCTCCTCTGCGCCTTGAAGTCTATCTTCAGCGTATCAATCGGCTTCTTCTCCTCGATTGCGTACTTGTTGACGCCCACGACGTCGTCCTTGCCTTCTTCAACCCTCCTTGAGAGCCTGTATGAGTTCTCCGCGATTTCCCTCTGCATATATCCTGACTTGATTGCCTTGAGAAGCCCCCCTGCAGATTCGATTCGGTCGAAGTACTTGTAAGCCTCTTCCTCCATCTGCTCGGTCAGCCACTCCACGTAGTACGACCCTCCGAGGGGGTCGATGACACCGGGGACACCGGTCTCCTCTGCGATTACCTGCTGAGTTCTGAGCGCGACCTGTACCGCCTTCTCTGTGGGAAGGGCCCACGCCTCGTCGAATGAGTTGGTGTGGAGGGACTGAGTTCCCCCTAGAACGGCGGCCAGCGCCTCTATTGTCGTCCTGATGATGTTGTTGAGCGGCTGCTGCCATGTCAACGAAGCGCCCGACGTCTGTGTGTGGAACCTCATCAGCAGGCTCCTTGGGTCCTTGACCCCGTATTTCTCCCTGAGAACTGTGGCCCAGATCTTCCTAGCCGCCCTGAGCTTCGCGATCTCCTCGAAGAAGTCCATTGTTGAGTTGAAGAAGAAGCTGAGCCTTGGCGCGAACTGCTCTGGCTTCAGACCTGCCTCTACCCCTAGCTCGACGTATCCGAACCCGTCGGCCAGCGTGAATGCGAGCTCCTGGACGGCACTCGAGCCTGCTTCTCTTATGTGATACCCGCTGACGCTGATGTAGTTCCAGAGGGGCATCTTCTTTGTGCAGAAGACCATCAGGTCTCTTACGAGCCTCAGGTGTGCCTCAGGCGGGTAGACCCACTCTTTCTGTGCTATGTACTCCTTGAGCATGTCCGCCTGCACAGTCCCCTTCAGCCCCCCCATCGGCACGCCCTGCCTGTTCGCCACGCCAGCGTACATGCAGGTCAGGACCGTCGCCGGGGCGTTAATCGTCATCGACGTACTAACCTTGTCCAGCGGTATCCCGTCGAAGATCACTTCCATGTCCTTGAGCGAGGACACGTTGACGCCGCACCTCCCCACCTCGCCGTGTGCCCTCTCGTGATCGCAATCGTACCCGTAGAGCGTCGGCATGTCGAAGGCGATGCTGAGCCCGGTTTCCCCATGCTCGAGGAGCAGCTTCAGCCTCCTGTTCGTGTCCTCAGGAGTTCCGAATCCAGAGAACATCCTCATCGTCCACGTCCTCCCCCTATACATCGTGGGATGGACTCCTCTGAGGTATGGATAGACTCCTGGGTACCCTTGATCGGAGTAATCAGCGTCCATCACGTCCGACGGAGTGAAGAGTGGCTTCAGAGGGATTCCTGAGGCAGTCTGGATGTCTGACCTCGGTTCGGGGAGCTTATTCGCCTGCTCGCCGAAGACACTCTCCTCCCACTGCTTGAGGCCCTTCTTGATGCTTTCGAGCGCGGTAGCGTCGTACAGGCTGCCGGGCTTCGCCCTCCGTTCCACGACCGCCTTCGCTTTCCTGCTCCAGTACGCCTCCCCGCCGTTCCTAAGCAAGGCAAGCATTGACCCCAAATGGTGGGAGATAAACGATGCCTTCCAACTGATAAAGCGGCATCACGGAGGGTCCGGCAGCATTGCAGTTGCAGTCGCCTCAGTTGGCAAAGGAGATCCGAAGAGGAGACAGGCGGGCGCTCTCAAAGGGCATTACGCTGGTCGAGAACGAGCGCGAGGGAGCATCGAATCTCCTTCGGATGCTGAAGCCTTCCGGCCATGCGTTCATCGTGGGAGTGACGGGACCTCCTGGGACAGGGAAGAGCACTCTCGTTGACAGGCTGATCGAGCTATACAGGAAGAAGGGGCTCAGGGTCGGAGTCATAGCGGTCGACCCTACCAGCCCGATTACCGGAGGGGCGCTGCTCGGCGACAGGATCAGGATGGGCAGCCATGCCGGGGACAGGAGCGTCTACATCCGGAGCATGGCGTCAAGGGGATGGTCGGGCGGGCTCTCGAGAGCCACTTCGCAGGTGATTCAACTGATGGACGCCGCCGGCTTCGACATCATCCTTCTTGAGACGGTCGGGATAGGGCAGTCAGACATCGAGGTCGTCGGTGTGTCTCACGCGGTCCTCGTCGTGCTGATGCCCGGACTTGGCGATGATGTCCAGGTCTCCAAGGCCGGCCTAATGGAGATTGGGGACGTATACGTGGTCAACAAGGCAGACATGGAAGGCTCTGATTCGATGGTGGTCACCCTACTCAGCGCGGTTAGAGGCATGAAGTCCCGGTCGCCCCCAGTCATTAAGGTCTCGGCCCTTACGGGGGAGGGGCTCGAGAAGCTGGAGGGCGCCATCGAGGTGGTCAGAACAAGGTTCGACCAGGGCGATCTTGACCTGAAGCTGAGGAGCGTCAAAGGAATGATTATCGAAACGGCCAGATGGACCTTGATGGAGCGGCTGAGCAAGGTTTCTCAAGAAGAGGCTGAGAGGCTCGCGCGACTGGTCGTCCGGGGCAAGCTCAGCATAGACGAGGCGGCGGCCAGGCTGGCGCGGTGAACCGACTCTTGCTGTTCTCAGGCACACACTTCAATTCCGTCGGGTTCACGTAGGTGGCGTAGGCAAATTGCTCAACTTTATTGCTGGACAGGCTCCCCGCGACGTGCTCTTCGTTCACGGCGCCGGGGGCAACAATGCCTTCTGGAAGAGGACGCTCCAATACCTGACCGGCACAGGGAGGGCTGTCGCTGTCAACCTTCCAGGGCATCCCTCCGGCGACATAACCTGCAGAACGGTCCGCGACTACAGTGAAGCGGTTCATCGCCACATCGCAGAGTGTCTCCCGACGAGGCCCGTGGTCTGCGGGCATTCAATGGGCAGCGCCATCGCCCTGACCCTCGCTATCGAACATCCGGACGATCTCGGGGGGCTGATCTTAGTCGGGGGAGGGGCAAAACTCGGCGTCGATCCGGCCATAGTCGAAGGCCTGCGGACCCAGCCCATGAAGACCATCGAACAGACGATAACACCGATGAGCTACTTCAAGATCGACCTTGGCATGGGAAGGGAGGCGAGGGCTGCGCTGTCGTTCGCCAACCTCCCAATCTTCCTGAACGATTACCTTGCATGTGATGGCTTCGATGTAAGGTCCCGACTCTCTGAGATTACAGCCAAGACCTTCATCATCTGCGGGGAGAATGATAGGATGACCCCGCCCAGGTGGTCTGCGTACCTGAACCAGAACATAGAGTCTTCAGCGATGGAGCTTGTGAGGGATGCCGGACACATGGTCCCGCTTGAGAAGCCCGAGACTTGCGCTGGGCTGATTCAGGGTTTCCTTTCCAAGCTCAATCCGTGAACTCTTCGCCGCCTCTGCCTATTCTCGAGACCTCTCCCACGAGCGCGATGAGTCCCTCCGAGGTCGTCGAAGAGATAGGGTACAGGTCCGAACCGAACGCGAGCCTCCGGAGGCTCCTGAAGAGTTCGGAGTACAGTGAATACTGATCGCTGTCCTTGGTGCCTGCCAGAGCGTCCTCGAAGACTTTGGCATTCCTGCTCCATTCGACGATCTGTTTGACCGCGTCTCTCGCGATGTCCTTCTTCGTGAGGACCGAGATTCGGGGAACGTTCATCCTGAGACCGACGGAGGCGGAGAGGAGGGCTATTGAGAGGAAGTTGACTGGCGTGTTCGCCAGCAGCGGGTCGAGGAGGAAGAGTAGCGTCTTGGAGTCGGCCTTCAATTCCTTCACTATGTATTCGCCGCTCTCACGGTAGGCAAAGAGCTCCATCTGCCCAGGCGTGTCGACGATGACGTATTCCGCTTTATAGGAGTCGATGTCCTCCTGAATCTCCCCCAGCTTGATGGCAACCAGGTCTGCCGATAGGATCAGGGCCCCGTTGGGGCCGAGGCTGTAGTCTTCCATTACTTCTTGAAGGTTGACCCTCAGCCTCACATCCACGTCGGGCTCGTAGGGGAGAGTGACCACCCCTGGGTCGAGGTTGACAGCTATCGCTTCCTCCCCCCTGCTGACATACCATCGCTTGAGAGCGCTTGTAAGGAGGGACTTACCGGAACCGGCTGTCCCAGTCATGAATATCATGTCCAACTTATGTCACTTCCGTCCGCTTGGGACCGTCTCCCTCTCCGAGACAACTGTCGCTCCCGCAGTCTCTATTCTACTCTTGATTTCGCGCACAATCTGGAGGACCGATTCTTCAGCCTTCTCCCTGTCCTCGCTCACTACTGAAACGTCGAGCTCGATTCTAGATTTCCCTTCCCTGATCCCCCTAGGATGCGACTTGATGTATGCGCCTGGATGCCTCCTCAGCTCGGACTCGATCATCGGGGCCAGCGCCGACTCGTAAATCCCCTCAATTCTCAGGGAGATGTACTTCCTGTAGAATCTACCTAGCCTTTCGACAATCTCGGGCTCCACGGACTCCCTGAAGATACTTTTCATCTCCGAAGGAACGCCGGGCAGACAGAAGACCGTCGTTCCCTCAATATCCAATCTGACGCCGGGAGCGGTTCCCACCTCGTTCCTGACGGGCTTCGCCCCGATTGGCAGGGTTGCCATCTTCATCCGCGCAGGCGTCATCTTGATACTGCCCATGTTACGTCTGGCATAGTGTTCCCTGATCAATGAAAGAGCTTCTTCGTTGGCCCTCAATCTCCTCCGGATTCCTTTCGATATCCCTCTGAGGGTCATGTCGTCGGGCGTCGGCCCGAGCCCGCCGACGACAATCACGAAGTCGGCTCTCCTTCCAAAACAACCCTTCAGCCCGGCGGCTATCTCTCCCAAGTCGTCATCGACCGTCGTGATTTCGGCTAGCAATGTGCCCTTCCGGCCCAGCCTCCTTCCCATCCACTGAGCGTTGGTGTTTAGAGTCCTCCCGATCAGGAGCTCCCTTCCCACAGCCAGCATCTCGACCCTGACCATAGCAGGCAGCCCAGGGTCGCAGCCTTAAAACGGCTACCAGATCAGTTCGACTCGATGAAGGCGAAGAGGGAGTATCCATCCAGTCCACTCGTCGGAGCGGGAGCTGTAGTGTACGACGGACCCAAGGTCCTCCTGATCAAGCGGAAGTACTCTCCCAACGAGGGCCGCTGGGCGCTCCCGGGCGGTCTTGTCGAGTTGGGCGAGCGAGTCCAGGACGCGGTAGTTCGAGAGATCAAGGAGGAGACCGGCCTTGAAGTGGTCTTGAAGGGACTCCTAGACGTAGCGACAGACATACACCTTGATGAGAGGTCGAGACCGAAGTACCACTACGTTCTCGTCGACTACTTGGCCCACCGTGTCAGGGGGAAGGTGAGATTGAACGCCGAGTCCTCCGCCTTCGGCTGGTTCACGGTAGAACAAGCGAGAAGGTTGGATATGAGTGAAGGAACGCGGGAGGTCCTTGCACTACATTTCCGACGTCGAAGAATCGCAGAAAGACGCTCCGCTAGGAGCCCATCCTAGTACCGCTCCCATTAGAAGACTTGCTACTGTTCTTTGTTCCCGCTTAGCCACCATTCGAGATAGTCAGACTGTTGCCTGGATCGCTTGCGTCTTTCGTCCTCGACAGGAGTCTTCTGCTTGTACCTGAGATCTGAGAGCTGGTCTCTGGTAAGAAACGCGCCGCAGTTCTTGCAACCGAAGCGCTTCGTGGGCATGTCGTACATCATTATGCCAACACCACATTCGGGGCAGATTTGGTCCAATTGCTCTTGACATCTCTTCCCTGGCTATGCCTTAACCGTTCCTGTCGGCAATAGATACTTCTCATGTGCGGTAATTCGTTAAATACGAATGAGAGTGGAGCCGTCTCGAAAGCGATGACAGAGAAGCTTGTCCTCGCCGGCCCGGCCTCAGAGGAACTAGGCAGGAAGGTGGCCGAGAAGCTTGGCCTGTCCTTGCTTAAGGCGGAATTCAAGGTCTTTCCCGACGGCGAGACGCGGTTCTCCTCAGAAGAGAAGGTCGCAGGAATGAGCGTGTTCTTGGTCCAGTCAACCTACCCTCCTGTCGACACACATCTCTTCCAGCTTTTGCTTGCCTCGCACCACTTGAGCCAGGAGGGAGCAAAGATCACTGCTGTCGTGCCTTACCTCGCATACGCAAGACAGGACAAGGTGTTCCTCCCAGGCGAAGGGGTCACGCTCGGGGTTGTGGCTCATCTGATGCGTTCAGTAGGAATCCGAAGACTCGTGACGGTCGACATTCATTCTGCAGAGGGTCTCTCACTCTTCTCTTTTCCAGTCTACAGCGTCTCGGCAATCCCAACCCTCGCCGAGTACGCCAAGAGAGAGCTTGACCTAAGTGATCCAGTCGTTATCTCCCCGGATTTCGGAGGCTCAAGAAGGACGGAAGCTTTCGCACAGCTATTTGGGGCGAGGTTCCTCCAGCTTTCGAAGAAGCGCGACAGAGTTACTGGAGATGTGAAGCTGCAGGGTGCCAAGCTCGAGGTCGAAGGAAAGGAGGTCATCATTGTTGACGACATCATCAGCACAGGCGGCACGATATGCGCCGCGGCGGAGGCCGTCCGGAAGCAAGGGGCGAAGGCTGTCTTGGCCGTCTGCGTCCACGGGCTCTTCGTGGGGGATGCCCTTGCGAAGCTGCACAAGGCAGGGGTCAAGACGATTATCGAAACTAATACAGTGCCCGGCCAGTTCAGCAAGGTCGATGTCTCGGACGCCCTTGTCGCACATTTGAAGACTCTCGATGAATAGGTCTCTGGTGCTGCTGTCAGGGGAAGGGACCTCCATCCCAGAGGCAGAGGCGAGGGCTCTCTTCCTCACATACGACCCCTTGTCTAGGTTCGAGTCGCCTGAGAAGCGGATTCTGCTCGTCGATTCGCTCGTCGATCCGTTCGTCGTTGCCTCTCGAGTCGCTTTCTCCCGAAGAGTGGGCCGTCTGATTGAAGGACCCTTGGATGCCCAGAAGGAGGTGATGGGAAGGCGTGTGCGGCTTCGTAGCTTCGACTTGGGGGGTGAGAAGCCTTGTCTTGATCCGAGGCCATTTCTCGAAGGTGTCGACGCGACAGTCGACCTCAAGAATCCTGAATTCGAGTTCACTCTGGCCCGGGGGAAGAGAGACTACGTTGTCCTGACCAAACCCAGCGAGATGAGCCAGGCCTGGTCAAAGCGACGGCCCCGCGCCCGTGCCTTCTTTCACCCATCAGCCATCTTTCCCAAACTAGCCCGCGCGTTGGTAAACCTCAGCAGGTTCAGGGAGGGCGAAGTCTTTCTCGACCCCTTCTCGGGGACCGGGAGCCTCACGATTGAAGCCTTCGAAGCTGGCGCGAGGGTCATCGCATCGGACCAGGTCGCAAAGATGGCGATGGGGTCTCTAGCAAACATGAGACATTTCGGCCAGGAGTGGATGGGGGTCATCCGCGCTGACGCCTTTAGTCATCCCGTGAGGCGTGTGGACGCGATTGCGACCGACCTTCCCTACGGTCGCGCGTCCAGCACCAGGGGGGCCGATCCGAGGGACATAGTGCAGAGAACACTCGCAACCTTACCCCTGCTCCTCAAAGAGGGCTCACGGATGGTGGTCATGCACCCACAGACCTTGAAGATCGAGACCTCAGCGGAGATGGTTCTCGAAGAAGAGCATCACCTTTACGTTCATAAGCTCCTCACGAGGACAATCACGGTCCTGAGGAGGAGATAGGCTTGACCAAGCTCACAGTGACGTTTCTGGGAACTAGCTCGGCCGCTCCCACAAGGGGACGAGGCCTGCCGGCAGTCGCGATCCAGAGGGAAGGCAGCGTCATCTTGATGGACTGCGGGGAGGGGGTTCAGCGTCAGGTCTTGAACCAGGGGGTCGGCCTGAACAAGGAGACATCGATTCTCATCACACATCTGCATGGCGACCACGTCACAGGTCTCTTGGGGCTTATGCAAACGATGAGCCTCGCCCAAAGGAAGAAGCCATTGAACATCGTCGGGCCACCGAAACTGCTGAAGTGGCTCGAGGTGACCGCGGAACTCTTGAACATCGGTTTGACCTTCCCTGTCGATTTCTCGCCCGCGAAACAGGGGACAGTTCTCCGCACAAGCGAATTCAAGGTCAGGGCGACGAGGGCACTTCATTCCGTGGAAGCCTACTCCTACGTCGTCGAGGAAAGGAGCAGGCCCGGAGTCTTCTTTCCAGAGAAGGCAAAGGCTCTTCATGTCCCTGAGGGCAGGTTGTGGTCAAGACTCCAGAAGGGAAGGAAGGTGAGGATGGATGGTCGAACGATCTCTCCTTCTGAAGTGATGGGCCCGCCACGGCCAGGGAGGAGAATTGGATACTCAGGAGACACCAGACCCTCTCCGAGGCTCGCAAGGTTTTTCGCTGGGTGCGACCTTCTGATCTTCGATTCTACCTTCCACGGGAAGGATTGGGAAAAAGCAGTTGAGAGGAAGCACAGCACCTGTCTTGAGGCAGCCGAAATCGCGAAGAAGGCCAACGTACGCCATCTCGCTCTCACTCACTTCAGTGCTCGCTATACCAGCGTCGCGAGTCTGGTCAGGCAGGCCCGAACAGTCTTCCCGGAGACGATTGCCGCAAGAGATGGATTGAAGGTAGAAGTGGACTACCCTTCCTCGTAGGCCGCAAGCCAATCGATTAGAGCCTCGATTTGCTTCGACCTTATCGTCACGTAGATCGGGCCGAGAGGTGATTGGTCCGCGCTGCTGCAGAGAGCCACGACGCCAACGGTCGCTGCCTGTCTATTCAGCATCAGCGAGGTGGAGTCGCCCTTCAGCGCCGATAGGAGCAGCCTCCTGGCAGCACTTCTGATGTGTCTGTCCCTCAACTGCTCTCGCATGACGTTGAGAGAGCTTGCCTCCTCTGAGACCATCTTGATCATTCGGCTGCTCTGATCTGCGAGCGCGGTATTCTCAGGGAAAATGCTCCTCATCGCATCCAAGACCTTCCTCGGGTCTTCTGAGGGCGCCAGAGTCGCCTCAAGCGTGACATTTACTCTGATATCAGCGCGCGTTTTGTTCCACCCAGCGGTTGACGACTTTGACAATGCTGGCGGCGAGCTTCTCCGGAGGCGCGTGCTCGTTCGAGACCATTTCGTCTGCTAGAGCAATGGCATTGCCGATTCCGACTTCAAGCTCCCTCTCCTCTCGCTTCAGGAACATTTCGTAGGAGAGTGGGTCGTCACTCCTGCCTCTCTCCTTCAACAGGTTAAACCTCCGACGTCGGGAAGCGTAAACGGCAATCAGGATCACCTCCGCAGACTTCCTGAATGCGTCGACCTCGGAGATTGAGCGGATTCCATCCACTACTACCCTGTCAGACCCGACTTCTCGCATCGCTTCCAGGCAGAGCTCAGCCACTGCGGCCTCGCCTCGCTCCTTCCTAAGCTGCTTCATCACTTCGCCGGTGTTTTTCGAATCGAGCGGTAAGCCCCTTTTCCTAGTCTCTTCTCGGATTACATCGCCCATGATGACGCGCTTCCATCCCTTTGCCACTAGCGCCTCTGCGGCGGTCGACTTGCCGGCGCCTGGCATGCCTGTGATGGCGACAATGAGCAAGGATGTGTCTGTGGCTGCCAGGCCGATAGCGGATTTAAATCAAGTCCTGCTCACCGAACAACGATGCGTGCCTTCGTCGCTCTGGAGATCTCGGACCCCAAGGTGCTTGATTCGATCGTCGCGTTCCAGCGAGGACTCTCAGCGACTGGGGCCGACCTGAAGACAGTGGAAAGAGAGAACCTCCACTTCACCGTCAAGTTCCTTGGCGAGATCACCCAGAGCCAGGCCATGGAAGTTGACGAGCGCCTGAAGAGACTCCGTCTAGGTAGGGCGGATGTGGAGTTGAGGGGAGTCGGGGCCTTTCCGAACATCTCCAAGCCGAACGTCATCTGGGCGGGGGTTCCTCCTGCGCACGAAGAGCAGGTCAGACCCATAGCACAGGAGGCCATCGCAGCACTCGATGGAATCGGGGAGACTGACAAGCGACCCTTCACTGCCCATGTCACCCTGGCCAGGGTCAGATCTGTAAAGGGAGTCGGCGAGCTCACTTCGGTCCTGCATTCCAACTCCGACCGCTCATTCGGGGAGGTCAAGCTCGTCGAGTTGAAATTGAAATCCAGCGTCTTGGGGCCCAGGGGACCCACCTACACCGACATAGGGAGGTATCCTCTCGCTTGAGGGATTCGCGGGAGGTGTCAGGGAATGCGATTAGGCTCGTGACTCCGACCGCTGACATGGAACGAAGCGTCGGCGCGCTGGCAAAGTCGCTGCTGCTGAGAACAAGAAGGGCTGCTGCAGGGTTCCCTGAGACTCGTGGGGTGTTGCTTGGGGGCTCTTTTGCGAAGGGGACTTGGCTCCCCAAACAGGTCGACCTCGACATCTTCGTAAGAATCGATCCCAAGACGCCTGAGGACATGTTCGAGAGAATTGGGTTGGCAGTGGGAGCGGCCGCTACGAGAGGATCCCCACGCGGCAAGAAGTTCGCCCAACACCCTTACACGGAAGCAACCGTCGAGGGGATTAGAGTCAACATCGTCCCGTGCTACTCGGTCAGAAGGGGCGAATGGAAGAGCGCGGCAGACAGGTCCCTGTTCCACGTGCAGATCGTTAGACGCCTTTCTACGGAAAGCAAGACCCAGATCAGACTCCTCAAGAGATTCATGGTGGCGGTTGGCGTGTACGGCGCCGAAATCGAAACGCGGGGATTCAGCGGCTACGCGGCTGAGGTCTTGGTAATGAAGTTCGGGAGCTTTGTGGGGGTCCTGAGGTACTTCGCCGGGTTCAAGCCATCCAGCAGAGAACGTCTCTTCAGTCTACCCGACCCAGTGGACGAGGGCAGAGACTTGGCGATAGCCGTCTCCGGCGAGAAGCTCGGCAGGATGATTCTGGCGTCAAGAGAGTTTCTAAGTAGCCCCAGAGAGGCCTACTTCCGCAAGATGAGGGGCAGGAATCACCCGGCGCTGCGCGGAATGGTGTTTGCGGTCCTCTTTTCTCATCGACTGATGAGTGAAGACACACTCTGGGGAGAGCTCAGGAAGACGACCAAGCACATCGTAAGGCATCTCGATGCGAATGGGTTCAAGATCGCCCGGTCGATGGCGGCGTCAGATAACAGACAGTCAAGCGCCATACTACTCGTTCCAGAATACGATGCCCTTCCGCGATTCGAGCAGCGCATCGGCCCGACGGTGGACAGGAAGAACGACCTAGAGTCCTTCATTTCGTCCAACAGGAAAGATGCAAAGCTCATTTGGGTGGATGAGGAGGCAAGGGCAAGGCTCCTACTACCCCGTCGGTACCTAAGTCTCGAGGGTCTACTCGTTGACGCAGTTCGGGGGAAGGTCGGACCGATTGGGGCCTCCAGCGAGCTGGGAAGAGGGATGAAGAGGAACGGGTCAGTTCTCAGCGGCCCTTCGTTAGCGCGGGCCGCCTTAGCTTCAAAGTGGCTGGACGATGGAATCAGAGAGATTGTCAGCGACGCAATCGGAACACGCGCATCTTGACCAGCTGACGAAGACGCCGTACATCTTGGTCCTGACCTATCCGAGGATCTCCCTCCCAGCCGCCCGGTCGAGGATAAGCCAGCTGGAGAAACTGGGAGTAGAGGAGCTCATCTTCGAAGGACGCGCAAAGATCGGCCGGCTTGGGATTCTGGGCCTCGGGACGGTCGGGGTGGTCGTAAGGGCGCGTGTCGGAGGGAATGTGCGGGCCCTGAAGATCAGGAGAACCGATGCGAACAGGCCCGACATGGAACAGGAGGTCCGGGTCACATCAATGGCCAACAGGCTGGGCATAGGGCCGACCGTCTACGGCCACACGAAGGACTTCATGCTGATGAAGTTGCTCACCTACGTCGAGCTGGAGGAATGGCTTCGAGAGCTAAGCGGGCGGGGAACTAGGGACGCAGCCAGGACTATGGTCCATTCGATCCTGAACCAATGCAGGACGCTAGACATAATGGGAATAGACCATGGCCAGCTCAGCAACCTCAGGAAACATGCTGTTGTCGCGGAGGGTGTTCCGTGGATAGTCGACTTTGAGTCGGCGGGCACAAGCCGGAAGCCGAAGAACGTGACCACCGCTGCACAGTACCTCTTCATTGGAGGGAGGCTTTCGCCCCGCCTGAGGCGCCTCCTCGGAGTCAGGGACGTCGCGCCACTCCTCAAGCTCCTCTCAGACTACAAGGACGACACGTCCGACTACACCTACTCGAAGATAATCGAGACCTTGAGGATCGCTCCGGGCTAGCAAAGAGAGAGAAGGTGTCCTAGTCATGAAGGAATGGGGCCGGCGGGATCTAGCCACTCTAGTGCGCAAATCCACAACTCCTAGACGAGAAACTGTCGAAAGAAAGCTCGCATCTTTGTCTGCTTTGCAGGCTCGGGTCCGCCCGGACTTGCACAGTTTAGTGTTCAATTCCATCAAGGGCCTGGTGCAGTCTTCGAGACCCACTTGCCGCGGCGTGATGAGATGGTCCAGCTACAGCGTGGGTTCCTATTTCCGCACGAGCAGGACGCCGAGGATGAAGAAGATCGCACTGACAAGAAAGGAGGTCACGTTGAATACGAGCGAACCGAATGAACCCAATGGGATGGAGAAGTACGCCGTAGGTACGCAGAGCCCTCTCAGGTAAGTGTCGCAGGCGCCGCGCAGCCGCCCTACGTTTTCGTTAGTTATGTAGGCGGACTTGCGGAGCAGCGCGCCCATGAAGAAGGAGGTCAGCAGCAGGACCAGGCCGATGACCGCAGTTCTGTCGAAGGTCAGGGTCCTCCTGATCGACTCCCTCCAATCGGTCAACTCTCGGGCTAGTTACAATTTGGAGGTAAAAGCCTTTCCGGGCGTTGCGCGCGCTAGATGCCGGCGGTTAAGAGCGAAGCGAATCCCGCCCAGACGCCGCTAAGTTACCAGAACCATGACCGTCCATAGACGACGTAAATATCGGATGAACCGCCAAGTCGGGCAGAGCGTCCGTTGAGCTTCGACACCGGGGAGGAAGCTGAGGCGGTGGAGCAAGAGCGTGAGGAGGAAGCGGCCCCTGACATCGAGCCGTCAGACGAGGCAGAGTCAGACAAGCTAGAGGCGGAGACAGAAAAGGAGTCGGAAGAACAGGAATCCGAGAGGATTGAAGATAGAGAAGACGAGAAGTTGAGCGAGAAGAAAAGAGGGCAAAGGAGGAGGAAGTTGGCCTCCGACAGGAAAGAGGAACCGAGGAAGAAGTCAAAGAGCACCAAGCGTTGAGCGAAGCAAATGCACTTGCAGTGAACAGGGAGTAAAGGCTGACGGAAGATGAGCAACTCCACCAGGGACTACTATGAGATACTGGGCGTATCTAGGAATGCAACGCAGGACGAGATAAAGAACGCCTACAGGAAGCTGGCGCTGCAGTATCATCCCGACCGAAACAAGTCCCCGGACGCGGAAGGAAGATTCAAGGAGATGTCTGAGGCTTACGCAGTCCTATCCGACCAGGAGAAGCGGAAGCAGTACGACACCACTGGCAGGGAGGGAGTATACCAGAAATACGGACAGGAGGATATCTTTCGTGGAGCCGACTTCTCAGAGATATTCCGTGACATGGGCCCCGGGTTCGGCGGGGTCGATGACTTGTTCGGGCAGCTCTTTGGGAGGAGTAGAGAGGGTCCCAGACAGGGCGCTGACCTGACTTATCGCCTTCAACTTAGGCTGGAGGATGTCGTCTCTGATCTGACGAGGGAGATAGAGGTGCCTCGCACTGAGGTTTGCGAGACTTGCAAGGGCAGCGGGGCGTCTCCGGGTACGTCTAGGAGAACCTGCACCCAGTGCAGCGGCTCTGGACACGTGCAGAGGGTGCAGAGTACTGGTTTCGCCAGGATTGTGCGAGCAGAGTCTTGCCCAAGATGTGGCGGAAGAGGTTACATCGTCGGCTCTCCCTGTAGCGGGTGCAGAGGGAGCGGCACGACCAGGAAGGTGAGGAGGATCAGGGTCGTCATCCCAGCAGGTGTGGACGATGGTCATACCCTCCGCCTTCGCGGGGAGGGTGAGGCTGGAGAGAACGGTGAACCCTCTGGGGACCTCTACGTCGTGATCAACATACCACCGCACAATGTGTTCAAGAGGAAGGACAGCGATATCTACGTGGACACAAAGATAAACGCGATAGACGCCATACTGGGAACAGAGGTGCGCGTGCCCACTCTCTACGGGGATGTAGTCATCTCCATTCCCTCCGGCACGCAACCCGGATCTCTATTCAGGGTAAGAGGGAAGGGTCTGCCGCGACTGGACTCCACCTGGAAGGGCGATGAGTTTGTCGCGGTCAGCGTCGTAATACCAAGGAATCCAAGCGGGAGACAGAGGGAGCTACTCAAGAAATACATTGAAGAGGGAAGTTCCTAGCGGGGCTCTGCGCGCGCACTACTTCCAAGTGGTCTCAGCTTATCCCGCTTCGTGCAGTTCGTGATGCGACTCGACGGCCTCCTTCGCCACGAACACGAGTATCACCCCGGCTGCAAGATAGTCAGCCCACCAGAGTCCCGTGAAGTGCTCCACAAGCAATCCACCAAGCAGAGCGACGGACATGAAGAAGCATGTGAATGATTCTATCGCGTCCATCGAAAGAGGAAGAGATCGGGTCTCCCCACCTATCTTGCTCTTCTCTAACCAGAGGTAGGGCATTATGATAACGGCTCCTATGGCGACGGCCATTCCCACAGGTGAACCTTCTGGTCTGAGTCCTGTAAGGTATGAGTAGACGGCGCCTAATCCGATGACCGGAATCAGTAAGAAGAGCAGTGCGCTTGCGACTTGTCCGGTTCTCTTCCTGTCATGCATTTCAGAGCCGCCTGCATCCCTTCGCAGGTAGATCAGCACAGCCAAACCAGAGATGAGTTCTATCAGGCTGTCGCCGCCGAATGCCAATAGAGCAAGACTTCCGGCCAAAAGCCCAAACACGATTGAGCCTGAGGCCTCGACGATCATCCACGACGAGCTGAAGTACTCAACCCTGACCCCAGTCCTTATCCTCATCCGTCTCCAAGATTGGTGCGCGTCATTGCAACAGCATGAAACACAGTTAGAGCAATCGGCTGGAGTGTGGCAGGCTGCGCATGAAGTCTTGCCACAACCGCATGTTTGGCAGGCGGATGATGAGGCTGCAGAGGCCAGCAAAGCTGATGTTCTCGTCATTGCCACTCTTATTTGCTTGGCGCCGTATTCAGCAACTCAGTCTCTTCCAACCCGAATCATCGAAGACACCCGCCATCTCCGCTCTCCTTCAGAAGCTGATTCACTCTACCTGACAACAAGAACCACACAATTCGTACAACTTGCCACCGCGCTTGCGATGCTTCTGGGAAGGGCTTCTTGCAACCACCCGGTTCTTCTGTGCCGACAAAGCGCCCTAAAGGTAAGTGGAGATCAGATAGAAGTTCAGAATGAGAATGGTAATAGCAGTGAGTACTCCAAGAATCGTGGTAGCCTTGCTGTTCACGAACTCGCCCATCACTCCTCTCCTGCTCGTGTAGAGTATCAAAGGAATCATCGGCAGTGGTATCATCAAACTGAGGATCACCTGACTGTAGATCAGTAATAAGAAGGGCTGAAGTCCAAGCAGGACAGCAATAGTAGTAGGGAAGACGTTCACTAACCTCGTCACAATCCTCCGAAGGTTCTTGTTCACGTGCGTGCCCAGCAGCCCATCCATCATCGCCATGCCTGCAAGCGTGCCCGTGGTCGAAGAGGCGAGGCCCGAAGCGAGCAGTGTTATCGCAAATACGGTAACTGCAAGCCAGCCATACAGCGGCTTCATTATATCGTAGAATTGTTTGATTGAGGATACAGTACTAGTACTGCTGCTAGTCTTAAGAGGCGCAGCACAGACGAGAATCGCGACGTTGACGAGGCCGGCGATGGTGAGTGTGATGATGACCTCCCTGAGGTGCAGCCTCCTGAGCCTCCTCTTCTCCTCGATACTTCCGGTGGTCAGCTTGTCCCTTGTGAGCGTGGAGTGGACGAAGAGCGCATGTGGCATCACGGTTGCCCCGATTATCCCGACCACCAGCAAGGCGCTCCGGCTGTCAAGTGAGACAGCCACAGAGTGGTACGCTATCGAAGTCAGGCTCGGTCCTGTAACGGCCACCTGATAGAGAAAACCTATGGCTATTATGGAGACAAAGAGCATGAAGAAATACTCGACGATCCGGAAGCGGCTTGAAGTCAGAGCCAGGAGAATGATTACGTCCGCCGCGCCGAAGATGGCCGCGTCGAGGAGAGGGACACCGAAGAGGTTGAGCGCAATGACGGTACCCAAGTACTCGGCCAGGTCTGTCGCGGCTGCAGCAGTCTCCACAGCAAGCCAGTAGGTGACGATGCGCTTCCTGGACTTCAGGGACGAGCGGACGAGCTCGGCGAGGTCCTTTCCGGTCGCAATTCCCAGCTTTCCGGACAGGTACTGCAACAACATGGCCATGAGATTAGCAAGCCAGACCGTCCACAGAAGGTCGTACCCAAATGACGCACCGCTCTGGATGTCTGTCCCATAGTTCCCCGGGTCCATGTAGGCCATGCTTACGATGAGAGCGGGGCCGAGATAGAGGAATAGGTTGCGCGGAGAAATCCGGTCGCGCACCCGCTCCTGTTTCTCTGATTCGAGTTGCTCGGGTGTCTTCAGAGATCTATTCCAGGGCGCGCGCATGGCTCACGCCAGGGATATTTCTATGTCGTACTTAAATTTAGGCGCCTCTAACATAATTAGGAGCCTCATCTTTGTTTAGGCCGGCCTAGTCATTCGAGAACGCTTTTAATGGACGATGGCCTGTTTCTTCGCCGTCGGGGACTAAATGGCAAGGGTGACCCAGACAGAGGAGCAGGAAGAGATGTCGAGGCTGGAAGACTATCTTGAGGTGATCTACCATCTAATTCACGATAAGGGTTATGCGAATACGGTCGACATCGCAGAGAATCTTCGAGTTAAACCCCCCACTGTGTCGAGTATGCTGCAGAGACTCGCTGCGAAGGACTACCTTGTGCACGAGCGCTATCGAGGCATCAGGCTGACCGACAAGGGTGCGAAGATTGCGAAGTCCGTGATCGCGAGACACAGCATAGTAGCAGAACTACTTTCGATGCTCGGCGTGGAAGATAAGGTAGCTTATCAGGATACGGAAGGGATAGAACATCACATCCAACCCGCAACGATTCGCAAGATAGAGGGACTGGTCGATTTCCTCCGGGAAAACCCGAAGGTGCTACGTGCGATCAGGGACCACATAGAACAACAGTGAAGAACAACAGTGATTGAATTGATGATCCTGGGGCGGACGTCTCAACCAGCTGTATGAACAGCTAGAATCCAGCTATTCTAGACAAACAGAGGCTACTCTGAGCTTATCGTGACTGGGGCCGGCGGGATTCGAACCCACGACCACTTGCACCCCAAGCAAGTATCCTACCAAGCTAGACGACGGCCCCACACTCTTCGGTTCGGGTGACCCTGATTTAAGCCGACGAGCCCTTGTCCTAGACCAACTTCACGTGGAGTCGCGAGGAGCGGCTCATAGATGCGTTGCCGTGGAATCCTATTATAACGAACCGGAAAAGAGCGAGTCATGTTGGACCCAGAGAAGTCGCTCGCAGAGAACTTCAAACTCAGCCTGTACGAGGCAAGGGTGTACATCGCCCTGACATCGGGCAGTATGTCGCCCAAGCAGGTCTCGGTATCAGCACGGGTTCCCCTCTCGAGGACCTACGACACCCTCCGTAGTCTCCAGCAGAAGGGGTTCGTGGAGGAGCGTGGTGAGGGCTTCTCAGCAATCTCGGCGAAAGCCGCCCTAGGCATGCGCCTCCGACAGTTCGAAGACGAGTTCGCGGAGACTCAGAAAGCTCGCATGGATGCGACCGAAACCCTGCTGAAGTCTCTGGGTCCAGGTTTCCGACCTCCCGTCCAAAGGGACCAGGAGGTGGCTCTCCTCAGGGGAATCAACGCGATAGCGAGCAAGTTCAGCGAGATCATCGCTGCTTCCGATGACGTGATTCTCGTGGCGAAGAAGTCGATCGATGCCGCCCGGTTCTTCAAACCATATCTTCAGAAGAAGATGCCAAGGTCTGTCAGGATTCTGATCCCATCAGGTCTTGCGATAGGCCGCAGCGACGCGGGTTTCCTGAAGACTCTCGGTCTCAAAGTCAGACGGACCAACTGTATTCTACTCGACCTCATGGTCGCCGATGAATCGACGGTTATCATCGGCGTCCCTGATCCCACCAGCAGAGAAGCCTATCATTCAATCGCGATTGCCGTGTCCAGTCAGCCTTTCGCCATGGCCATCAGGGCGTCCTTGGAGGAAGTCTGGTCCGGCGCCCGCTAGGCCAAGCCTGCCGCGAGATAGGCGATGAAGAGCAGGACTCCGGACAGGAGCGTCGTCGTCACCATCGACGCCATGCCGGGTATCAGCTCTGTGACCTTGTCGTAGTTCTTGCTCACTATCCTCGAGGTGGCAAGTGCTTTGGGGGCTGAAGCCAACACTATCAAAGCGAAGGGACTGACTGCGCCGACAAGAACTCCAGCCACGGGGATTGCGTAGGCACAGAACAGGATCGCCCTCAGTCTGCTGGCTGCCTTGGCCTTCCCCCATCGCGCTACGAGATGGTTCCTCCCCACACTCTTGTCGGCATCGGTGTCTGGGAACTCGTTTACGTAGAGAATCCCTGCCGTCATTATGCCGAGCGGCAATCCGATGATGATAGGTACAACGCTCAATTGATGGGTCTGGATGTAGTAGGTTCCGAGAAGCCAAAGGGGCCCGAAGTCAAGTCCTGTGACCATCTCGCCGATACCAAGCTTGGACGTCAGTGGCGAGTACGTGACAACCGAAAATGCGGCGAACACGAGGAGGGCAATGAGCACGGGGTCGAACGAGAATTCGTAGACGAAGTACGTTCCTATTCCCAGGCCCGTCGCCAGAAGAAGCGAGCCCAAGCACAGCACTCCCCTCGTGGACATCAGCCCCTTCGGAAGAATCGTGCTTCCTCCACTGAATGGTGTCGGCGTCGTTTTGAGGTCGATTCCACTCCTGAAATCGAAGTAATCGTTCAGAACGTTTACGCTAGCGTGCAAGCAGACGACTCCGACGAGCGTCAGCAGGGCGTAGGCCAAGTCAAAATGACCAGCCGACCAGGCGATCGCCAGCCCAGTTGGCACGAAGACGACCGG
The DNA here is from genome assembly GCA_050011055.1 of Nitrososphaerales archaeon. GTDB lineage: Archaea > Thermoproteota > Nitrososphaeria > Nitrososphaerales > Gagatemarchaeaceae > UBA183. The sequence continues at coordinate 11,499 of JBEKJV010000007.1, read as the reverse complement.
AAGCAGCAGGAATGGGGGTCTGAGCTCCCTTATCCAGACGTCATGAGGCAGGGCAAGCCACCCGACCTAGACGTTCTTCAGGTGCCGGGTCATACCCATGCGGCCGACTCCCTCTCCTCGTTTCAAGAGAGGGCGGACCGTGAGAATGTCCATGAATTTTGACCCGTCCTGCCGGACAATTGCCACTTCATCTTCCGACTTGCCCACATCGGCAGCTGACTTGAGGAGCCTCGGAACGAGTGTCGCCACCTCACGGGGCTCATGGAAGACTGTCAGGCTCTGCTTTCCGACCATCTCCTCGGGTTTCCAGCCGAGGAGCTTGGTCGCTCTGAGATCAAAAGATGCGACCTGTCCGGCGCTGTCGCAAGCTGTGCCAGAGCTTGCTTCCGTTTCCCTGGTTTCCTCTCCCATTACCACTGGCGAGTGGTAATAGCCAATTAAGGGTTACTCGCTGGCAGCGTACAGACATCTGTGGGGTTCTGTTCTACTTGGTTGTCAAGGATACCTCCAGTCGATTCAGTCGCTGACTTCCGCTCGGTTGTTGCGCCCTTCAGGTTGTGATTCCTGCGAATCTCAATCGGTTAAATGTGAGGCAATGGAGTGATTGCGCGTGGCGAAGCGAACAGTCCATGACATGGACTTGCCCACACTGGTCGCGGTCAACAGGGAGGTGGTCTTGCTCACGCGCGAGCCCAACGAATACTCGAAGGCCGACGGCGAGCAGCTCGAGTCCCTGCTGAAGGAGGTGGCCGCCCGGGCAGACAACCAGGATTTCGAACAGGCAATCCCTGAGAAGGCATCGCTCCTCGTCTTCAAACTCGCCAGCGGTCAGCACTTCAGGGCGGGCAACAAGAGGACGGCGTTGGTCGCGGGGCTTGTCTTCCTCCGCAAGAACGGCTACAAGGTCAAGATAGACGACCCTGAGCTCATTTCTGTCGTCGACAAGGCGGGGATGGCGGCCGCAAGCCTAGATGATGTGTACGACGTCGTGAGGAGGCTGAGCATGAAGTCCGCAGCCGAACGGAAGGCCTGGGAGAGCGTGGTGAAGCAGACTGTCGAGTCGAACAAGAAGTTTCTGACAGACATCGGATCCTAGCAAGACGATTCTCAAGATTAAGAAACGTCTAACCCTCTTAAACAGCGTTTGAAAATGGGACAAGACTGGTTGAGAGATGCCCGTTCCAAGGACGGGGGGCCTCCGCTCACCCAAGATACTGCACGATTCTGGTCGAGAAATCGAGCCATCGTCCGATACGCTAAATACCCCAGCGCCTGAATCGACGTCTCTTGCACGAGTACGTCTACGCGGACAGGATACTCCAGTCGGTCCTCGAGGAGACCGGGGCCGCAGAGAAGTCGCCTCGGAGAGTGAAGGTCGATGTGGGAGAGATGCTCGGCCTGACCCGCGAATCGCTCACCATGGCGTACGGGATTCTTTCGAAGGGGACGAAGGCGGAGGGCTCGAAGCTGGTGGTCAGGTTCACAAGGGGCTCGGTGGAGTGCCCGAAGTGTCGCTTCTCAGGCAGACTCCCCGTGCATCGGCACGACCACACGATCGACCCGGCCTTCGCGTGCCCCCAGTGCGGCTCGTCGTTGAAGGTCGTCGGGGGCCTCGACCTGAAGATCACGGGAATCGAGTAGGCCAGAAGGGAGAAGGCTCGACGGCTCCCTCTGATGACCTGTCCATTCAGCTCAGGGAATGCATTCTCGGCGGATCCGGGACTACTCATGTCTTCGGAATTGGCAACCCCATAAAGCAGGACGATGCCGTCGGACTCGAGGTGGTTTCCTCATTACGGCGACGGCTCGGGCCCGCGTCGAGGAAGGCCGTCAGAGTACACGGGCTTTCACCGAATCCTGAAAGGATGATCTCTGACCTCGCATCGAAAGGAGAGAGAATCGTAATCATCGACGCCATTGAGGCGCAAAAGAAGCCGGGGACCATCATCTGTGCCCGTCTGAGCGAGACGAAGTTCGGATTCTTCGCTACGCACAACGTACCGCTGAGGTTAGTCCCAGGCGTCGCCGAGAACGCGGCAGACACATATATCGTGGGTATTGAGCCAGACTCCGTGGGAGTCGGCGAGGGACTTTCCGACATTGTCAAGAGGTCGAGCACGAAGCTGGTCGAAATGATTGCAAGCCTGGTGGAGGCGGCAGAATGACCGCTGCAACAGACGCCATCCTTGGGCCACTCATCATAGTCATCGCCGACATTGTGGTCTTCACGCTAGTAGGCAGGCTCGGCAAACGAAGCTCCGGTGCTGGGGTGAGGTACGAGCCCTTCGCGGGAGGCGAAGAGTCGATCCCACCCAGGGGACTCTACAGGTCAAACCTCTTCATCTTTGCAATGCTCTTCATGGTGGTCGAGGCGTTGGCACTAATCTTGGCGGGCTCCTTCGCGGCGCCCTCGGCTACCTATCCGCTCCTCTTCCTCGTCGGCGGGGGCAGCGTCCTCACAGTTACGGTCTGGTGGTTCATCACCGCCGGGGGTGGCGAGTTTTAGGTCCGGCCTGACTGCTTGGGCAAGGAAGAGGTCCATCTGGGTCTTCCACGTCAACGCGTCTTCCTGCAACGGCTGCGACATCGAGATACTGGCCGCGCTCACTCCCCGCTATGACGCCGAAAGGCTCGGCGTTGAGTTGGTCCCGAGCCCGAGGCACGCAGACGTCCTGCTGGTGACGGGGACGATCAACCCCCTAATGAGGGACCGCCTCAAGACAGTCTATGAACAAGTGCCCGAGCCGAGGCACGTTGTCGCGATCGGAGCATGCGGTCTCGGCGGTGGGGTGTACAAGGAATGCTACAACGCGGGACGCGGCGTCGACACGGTAATCCCGGTGGACCTGTTCATTCCCGGATGTCCTCCCAGGCCGGAAGCGATAATCTGGGGCATCCTCAAGCTGGTCACCGGAGGGCCGCCCGACCCAATCGAAGGAGAGAATACAATTGCCCAGTGAAGAGTTGGCCGACCTGGCCGCCAAGCTTGGAGGGTCTGTTACCACGCATCTGAAGACCGTCGAGCTGAACGTCCCCCCTGGCAAGGTCCTAGAAGCCTGCAAGTCTGTCTCGTCCATGCCGGGGCTCTACCACCTGAGCACGATAACTGGTCTCGATCTAGGAGAGGAGATCGGCATTCTCTACCAGTTCTGGCAGGGCAGGGGATTCGTCGTAGTGAGGACCGCGGTGCCCAAGACTGACCCAAAGATTCAATCGATCACTGGGTCCTTGCCTTCTGCGATCCTGTACGAGGCCGAAATTCAAGACCTCTTGGGCGTCTCTTTCGAGGGGAACCCGTACTTGGGGAAGAGGCTCCTCCTACCAGACAACTACCCGGCCGAAGCACCGCCGCCCCTTCGGAAGGAAGCGGACCCCGAGAAGATAAGGAAGATGATGGGGCTTGAGTGAAGAAACCAAACCCGACCAGCGCAGGGAATCGAGTGCGGGGCTGATGCAGTATTCGGTGGAGAGTGCCATGCCCTTCGGGCCAGTACATCCGTCGCTGAAGGAGCCCGAGTACTTCAAACTCATCCTCGAAGGGGAGAAGATCGTCCAGGTCATACCCAGAATCGGGTACGTCCACAGGGGGATAGAACGAGCGGCCCAGGAGAGGACCTGGGTCAAGAACACCTATCTCTTTGAACGGATCTGCGGCATCTGCAGCTTCGCGCACAGCCTGGGATATACCCACGCCGTCGAGGCGCTCACTGGCTTCGAAGTCCCGAAGCGGGGGAGGTACATCAGACTGATAGTGGCCGAGCTCGAAAGGCTACACTCTCACCTCCTTTGGCTCGGTCTGGTCGGGCACTGGGCCGGCTTCGACACTCTCTTCATGTGGGTGTGGAAGGACAGGGAACACATCCTGGACCTGGAAGAGGCCATAACTGGCAACAGGGTCAACAAGTCGTACTCCATCATCGGCGGGGTCAGAATGGAACTCCCCGACGGAATCGCGGCCAAGATCCAGGACGAACTAAAGTACATCGAGAAGAGGGCCGACTATTATACGAAGCTCGTCGAAACGGAAGAGACATTCACTGTCCGAACGAAGGGCGTCGGGCGGATCACCCAGGAGACGGCAAGGCGACTCTGCCCTGTCGGTCCGCTCCTTCGATGCACGGGCATAGCCAGAGACGTGAGGGCCGAGGACCCCTACGCGGCCTACGACGAGATCCCCCCGCACGTCCAGACCAGCAACGACGGAGACATAGCTTCGCTGCTCACGCTGCGGCTGAACGAGATCCGCGATTCCTGCCGGATGGTCAGTGAAGCGGTCGAGAAGCTCCCGGCCGGTCCCTACAAAGTCAGCATTCCAAGGGCAGTCCCCCAGGGCGAGTCTACCTTCCACGTGGAGGCCCCAAGGGGCGAGCTGTTCTACTTCGTGAAGTCTGGTGGTGGCAGCGCACCGGAACGAGTGAAGGTCAGGAGTTCGACCGTGGCCAATATCCTCACTGCCACTGAGATGCTGAAGGGCCACACTCTGGCGGACGTCCCGATCGTGCTCACCGGCATGGATCCATGCTTCGGGTGCATGGACAGAATCTCGGTCCTGGACGTCGATAAGTCCAAGGAGTGGTCAATAGGCGGCGAAGAACTGCGCACGTACGGGATAGAGTACTACAAGAGGAAGCTCAGTTGAACCCGCTGCAGGTCGTCGAGCTTCTTCTCTTTCCCGGGCTGACCTTCTTCGTCTGGCTCGCCTTTGCCTTCGAGTGGCTGGACAGGAAGACATACGCCCGTATGCAAGGGCGGAGGGGCCCGGTGGTGACCGGACCTTTCGGTCTCCTCCAGCCGGTCGCAGACTTCTTCAAGCTCGCCTCCAAGGAGGAGATCATCCCTACCCAAAGCGACAAGTTCGTCCTCCGGTGGGGTCCTGCCCTTTACTTCGCGGCCCCGGCCATCGGCATCGCGTTCATCCCGATTCTGGGTTTTCAGGCTATCCTCTACCACCCGCTCGACCTTCTCTTCATGCTCTTCATCCTCGCATTCTCCACTCTGATGGCAGCGATGCTTGGCTACGCCTCGGCCGGCAGATACTCGACCATAGCCATAGGAAGGCTGGTCGTACAGTACACCAGCTACGAGGTTCCGCTGACTCTCGCGATGATAACGCCCGCGGTCCTCGCAAAAAGTCTCTCGATAGGCTCGATAACAGGAGCGCCGGGGATCGTTGCAGCACAGGGTTCGATTTGGTACATCTTCCTCGCGCCGGTCGCTTTCGCAGTCTTCATCATCGCAGCGCTTGCAGAGCTTGAGAAGCCTCCGTTCGACATCCCCAACGCCAAGACGGAGATTGTCGGCGGCTGGATGACCGAGTTCTCGGGCAACACCCTCGCTTATGTCAAGCTCACGAAGAGCCTCAGCTACGTCTTCCTGTCTGCGCTCGCGGTCAGTCTGTTCCTCGGGGGCCCAGCAGGCCCTGTCATCAGCACCAACCAGAACTTGCAGTCCGTCTTCTACGGTTCCTACTTCCTGGTGAAGCTCTTCGCGGTTGGTTTCCTCTTCTTCGTAATAAAGACGGCCCTGGCTCGGGTCCGAATCGATCAAGCGACCAAGCTCTTCTGGACCATCATCACTCCTCTCAGTCTCGCTCAGCTCGCGGTGGCGATACTCTGGGTGTTCAGGTGAAACAAGTGCCGAGAAGAAACATCGGTGAAGCCATGGGCGAGATGTTCCGGACCGTGCTAAAGACGCCCATCACGGAGAAGTATCCTTTCGGAGACAAGGTGGTCACAGAGAGGTTCAGGGGAAAGCTCGATATCGACCCAGTGAAATGCACAGGATGTAGCATCTGCGAGATTGTCTGCCCCGCCCAAGTGATCACGATGGTGCCTGTGGGCAAGAAGATGATTGGCACAAGGGAGGTTGACATCAAGCGACCTTCCTTCGAACTCTACACGTGCATCATGTGCGGCCAGTGCGTCGACGACTGCAAGTTCGGGGCCCTCACATTGACGCGCAACTTCGAGCTCGCTGTTTTCAAGAAGGAATCCACAATAATGAAGAAGGCGTTGACCATTGGCAAGTGAACTACTCTCAATCGCGATTTCGGCCGTAATCCTAGCCACCGTCTTGGTGGCCCTCTTTTCCAAGAAGGTCTCCGTCTCTCTCATAGCCCTGTTCTGGGCGTCAACTCTGTCGGGGGTGGTCTTCACCGCGTATGGCGACGCACTTGTGGGTCTGATGCAAATCGTCACGTTCTCGGGCGCAGTGTCAGTCCTCTTCCTGACGGTCATACTGATGACCGGGGAGTCGAAGTTGGATATCGGTGCAACCCGCCTGGGAATCATGGCTGTGGCTGGAGCGCTAGTCCTTGTGATCCTGGCCCTGACTCAGGTCGCGCCAGGGCTCGTAGGGTTGTCGCCTTCAGAATACACTGATGTGTCGTTAACGACATTCTCATTCCTGTGGCAGTTCAGGCCTTGGGACCTCCTGATTCTCGTCACGGTCTTCGCATCCGCAATGGTGACTGTCGCCAACCTATTCTCGAGGGAGACCTAGATGGTGACCGACCAGATAGTCTTCATGTCCACGGGGATACTCCTCGTCTTCCTGGGCATCGCCTCCATTTCCTATTCAAAGAACCTCATCAAGACCGTGATGTCGTTCCAGGTGGTCCTTCTGGGCGCAAACCTGGCCTTGTTCTCATCTGGCCTGAACGGGTCTCTCTCTACCGTGGTAGGTACTCGCCTCACGACTGATTCCTTCGTGTTCCTCTCGATCCTGGTTGGTGCCTCAGTCGAGGCGGTAGGCCTTGCCATCGTAGTCAACGTCTACCGGAAGTATGGGACACTCAACCCGTCTGAGATCAGGAAGCTGAGGCACTGATGCTAGAAGCTTGGCTGGTGTGGCTGGTCCCGCTCATCGGGGCTCCTCTTGTCCTACTCGTGAGCTTCGTCGACTCGAGGGGGAGCAAGTGGTTCGCGATAGGTGTAAGCGGGCTGACGGCGGCCATCGGGCTCTACCAAGCCCTCGTGTTTTCTCAGCCATATACCGAGTCCCTCGGGGGGTGGTCGATTTTCCAGGCCTACGCAAAGGTCTCGGGCCAGTTGAGCCAGGTGAAGGTCCTGGCCGAGGTGAACGTAGACGGCCTTTCGGTGCTGCTCGCAGCCTTTGTCTCGATTCTGTCTTTCGTTATCGTGGTTTACGCAGCTGGGAACATGAAGCATGAGAAAGGGCAGGCTCGTTTCTACTCACTCGTCCTGGTGTTCATCGGGGCGATGCTGGGTCTCGTGATGGCCGGCAACCTCCTTCAGCTCTACCTGTTCTGGGAGATAGTCGGTATCTGCTCCGCCCTCCTGATTGCATTCTGGACCGACAGGGAATCTGCAAGAAAGGCTGGCGTTAAGGCATTCGTCGTAACGAGATTCGGGGACATCGCCCTGTTGCTCGCCGTAATCATGCTGTTCACGACGCTTGGCACAACGAACATCGGCGCAATCAACTCGTCCGTGGGCGCAGCCGGTGTGAATTGGGTGTTGATCGGCGTTCTGATTCTCATCGGGGCAATGGGGAAGTCTGCCCAAGTGCCCTTCCATGTTTGGTTGCCGGACGCAATGGAAGGTCCAACCCCAGTCAGCGCGCTCATTCACGCGGCCACCATGGTGAACGCGGGCGTCTACCTGGTCGTCCGGATGTACCCAATCTACGCCTCGTCTGTGGTCCTCTCTACCTCGGTCCTGGTCGTCGGCCTCACAAGCCTACTTGTGGGGGGTGCCTGCGCATGCGCAGCCGACGACTTCAAGAGGATTCTCGCCTACTCCACGATCAGCCAACTGGGTCTGATGTTTGCTGCCGTCGGGCTGGGGGGCGTAGTGGGATGGACGATTGCTACGTCGGGCGCAATCTACCAATTGATCAGCCAAGGCCTCTTCAAGGCGCTCGCTTTCATGGCCGCTGGATCTGTCATCGAAGCGCTTGGAACCAGGAAGATTGACGAGATGGGAGGGCTCGCACGACGGATGAAGTACACCTATGTTGCATTCCTATTCGCAGCACTTGCGATGGTCGGTCTTCCCCCGCTCATAGGGTTCTGGACTAAGGACGCAATCCTGTCTGCGGCCGCCACATACGGCGCGGCGGCCTTCCTTGTGATCATCCTCGGTTCCATTCTCACTTCATTCTACTCCTTCAGAGCACTTGTCAAAGTCTTCCACGGCCCCAGTCGTGAGAGAGAGGTTCGCGAGTCCGGGTGGCTGATGGTGGTGCCGATGATGGCCTTGGTCGTGCTCGTCGTGGTTGGATGGGTTGGTCTGGGTGGCCAGAGCCTCTTCGCGCCCTCGCTTAGCGAAGCTCCTTCAATTCTCACCGCGACCTCCACAGTAGCCGTGGTGCTGCTCGGGTTCGCGATCTGCTACTTTGCATTCCAGGCTCGGTCTGAGGCAACCGCGCGGCTGATGCAGTCCAGCGCCTTCCTCAAGGATGCCAAAGGGTTTCTGCTCGAGGGAATCGGGTTCGACCGATTCTACTCGTACATAATCAGGTCGGTACTAGGGCCCCTGACTCGCCTTGCCACAGGGCTCCAGAGCGGGGACCTCGGAAAGAACGTCGCCCTGCTCTTCTCTGTTCTCGTGGTTCTACTGATGCTCGCAGTGACGGGAGTGATCTAACAGATGGCCTGGCTGTCTACGGTCCTCGAGATCCAGTTCGCTGGGGCGATGGTCGTCCTCGCCGCAGACATAGCCAAGTCAAAGCTCGGAAGTCGCAGACCGCTCGTCATCGGTGGGATAGCCGCGGCCTTCCTCCTCCTGTCCCTGGTCGAGCTCATTGCTAGCTGGGGCCCTATCTCCATCCAGCCTCTGGCGTCGATCTTCGCCAGCATCTACTCGGTCGACAAGTTGGGGAACCTGGTGATTCTGACCGTGCTCCTTGCGGGCTTCGCAGTGACGATATTCACGGCTTTTACGTTGACTCGCACGGACAACATCGGGACCTTCTATGCCCTCCTAATGTTACTCGTCAGCTGCTCAATAGGGGTTGTTTCAGCCGGCGACTTTCTGACCCTCTTTCTCTTCTGGGAGGGCCTCAGCATAGTGGCCTATGGGTTGGTGTCATTCGAACGGCGCGACATCTCACTCGAGGCGGCAATGAAGTACTTCTTCCTGGCTGGGGCAGGGAGCCTGGTCTACCTGCTCGGGGTCGCGCTTGTCTACTCAAGCGTAGGAAGCATCCGTCTGGCCGACCTGCCCTTGCTTCTCGCCTCCAACGGCCCCATGGGCGTCGTTGCGCTCCTGATGATTCTCGTGGGCATTGGGGTGGAAGTAGCAATCTTCCCGGTCCATACATGGCTGCCCGACGCCTATGGGGCCGCACCCGCTCAGATTGGCGCCCTCAACGGCAGGGTCGTCGACGAGACTCTCCTCTTCGCCATGCTGAAGGTGATCCAGCCGTTCGTTGTCCAGGGGTCCGTGGTCCAGGGGATTCAAGTGACTCTTGTCACGCTCGCTATATTGACGATGCTGGTCGGGAACTTCGGGGCGCTCGGACAGGGCAACCTGCGGCGCATGCTCGCGTTCAGCTCCATTGCCCAGATGGGCTACATGCTCGCCGCGCTCTCGACCTTCTCGGTGCTGGGTCTCATCGCGGTCACGTTCCAGATTTGGAACCACGGACTCGTAAAGGCCAACTTCTTCATGCTCACCGGTGTCGGGGGGAGGAAGGAGTTCGAAGACGCGGACTTTGAGAAATTGAAGGGCGCAGGAAGGCAGAACAGGCCCCTCGGGGTCCTATTTACCGCGTCGTCGCTGGCGATGGTCGGATCACCACCCTTCGGAATGTTCTGGAGCGAAATACTCATCGTCCAGTCGTTGCTTCTAGCCTCGACTCCGCTCTTCACTTGGGTAGCCCTGGTGGTGGTCGCTAACATCGTGCTCTCGATCGTCTACTACTACAGGGTGATCAACACTGTCGTCTTCTCCGAATCCGCAGGGCCGGTCACGAACAGACCTTCGAGAGACATGCTGCCGTCAACATTCTTGTTGGCGCTCAGCGTCATCTCTGGTCTCATCCCAGCCCTCATTCTGGGCCTCATCGTGTGAGCCTTCGCCTACCTTTATAGACCCCTGAGACTCCGCGCTGCTGTTCGTCTTTGGGCAAGGAACGGCTCATTGCAGATGTGAACACCGCCGAGGAAGCGAAGAAGGTGGAAGAGACCGTCAAGACCGGCTATCTGGAGGCGACTATGGACACCCTGATCAACTGGATAGGGGTCGAAGATGACCTGGCCAACAGCTACGAGGGCCTCGTCAGCAAAGCGCAGACGCCTGCCGCTAAGGCAGCCTACAAGCGGCTCTGCGAAGAATCGAGGAAGAACATCGAGCAGCTGACCGGTCTCCAGAAGTCGCTCGAGAGTCTTGACAGGGCCCAGGTCCAGCGGCTCAGGCTGCTGGAGAGTCTGGAGTCCTGACGGCTTCCCTAGAGTCTGCTTCTATCGGATGAGGCCAGTAGTAGATTTGCTGCTTCGATGTCCAGCATGGTGTACTTCCGTATGTTAACGCGTTGTCTCGGGCTCAGCACTTCGCACGCATAGTCCCAGTGCAGGGACACGGGGTCCCCCTTCTTGATGGAGCCGAAGGGCGTCACCTCGGGGTTGTATCTCACCTTCTTGAGCCTGGGTTTCGAAAGGGCCAGTCGCCCGTCTTCCAGAATCACGGGACGGTATTCGACTTGGAGGCTTCTTGGGGCTACTCCCTTCACCTCGCCCCAGGAGACTCGGCAGTTGTCAATCATCTGGGCAATCTTCTTCATGTTGGTGTTGCTCAGGCTCGGTCCGTCAGGAACGCTCGAGCTGGCATAGGTGTTCATCACGTAAAACGTGTGGTGCGGGCGCGCGGCCGTGCCCACCGTCTTGAAGACCTGTCTCACCTCCTTCGGGTCCCTGCCAATCAACTCCTTGTGGGAGAAGCTATGGAAGTCGGGGACGGGAACCCGGTCCAGCAGGCCGTTTCCAATCCAGTATGCCTCCGGCACCGAGTAGTCGAAAGTGTCCCTGCCAGTGGTTCTGGCGATCAGTCTGAGGAAGGGATAGGCCGCCTCGAACTCCTTCAGCGTCGAGGTCAGGTCCTCGCCGCCCTTCGATTCCTCGAGGTGCCTAAGAATGACCCCCCTGTCGTCAGGCCCACAGTATCCCAGGCTGTTCGGCATGAAGGCGTGCTTCGCGTGGAGGAGGATTCCCTTTTCGTTCAACGCGCTCTGTCTCTCTTGGGCAAGGTGACGATTGCCGCCTCACGAACCTCTTTCCACGCCGCCTTCCGCTTTTTCGCGTCCGAGGGAGTGATTACGGAAAGCGCTAGGTTACCGAAGACCTCCACGAAGTCGCCCCGGGCGGCTGCCACCATTGAAACGTCAACGCCGTCCAAGGCCCTCCCATCGAAGAAATCCACCGATGCCCTCCCCTGCGATGCGGTCGTGACCTTCCCGACCCGGGTTATGCACATAACTCGCTAGCGGTGGCGCGTGATGGAATTAAAGGTGGCGCCGAAAAACCGTGGAAAACAAGAC
>JBEKJV010000006.1:0-40043 GCA_050011055.1 Nitrososphaerales archaeon | reverse complement strand
CATCATCCCCGTCTCCGGCTGGACAGGCGAGAACTTGGTCAAGAGGGGCACAAACATGCCCTGGTACAAGGGTCCGACTCTCATGGACGCGCTCGATCAGTTTGTGGAGCCGGCAAAGCCCATCGACAAGCCGCTACGGCTTCCAGTCCAGGATGTCTATACTATCACCGGAGTCGGTACAGTCCCTGTCGGAAGGATTGAAACGGGTAAGATTAAGGTCGGTGACTCGGTAATGATAATGCCCGAAGGTCTGACGGCGGAAGTGAAGTCCATCGAGACACACCACATGGCCATGACCGAAGCAATGGCGGGCGATAACATTGGGTTCAACCTGAGAGGGGTTGCGAAGACCGACTTCCGGAGGGGCTCGGTGCTGGGGCCAACAAACAACCCGCCCACAATCGCGAAGGAGTTCCTAGCGCAGATCATAGTTGTCTTCCACCCGACTGCAATAGCGCCGGGGTACACTCCGGTCCTGCACGCCCACACAGCTCAAGTCGCAGCAACGATTTCAGAAATTGTCGCAAAGATCGACCCCAGGACTGGTCAGCCGACCGAGGAGAAGCCGAAGACGATAAAGACCGGAGACTCAGCGATAGTGAGAATACAGCCCTTGAGGCCAATTGTGCTCGAAACGTTCAAGGATTATCCTGAGTTGGGAAGGTTTGCCCTTCGTGACATGGGTAGCACGGTGGCAGCTGGCATCGTTCGGGAAATCACGCAGAAGGGGCAGGTCGAGAAGGCAGCCGCTAAAGCGTAGCGTTGGTCTTCGAGTCATCAGAGCAAACTGCCTGTATCCGTTCACATTAGCCCGCGTCACCGTCTCTCTCCCACCCATATCCCACGTCGAAGAGACTCCTGAAAAGCGGGGGTTCACTCTCCTGCAAAATTCTTTATATTCGCGAGTTTGACCGGCACACATCACATGGCAAATGACAGGGCTGTAGGCGGGGCGATCTTCGGAGGAAGCATCATCGGCATAATCCTCTACGCGGTCCTCCTGCTCTATGCATGGGAAATCACCATCAGGGTCACGGCTTTCATCGGCGTGGCTCTACTCTTGGCGATTCTAGCCTGGATCGGGTACACGATGGCCACCACTCCTCCGCCGGAGCCGATAACAGAGATCCCAGAAATGGGGATGCCTTCGGGAGAAGCAAAGACCGAAACGAAGAGCAAAGGGCAGTAGCTCTTGCCTCACGGAGGACAATTCGGCACTCTGCCGCGGTGGCCTCCAACAGTGGTGTTCGATGAACCCAACATTCCTGAGTAACCTCTTTGAATCGGCTCGGTCGGGAAGGCGGGGCGGCAGCGTCGCGCTTCTGGGCATAGATGGGAGTGGGAAGTCCACACACGCCTCAGAGTTGGAGTCCTGGTTCAAGGATAGGGGTTATCTCTGCACACGGGTTCCGTTCCACCACTACCTGGTCGTTGACATGTTCTCCAGGCGCCACAAAGGTAACGACGCTGCCCTCGGAGTGAGGAGGGGCGGACATCCGCTGCGACCCCTGCTCTCGGCCCTGGACAACCTCCTGATGTACGTCATCCATTCCTTTGGACGGGGGACAGAAGGGAGGGTCGTCGTCTACGACAGGTTCAGCTGGAGTACCTACGTGAAATACAAAGGCCTGGGCTATCGGGTCAGAGGACTAAAGTGGATCTTCTTTCTGCCTTCCCCCACCTGCGCCCTCGTCCTGGACGTGCCCGTGCGGAGGTCGCTCGACGTAATAGTGTCTCGGGCGGACCACATCAGGTATGCAGAGACGGTCCTTGCGAAAGAACGCGAAGAGTACCTCGCAATCGCCACCTCAAAGCGCCTCGCGGTGATAGATGCCACGAGGGGGCGTGCGGAAGTGCAGGAACAGATCGAGAGACGCCTCGGACAGGTCTTCCCAGTCGTGGGAGTGCGGCGCCCGAATCGCGGGAAAGGAAGTGGGTAGGGGCAGTGGCGAGGCAGGGCAGAGAGACATCGGCAAGGGTCGCGAAGGACCATGACCCGTTTTGCCGCGGCGGGGTTGCCTCGTGACGGGAGACCTTGAAGCGCAGAGGCGCAGCTTCGAGCAGATCCATGCTGGGCTTGCCTGTCTGGGGATTGACGTAGCCCTTGTGGGGAGCGTCGGCGCTGGGAGGGCCTCAGCGCACGACATTGATATCCTCGTTCTAAGGCCCTCCAGTGCAATCCAGACGAGAAGGCAGCTCCTGGCCTTCTTCCAGCCCTTCGAGTCGTGCGATGCCACCGATTGGAGGGGGTATTTCATCAGGGGCACTCGCTTTGGCTCGGTCGAGGTCTTCTTCCTTGATATGCTCATGAAATCGGCTGCCAACCCCGGCCCGCTCCGACTCATGAGGGTGATCCTGAGGAGCTTGAGTTCCTTCGTCTCCATCATGGTCGGCGGTCCCCGATCCTAGGGATAGGTGGACATCCGTGACAGATACCCTATACTTTCCTGTCGAGAAGGGAGAGCAGGCGGAGTGAGCGCAGCCGCAAGGTCTTACGTCGCGGCCTTTCTCGAGGACAGCATGGGCCTGATCCACCAGAGTCTGGACCCCACCTCGATTCCCTCGGAGCTGGTCGATGGCCTGACCGCGGCCATGCGCGGCTCGCCCGAATCTGCCACTCCGGCACCCGTGCTGGAGGACGACATCATCCGCTTCCTAGCCGATGTCGAGGCCGAAACCCTCGGCCGCTCAGGATTTTTCGTCCGCAAGGCTCGTTGGCCTCGGGACGCCCGATTCGCTGTCTGCATCACGCACGACGTTGACAACGTTCACAGATCGATTACTCATCTTCTCAAGCGGGCGGATCGCTTCTCCTTCTCGGACGTCGTGCTAGCTCTGATAGGGCTAAGGTCGCTGTACAACAACATCGACCTGATTTCCGATCTTGAGGCTAGACATGGCATCAGATCGAGCTTCTACTTCCTGTCGAAGAACTACGACCTGAGTGCGCTGGCTCGCACAGCCCGGCGTCTGGTCGGGTCTGGATGGGAGGTAGGCCTCCATGGAGACTTCGGGACGCACGATTCGGCAGAGGCGATGGAGGACGCAGTGACGAGGTTGAGCTCCGCCTTCGGGAGCAGGCCGGTCGGCCTGAGGGAGCACTACCTTCAGTTCGACTACGGCAAGACGTGGGAGATCGCGCAGTCGTCTGGTTTCATCTACGACAGCACAGTCGGGAACAGGGACAGCCTGGGGTTCAGGCTCGGCCTCTGCACGCCCTTCCATCCCCCGGATTCGGGATGGAAGCAGATGAAGATGGTAGAGCTCCCTCTTGTGCTCATGGACACGACGCTCTGGGGGTATCTGAGAAGGAGCGAGGACGAGGGAGAGAAGGACTTCCTGAACCTTCTCGACCAGGTTAACAGAGTTAACGGTCTGATGACCCTGCTCTGGCACCAGGAGTCCCTGAGGATGAAGGGGGGAAGGATTTACCCGCGTCTCTTGGCTTCGCTCGCGGGCAGAGACTGCTACGTTGCCACCGGTGAGAGAATTGCACGCTGGTGGGTCGAGCGGGGCAGCCCCCTGGTAGCCGACGGCGCGAGCGTCAGAGTGGACGGCGCCCCTGAGGGCATGGTGCTAACCTTCAAGACCACGGGGGAGAAGGCCCTCGTGGTCGAGGGAGGGGTGTTGAGTTCCAGCACAGCAGGCCGTGCAGTGACAGCTTCAGGTGGGTTCCTTAAGGTCAGGGTCGGCTAGCATGCCAAAGAAGCGTGTGCTTGTGACGGGGGCAGGCGGGGTTGCCGGAGTGAACTTCGTCCGCGCTCTTCGGATCTCGGCGATTGGGTATTGGATAGCCGGCGCCGACTACAGCAAGTACTACATCGAACTGCCGGACCTCGATTCCAGGCACCTGACGCCCCGGCATGACTCGCCCGACTTCGTCCGGAGGGTGGCCGGCATAGCAGAGAAGGAGAAGGCTGACTTCCTCCACCCCCAGCCTTCCACAGAGGCCCTGGTCCTCTCTAAGGCCAGGGATCAGGTTCCAGTCCCGCTGCTGCTGCCGAGGCCCGAGGTGATGGAGACGGGGCAGGACAAGCTGCTGACCAAGACGCGTATCGAGCAGGCGGGCGTCCCTGTCGCAGGCACCGTGGCCCTGAAAGAGTTGGATGACGTGGAGGAGGCTTTCGCCAAGTTCCACGCTCCTCTCTGGGTGCGGGCCCGTCACGGAGCCGGGGGGAGACTTAGCCTGCCTTGCGGTTCGAAGGAGGAGGCGCTTCACTGGATTGCGCTGTGGACGGGCAGGGGAACCTCGCTCGACGAGTTCATCCTCCAGGAGTACCTCCCGGGAAGGAACATCGCCATGGATACAGTGTGGCACGAGGGCAAACTGGTGACTTCCTACTGCCGTGAGAGAATAGAGTACCCGTTCAAGCACATCTCGCCTTCCGGCATCACCGGGACGCCGTCGGTCGCGAGAATCGTCCAAGACGACGAGATCAACAGGGTCGGAGAGAGGTCGGTCGAGGCTCTTGACCCACAGCCAAACGGAGCGTATTCGATCGATATCAAGGAGGACTCTCACGGGCATCCCTGCGTGACCGAAGTCGACGCGGGGAAGTTCCACACAACGATGCCCCTCTGGGGGTATGTCGCAGTCAAGCACTTCCGCCTCCCATGGTACTCAAACCTAGCCGACCTCTACGTCAGGCTGGGCCTTGGTGAGGAGCCACCCGGCGACGCCCCTCGACATGACCTCCTGCCTGCGGGCTACTACATGATCAGGAACATCGATTCGGGGGTTCTCCTTTGGAGGGAGGATGGTTGGAAGGAAAAAGTCCTGTGAGTCTCAAGGACTACTCAGCCTACGTCTTCGACTTGGACGGCACCCTGTTCACGATCCCAGTCGACTGGGTCAAGGTGCGTGAGGAAGTAGGCAGGATAGCCGGGGGCCCGTTCGAGAACGTGCCCATGTTCCTCAAGGTGGAGCAGCTTGTCTCCGTCCGTCCCTCCATGAAAGAAACTCTCTTCGCAGTGCTCGACATGCACGAGCTGAAGGCAGTCGCCGAAGCTACTCCAGTGAACGGGGCTGTAGAGCTAGTCTCCCACCTCTCAAAGGTGGCCAAGCTGGGCTTAGTCACGATGCAGGGCACAGCAGCGTGCGACAAGATCCTGAGCAGACATCATCTTGGAGAGCTTTTCGATGCCCTAGTGACCAGAGAGGATTCCCTCGATAGGGCTGTGCAGCTTCGGATTGCGCTTCGGTCGATGGCTTCGCCCCCCAAGGACACGCTCTTCACGGGGGACAGGCTCAACGATATCGTGTGCGGTAGGAAGGCTGGCGTCGACACCGCGCTGGTGGGGAAAGACCCGTCGGGGGACGTAAGGCCCGACTACGCCTTCCCGAGCCTCGCCTCGCTCAAGGACAACATCGTCTGAGCAGCCGCGACTTCCGAGAGCCTAGAGCGCGCCTTTAACGCCTCCGATCTGAAGGCGCTTTTCAAGGCTTCAGAACCCGGCGGGCCATGGCCCTGAACTTGGAGTCCCATGCGAGCAGGAGGCCGAAGTAAATGGCCGATCCTAGAGCGACCACTGCAGTCAGCTCGAGTCCATAAACAGGGGTGTCTGCGCTCTGGTCGAGAACTGTCTTTGAGAACAGGCTCACCGCGACCCCCATTACGGCTGCCGACGCCAAGTAGTACACTACCTTCGCCCCAGCGAAGAGCGTGGCCGAGCGGCTGGCGCGCCTGGCCTTGATGATGAGGAATGCGACCGTCGTGCAGAGCTGGACCAATGCCCACAACGCCACGGCAACCGAGGACCCCAGCCCGTTCGAGAAGGCGTACGACAGGGCGGCGAACAAGCCTGCGAGATACACGAGATTCCAACAGATGTTGACCACGGGCACGTAAAGCAGATTGCTCCTCACGAGACTTCGGAAGCCCAATTCGCCACTAGCGTCCACCTTCTCGGTGCCAAGGAGGGTCTGATCGATGATGAGCGAAACCGCTTGGAAGAGGAACGCGACCGAGAGGATTGAAAGGCCAAGGCTGCCAGGCATATACTTCGGACCGAACAGGTGCAGAATCGGACCGGCCAAGACAACTCCGCCCACTGCCATAGGTATGCCGAAGAGGAGCGAGAACTCTATGGTGATCGCCGGCAGCCTCTGGTTTCCTCCCCGCAGCAGGAGGGGGTAAAGGGAGTAGGCCAGGGCGGACGAGTAGCCAACGACGGAGGCAACTGTGAAGGCAGGCTGGTAGACGCCCGCAATCGCCGTTCCGAAGCCCAAGGAGGCGATGTATGTGTCTGCGACCGCCAAGAGCGGAGGCAGGTAACTGACAACGGGCAGCCAGGAAAGTCTGATCCAGCGTTTCGCGACGGACCCCTGGAGCTGTTCCGTGGTCGCCCCCCTGACCATGTAAGTGCCGACAGCGGAGTTGACGAAGTATGAAACCAGGAGGGCCAGGATGATTCCTTCGATGCCCATCCTGAACACATACAGCGCCTCATAGGCTGTCGCGATTTTGACCAGTTCCGAAATCACGAGCGAGTAGCCAGTGGCGACTGGCCTGTATCCCACCACGATTGAAGTCGTGACTTGGCTCCAGTAGCTCAGCGGAACAAGAAGGCTCCCAAGCAGGAAGGGGAGGAGTGGAGCCGCCAGACTCGAGTAGGTCACGAAGGAGAAGAGGAAGTATGCAAGGAGTCCAAATCCGCTCATCGCGACGCCCAACACGAGCGCGGTCTTACCGACCAGTCTTCCCCTCGCTATGTCCCTCGTGGCCCAGTATGCCACAATTCCGATTGGATATGATGAGAAAGTGACGAGGTCGATGATGACCTCCCAAAGCCCAAGCTGACCGGGGGCGAGCCATCTCGTCGCCATCACGATAAACAGCAGGCCCGTGATTGCGCTCACGGCCCTGCCCCCGAAGACGACCAGGCCAGTGGAACGAATTCCGATCCTGAGCGTCACGTCCGGATGCTTCCCGAATGTTCCCCCGAGCGCCCTCGAGATTGGTCATGCATTGGATTCGCAGCTTGTCGGCCGGATGGGTAGAGGATTGAGCGGAGCCGGGACACCTCCTCACTGCGGGTCGACTCTAGCTGAAGGTATTTCGAGGTCACTCTCAGCCTGTATTGCCCCAACAATTCCTTCGACGTAATAAGCTCCTGCACCTTGGCGGCGACTTCGCCAGGGCCAGACTTGTCGACGTAAAGGAGGGCGTCGCCGAAGACGCCCTCCACAACCTCTTGTCTCGAGGAGACCACCGGGAGGCCGCTTGCGAGGTACTCGAAGATGACGTGCGAAAGTGTGTAGGGTTCATCAGTTATGTTGATGGCGAAATCACAAGAAGCCTTTAGAGCGAGGTAGTCCCGCATCGGAAGCAGGCCCAGGTAGTGGACGTTGCCGGGCAGCTTGAGCGAGGCGAACCTAGCCTTCAGCTTCTCCTCAGGACCGGTGAGGACCAGCGTCAGGCCGGGGATGGCGGCAGCGGCCCCCACCTCTGACTCTATCCTCTCAAGCAAATGGCCGCCATGAGAAGCGATGGCGAGAAAACCGTCTGCCCCGTATCTGCCCCTGACCGCACTGTCTCTCGCGTAGGGGTTCTTTTCGACGTGGTCGTGGACAACGAGGACGTTTCTCGCTCCCATTCTCTTGAGCTCCTTCGCCCAGATGTCATGTGGCGCGGTGTTCGCATAGGCCTTCCTGGAGACGACGCCCTCGATACGCCCAATCAGGGCGCCCACGGTGCCTCCGAGCGTCTTGACCCTCCATACCGAGTGGTGGTCCACCACAAGGCGCTTGCCCTTCAGCCAGCAGAACAGCATGCAGGTCAACGGGCAGAACACAGGAGGGTTCTGCGCGTAGACGACGTCGGGGTTCTCAGAATGCAACAGGACCAGCGTCCGAAGAAAGAGGGCGAAGTACCTGATTGGTGCGAGGTATCTCGGCCCATAGAACAGGGTGATGCTCCGTCTGGTGCCTCCGACCGCTTCGGCAAGTTCATCAGCCCGATGCCCGAAGGGGCCCCAGAGAATCACCAGAGTCCTCATTCCACCCGCTTGCCTTTCCTCCATTAATGAATCCGATGGGCATCCGTTGGCGCCTGCACCCTCGAAGCTCGCAGCGTCCCGAATCCTCTGATGGAGCCCCGGCTCTTCTCCTCGATGTGGCACGCCTCGCCGCCTACGCGCGCTCAAACTGCCCGACGCTTGGGCTGAAGGCTACGCATAACCGCACTGTGAAGGGACTGGTTCGCGGACGCGCAGAAGTCAAACCTGGTCTCGAGGCTGAAGGTCGGGGCCAACCGAGACTCACCAACCAACGAAATGAGAGCTCCCGCCTCTCTCGCTATCAAGTACCCGCCGGCGATGTCGGTGACCCTCATCTGCCCCCTGACATCGACGAAGGCGTCGATCTTTCCTTCAGCTAGAAGGCACAGTTCAAGCGCGTTCGCTCCGTAATGGACCACCCGCTTGGCGCCAGCGAGGAGGGGGATGAGCCCTGCGATCACATTTCCCGAGGTTCTACCCAGGTCCACGTCCAGAACCGATTTTCCCAGCTCACCTCCTTGAGTCGTGTGGATTCTCCTCCCGTTCTTCGATGCTCCCTCCCCTCTAGCTGCGAAGTAGATGTCTCCGTTCACAAGGTTCCTGACCATGGCCAAACGGACTCCTCCAAGGCTCTGCCCCTCAACGATCGCGACCGACGTGCAGTAGAACGGGAGGCCTCTCTCGAAATTCGAAGAGCCATCGAGGGGGTCGATGACAGCGATCGTCTTGCATCTGGGGTCGCCGACGTTCCCTGATTCTTCGCTCAGAATCCTCACCCCTTCGACCCGCAGGAGCGCTCTTGACAGCTTCTCCTCTGCCTTCATGTCTGCCAGCAGGGTCTTGTCCCCCGAGGCTCCGGTTCCGACCACGAGCCCACGGTCGCCTCCGACAGCCACTGCTAGGACTGACTTCTGAGCCTCTCTGGTCGCCTCGGTAAGCAGTTTCTTCCAGGAGGCGTTCCCAGCGTTCAGACGCCTGCCACTCCTTTCATCTTTAGTGCCGCGAGGATCACATCGAGCGTCTTCTCGACCTCTGAATCCGTGCGCACTCTCTCTATGTTGGTCTCGTTCAGCTCTTGATGGATCTCGGCCAGCGCTTTGTAGTACATGGCTCTGAAGATTTCTGTCGCGTTCCTGTCCTTTCCATTCTTCCTGACCTGCCTGTCATCGATTGTCTCAGGCCCTGCGTCGAGCAGGACGTAGAGGTCGGGCCTCATTCTCGGGATGGCCAGGACTTCCCTGCACAGGGCCAGCATGGTTGGATACGCCGTACTCTTCTTCAGCTCGAACCTGGCCTTCGCGTAGGCGAGGTCTGAGAGGATGAAACCCTCCGCGATCAAGTCCCTAGTCCCCCTCAGCCTAGAGATCGTCGAAGTGTAGGTCAGCGTAGCCCCGAGGAGACTGTAGTCAGAGCAGGTATTGCCATTGTCGGCAACCGGGACTTGGCTCGGCAGAGCGTGGGCGGACTCTTGGAGCCTGAGCCAGCCGCGCCTTTCCAGGCGACGGGCCAGGGTGGTCTTGCCTGTTCCGGAGAATCCCTCAAGGACGACAAAGGCCATGCGGCCGCATCATCCGGGTCAATCGGCATTTAACCTCGTCAGCGCTGAGGCGTCATGGTAGCGAAGACAACGCGGCTTGGTTGAAGATCAGTAGGTAGGCGAGGTACGCCAGGTACCCAATTCCAAGGTATGCGACCGTTGGGACCCCGTACTTCACTTCGACCATGGCTCCGAGCTTCTGGTTCGCTTCAACCTCCTCCCTTGCAACATTGACGTCGTTGTTCACCTCCTCCCTGACTCCATCAGCGATGACTGCCTCCGGTATCCACTTCTGCTCCTTCAGGAACCTTTCAATCGGGATCGTTCTTGATCCCCATGCGTTCCCCGTCACTGCCTCGTATCCGATGTGCCCGAGAGCGACTGCCGCCCCGCCAATGAGAGGCAAAATCGGAGAAAGCTGATAGGGGTCTGCCGCCACAAAGACAAGGGCGATCGAGTCGGCCTGCCCAACAGCGCCCAAGTAGGCGAACATCAGCGCAATCCCTCCGATGAGCCCGAGTTTGATCAGCTGGAGCTCGAGGTTAGGGAACATCGAGTAGATTACGTAGGCCGATCCGATCAGCGCCGGAACCCAGACGATGTCATTTACCGCCCTTTCCTTGACATCCTGGTACGAAGCCACGGCGAATGAAGACCCGATTAAGAGCTGCGAGAGCAACCGCGCCTCGGACTCCAGGGCCACCTATAAGAGCCAATCAGAGACAACAGGCTAGGGTTCGTCGACCTTTAGCTTCTGCCTTGTGAAAATCGCCGCGACACTGTCGACAGTGTCTATGTCCGCGACCGATTTGTCTGCCCTGATCCTCTTTATCCTTGGAAAGCGAAGCGCATATCCGCTGTCGTGCCGAGTGCTCTTCTGGACGCCGTCGAACGCAACCTCAACCACGACCTCAGGTCTGATTCTTCTCCAGTAGCCGTAGTCCTCCTCTGTCAACTCCTTAATGAGGCGTGTCATCTCTCGGATCTCTGCGTCAGTCAGGCCGCTGTATGCCTTGCCGATTGTCTTCAGCGCCCCACCGTCCCTGACGGCGAAGGTGTAGTCGGAGATCACCCCTGCCCGCTTCCCATGGCCGAATTCCGCCGCGACTATCACCGCATCAATCGTGTCAAGTTCCTCCTTCAACTTCACCCAGCCTGAACCTCTCTTCCCCATCGTGTAGGGGCTCTCGGGGTCTTTCAAGACCAGCCCCTCGTACCCGAGCTCCCTGCTCCGCCGGAATGCCGCCTGGATCTCTGCAGCGTTGCGTACTACCTCGGAATGAGCGAGGGTGCCCACATTCTTCATCACTGCGCTAAGTTCGCTCCTGCGCTCTGTAAGGGCGAGCCCGACCTTCTCCTCGCCATCCCTATAGAGAAGATCGAATGCGAAGTAAGCGACAGGCGCCTTCTTGGTTGCGTCCCCGTACAGCTCCATCCTCCTGAGCCTTCTCTGAAGCAACTGGAACGGAAGGGGGCGGTCTCCAGAGAAGGGGACGATTTCGCCGTCGAGTATAATATCGCCCTTGGCCTTGCTAATCATGGCCGCTACCTCGGGAAAGCTCGCTGTAATGTCCTCGAGCCTCCGTGAATAGAGTCTCACCTCGTCGCCCAGCTTATGAGCCTGGGTCCTGATTCCGTCATACTTGTATTCCGCGTAAGCTCCTTTCTCGAAGTGCGCGGCGATCTCGGATGGGGTGGCCAGCGGCTCCGCCAGCATGAAGTTGACTGGTCTGAATGGGATCATCTTGAGCCGGCCGACTTCTCCTCTGGCAGCGGCACCCGCCAACAAGCCGAGGTCGCCGGCGACCATGTGTGCCCGGGCAGCTTCCTCCTTGGTGACCGAATACGCCCGAGAGATTACCTCCTCCACCAGCCCCGAGACCAAGCCCGTCCGCATCTCCCCTGTCAAGGCCTTGATGATGTACTTGCCCTCGATGGGCGTTGCCCTCAGGATTAGGGATCTGACCAGCGCGCTCCTCCTAGCCGACGAACCCTTTCCCTTCGTCGACCGAAGCTGTCCAAAAACCTCTTCGAGGTCCTGCAGTGTCAGCGTCTCCTGGAGGAGAGTTTGCTCCCTCTTGTCGGCAAGAAGCTCTTCAGCGACTTCGCCCAGGTCGCCGTGCCTCAGGTAAGCCTCTGAGACCTTCTCACTCCCGGCCCCGGTTATCTCCCTGATTGCGTCGAGAAGAGTCGAATATCCCACCTGAGTCTCGTCTTTGCTCCCTCTTTCGGATGACCTGCCCGTCGCCACCCGGACTGCCGTCTCTGCGTCCTCAGGCTGCAGCCCCGAGAGGTAGGTGGCAAGGATGCTGACTTTCTCGTTCTTGCTGCGAGTCGATTTTACCTCTTCGAGCGTCTTTGCCAATCCTAAGAAGCGGGCGCTCTGTCTCATTTCCCGATCTGTGTGGCCATCACTAGGGCGCCTTCGCCGTCCCTGTAGTACCCTTCCAGTCGCCCTGTGACCTTGAATCCGAGCCTCTGATACAGTGAAATCGCCTGGGCGTTAGAAACTCGCACCTCGAGGTAGCATTCGGTCGCCGACTTCTTCATCATCTCCCCATGCGACGCGAGGATGAGACTTGTCCCAATCCCTTTGCCGCGATGTTCCTCCTCCACGGCCACCGATACCACATGTCCCTTCCGTGCGAGTCCCAGCCGTTTCAACTGGGAGAATCCATACTCAATCCGACACATGATGTACCCGACCACGGCCTCGCGCAGCTCCGCGACTAGGAACGTCTCCGGGAATTCCGACAATATCTCGTAGTAGAAGTAGTCGGAGTAGTGCTCAGGGAGGGTTTTCATGTTGACCTGGATGACCGAGGGGACGTCCTCCCTGTCGCACCGTCGTATCTCATAGTCACCGAGCTTCGCCAAAATGGCTTTCTGCAAACTTGCGGTTGCGCTAACCCCGCTGATGGTTAAGTCTTACTGAACCCAGAAGAATTCCTTATTATCGGACGCGGGAATGGCGGCCCAGTTGACGGCGCAGCCCATCGACTTGGACGCTTCCGTCCGCTCGAAGTTCACGGTGAAGGATGGCTTCCAACTCCCGGACAGAGAGATGGAGTTCAGCGTCGAATACAGGCCTGACTCGAAAGAGAGGTTCGTCGAACTCTGCCGAGAGCTCGCTGCATCTGGATTCACTCCGAGGCTCGTGGGAAGCGAGGGGGACGCCCTCCTCTTCGTACGGAAGGCGCAGACGGCTGGAAAGCGGGGGTCGAGGATTCCAGTGATCTTCGCCCTTCTCACCCTGGGGTCGATCGTCGTCTTTGGACTGCTCTTGGGGGTCGCCTATCAGCAGTATGCCCCGTCAGTATCAGAGAGCTCCGCCATCCTCCTGTACGGGAGCGCGGTCATCGCGGTTGTGGCTGCCCATGAATTCGGCCACATGTATGTCTCGCGCAGGAAGGGCGAGGTGCCCCCAGCCCCCTATCTTCTGCCCGGGATCCCCAGTGTCACTGCGGCTCTCCCAACGCTCGGGATTATCTCACGCCAGAGGGGGCCTGCCGTCAACAGAGACCGGTTCTTCGACGTCATCCTCGCTGGCCCGCTTCTGGGCCTCGCCTTCGCACTGATGCTGTACCTCCTCGGAGCTCTGGTGAGCGTCCAGTCGGCGGTGCCGCTGCAAAGCTGTCAGCATGTTAACAGCACAAGCACAGCGACGCTCTGCCCCAGCATCATTCAGCTGGGCTTGGACGTGGTTGTTGGACCCCTCTTGCCGCATGTCGCCCCTGGCTACTCGACCCTCTCTCCCCTGTCAGATGGAGCCACCGTGGGGTTGATTCTGACATTCGTCGGCCTGCTCCCCATTACCTCCTTCGACGGGGGACATCTATCGAGCCTCGCTTGGGGACCCGCGGCCTCAAGAATTGCCTCCTATCTGAGCGTCATTCTGCTGATCTCGGTGGACCTGACCACCTACGGGGACCTGCCCCCCTACTGGGCGCTGGCCTTCGTGGTCCTTCTGCTGATGAGCTCCAACCGGGACTCAGAGCCTCAGCTGCTCGACGAGATCTCCCACATATCCAATGCCAGAAGATGGTTGTACTTGGGCGCGCTAGTTCTTGCGCTGCTTTGCATGCCTATTCCACAGACCATTGCATGGTTCCGTCTAGGTTGACTCGATCCTGCACTCGGAGGCACGGGTCACCACGTTCATCTTGCCTGACCTGCCTACTTTGTTAAGGAGCCTCCCGACCGCCTCCCCAGAGCCTCTCGCAGTCGCAAGCCCTAGCTTCGATTTCGCGTAGACTTCGGGCAGACCAGAGAGGAGGAGCACGTCGTACTCGTCCCTCAGCTTGCTAAGGTAGAAGACATCCTCGAGGCCGTCGACATACGCCTCTCTCTTTCTCTCTCCATCGCCCGAGAGCCTGCCCGTAGCTGCCATCTCGAGGGCGGTCGAACCGAGCCCCTCCGAGCACTCCGCAATCAGGACGACCGAGCCTGAATTCCTTACTCCCGACAGGGCATTCCACGCCGTTCTAACCGCTGACGAGAGGGTGTCGTCGTAGCCTCTTCCTCCTGTCCCAACCACGATTGCCCTCGCTGGCAGGACGCCCACGCTGAGGAAGCCGTTCTTGATGGCGTCGAAAGGAGCGTCCTCCATCACCGTCCTCACCTTCCCTCCCCTAGGAACGATGTCGATGAAACTCGCGTCTGCAATCCCTTCGGCGATGTCGTCCATCGCTTCCTTTGACCTCGTCTTCTCGAAGGGAGAAGGTTCCATCTCCTTTCTAGCTTCTGAGGCCTCCCTGTGGGCGTGGGCGACCCAGTTCAGACACGCCTCGACCCTTGCGTCGACGATTCCGAACAAGGGATCGGGCCGTGGTGTGCCGACGATGAATTTGGCCCCTCTTTCGGTCAGTTCCTGCGCGAGCGTCGTTCCTCCTCCAGTGGGAGAGATTGGCGGGGGGAGGGTCGTGACCCTGCCCTTGAGCTCCGGCACTGCGGACTCGATTCTCCTGGGCGCAGCGGAGAAGATCCTCACCGGCGAAGGGGAGACGAGTACGGGGGCGAGATCGCGTAGGAACTCGGCCGTGGTCGGAGAGGCATCGCAGATGAAAAGGGCGGAGATTCGCTTCATTCCTTCGAGCAACCTTTCTGTCTCGATGACGCCCGTCTCAGCCTGGGGATCCACGACTGCGCCCAAGTTCTCGGCTTGGACCGTTACAAGGGTCTCCACGGAGCCATAGGGAATCCAGAGTTCCGGCAAACATCATCTCAGGTTCGGGGTTGGTTTTTAAGCTCGAATCCAAGAGCCATCCGTATGGCCTGGAAGACGCGCCGCTCTCAGATAGGCGACCTGGCCGAGGGCCTGGCCAAGGCCGGGGCGATTCAGTTCGGCACGTTCACCCTTCCCGATAGCCGGGAGAGCTCCTACTACATCAACCTAAGAGGCATTCTGAACTACCCGGGGCTCTACAATCTTGCTGTCGATTCTATGTCCCGACTGGTCGCGGCGAAGGCACCGAAGGCGAGCGCGATCTGCGGGGTGCCAATCAGTGGCCTTACATTGGCTGCACCTGTGGCACTCTTGCTGAAGAAGCCGCTCGTCTACGCGAGGAGTTCAAGACAGGGCAGCGGACGAGTGGTCGAGGGCGAGGTTCGACCCGGCTGGAAGGTGGTTGTGGTCGACGACCTGTCGACCACTGGCAAGACGATCCTCGCTTCGGCGAGGGCTGTCCAGGAGGAAGGAGGAGAGGTCACAGACGCCGTCGTCCTGATCGACAGAATGGAGGGCGCAAGGGAAAAGCTCAGCAAGGAGGGGATCGTCCTTCACTGCATGACAGATGTCATGGAGCTGGCTGACACCCTCTTCTCTATGGAGTTGATTGGCGAAAGAGACCTGAAGGCCATAACAAAATCGGTGGGAGGCCGTCAGTAGACCATGAGGTTCTTCTCTTCGAGGGTCACATGGAGATTGTTAACGGCCCTGTAGACTTCGCTTTCCTTCTTCGCACCAGTGCAGACGAGCTTTCCCGACGCGAACAGTAGTATCACTGTCTTCGGGTCTGCCATCCTGTGGATTAGGCCCGGGAACTGCTCAGGCTCATACATCGACTTTGGAAGGACCCTCGCCGCCTCCTCAAGATGTACCTTCCCGCCTAGACTCGCCGAAGCGACAATGTTCTGAATCTCGACCACGGCCTCGTTCTTTATCGGAATCTTGCCCTTCTTCAGCTGTCTTACCACTTCTTCGACTGCCTTGCGGGCCTGTTCCTCTGACTTCGCCCCCGTGCAGACCATCTTTCCCGAGCTGAAGATCAGGGTCGCGGTTTTTGGGTTCCTGAGCCTGAAGACGAGCCCAGGGAACTGGTCGGGGTGATACTCGACCGTCACGAAGTTTTTGGTGATAAGGTTAAGGTCGACGGTCTGGTTTATGGATGCAGAGGCCACCACATTCTCTATGCTTACAATTGCCTTTGTTTGAGGCATTTATCGACGGGAAACCCGGTCGGTATATAAGTAGTATTTATACTCCAGTACAACTTGGACAAGATAGCCCATCGTATTCTGGGGTTGTGTCTGTAGAAATGCTTGCGGGGACCCAGCTTTGAATCGCGGTGCATGCGGTTTCAGTGAATGAGATTCCGCCCTATGCGTTGCATTACACGCGTGGGACAGACCTCGCACGCCTTGTGAGAGCATACGACGCCACGATGAAGGCTGTGGTCAGAAGAATGAGACCGAGCTGTACCGGGAATTCGGGGATTCCAGAACCTCCCGCATCAGATATCACGCTGACGGTGTTGTCGTAGCTGTTCGCGACGAAGATCTCTCCCTTGCCGCTGTCGTACGCCAAACCTGCGGGACTCAGCCCCACGGGTATGGTTGCGACGATTTTGTTTGACGTATCGGAAATCACACTCACGTCGTTGTCGTTGCTGTCCACGATGAAGACCTCTCCCTTGCCGCTGTCGTACTCCACTGCGTAGGGATACGAACCTGCGGATATGGTC
Source organism: Nitrososphaerales archaeon (assembly GCA_050011055.1). GTDB lineage: Archaea > Thermoproteota > Nitrososphaeria > Nitrososphaerales > Gagatemarchaeaceae > UBA183. Next base: position 23,546 of record JBEKJV010000006.1, on the reverse strand, counting down.
GCCACCACTTTGTTTGACGCATCGGATATCACACTGACGGTTCCATTGAGGGCGTTCACCTTGGCGGGGCTCACGACGAAGACCTCTTCCTTGCCGCTGTCGTACGCCAAGCCCGCGGGATTGTTCATCACGGAGATGTTCATCAGCACTTTGTTTGACGTATCGGATATCACACTCACGTTGTTGTCGTTGCTGTCCAGGACGAAGACCTCTCCCTTGCCGCTGTCGTACGTTAAGTCTGCGGCGTACGCCGAGCCTACGGGATTCGACCCCACGGGTATGGTTGCGACGACTTTGTTTGACGTATCGGAAATCACACTCACGTTGTTGTCGTTGCTGTCCAGGACGAAGACCTCTCCCTTGCCGCTGTCGTACGCCACTGCATAGGGATACGAACCTGCGGATATGTTCGCCACCACTTTGTTTGACGCATCGGATATCACGCTGACAGTGTCGTCGTAGTTGTTCGCGACGAAGACTTCTCCCTTGCCGCTGTCGTACGCCAAGCCAGTAGGATTCGACCCCACAGATATGTTCATCAGCACTTTGTTTGACGCATCGGATATCACACTCACGTTGTTGTCGTTGCTGTTCGCGACGAAGACTTCTCCCTTTCTACTGTCGTACGCCACGCCGATAGGATACCCCCCTACGCGTATGGTGGCAACTACGGATGGCTTGGCGTAGGTCATGGGCACGAATGTAGAGAGCGCAAGCAGAAGCAGGATTCCAAGGCACGTCTTCAACCTGCAGCGTGATGATAGAGTCTTCTGGAGGTTGCCTTCGTGCAATTCCTTCATGTTATCTCGGTTCTGCGGTCGATTTGACTTCCTTATATGGTTCTCAGGCCTTGGGAAGGTTCTGTTCCGTTCTTTCCGTGATTCAATTGGGTGTTCCACTCCACATGGTGAGCCTGAAGACCAACAGGAATCCGATAGCAGAAGCAATCAAGAGACCAAGTCCGAGATAGAAGACTTGCGTTAAGAACTCCGAAGTGTAGAACCAGCACCCGAGCAAACCGCATCCCCCAGAGGCCACTTGGTTGTTGACACCAACATAGACACCAAGCGCCGTTAGGAGGATGCCAACGACCAACAGGATTTCAGAGACGATGCTGATTGCCAAGGCGGTCTTCAACTCGCTCACGCCTCTCTTCTGATTGCGCTTCGTAATAGTGTGAGCCACTTGTTTTCTCCCTCGACCCCCACGCCCGCTCTGTCGGCTGGGGTCTGTCCCTCTAAGGCCGTGTGTGGCCTCACGAAGTCATAGTGAATCCTCTGGCCTTCCGCGAGAGGGGTCTTCATTGATTTCCACCCTCTCTCCCTTTGCTGTCAGCATCCGACGGAATGTGACAGTCTGTCGGAGGGTGAAGAGTCAGACGCAGCAGAAACAAGATTTCAAAGGATCACGCTGGGCCTGCGGCCTCATTCCCTGCCTCCGCCGGTTGAGGAGTCCGCCTTTCCCCCAGCTCCGTCACGACTATCAATAGGAAGATGATGATGACGAAGATGTAGTTCAGTCCGTACGGGAGCGACGCCAGCCTTTCTACATAGGGGATTACCAACACTACCTTCCCTATTAGGCAGGCCTGAGTGATGGGACTCTTGGCAATATCGCCATTGTATTGATCAGTGTGCGGGTTGGTCAGCCTGTCGTCTCCCTGAGTGATGAGACCGTTCCCTTCAGTGCCCACCACCCTGTGGATTACCGAGAGGTTGTCTATAGAACATGGGGGTCCGTAGACTATGACGTCCCCTACGTGCACCTCGTTCATCGAGACGGGTTGAATCACTACTAGGTCACCTGACTCTAGCGTCGGCCACATGCTCTCCCCGTCCACCCTTCTGGTGTAGTTGAGCAGGAGATAGGCGAAGGCAAGCAGGAAAAGCACAAAGGCCACAGCATAGAGTGAGGTCTTCGCTCTGGGAAGGCGCACAGCGCAAGGTTTCTCCGACAGATGTGGTTAAACCTTTGAACTCGGAGAGGCTTTATCACCCCCAGAGAGGAGTCGTTAACCATGGTCCGGAGGGTATTTGCCACAGCAGGCTTCGATCTCCTCGCGCTCACCTTCCTGTACTTTGTCCTGCAAGACCTCGCCTGGCGCGCTTCATACACCACAAAAACCGAGCGTCTGAGCTTCAGCACTACGTATTCGCTCTTCCTCCGGCTGTCTAAGGTCACTGGTGGTGGAATCCAGCTTTCGACGGGGCTGGTCAGCCCGCCTGCCCTCGACTGGGTACAGGTGGTCTTTGCCTCGCTAGTAGTTGTCAACGGGCTCTACGTTTTCCTGAGACTCCGGAGGTCTTCCAAGCGACAGTGAATCGCTCGGCGTTCCGCTTGAGCGCGGCAACCCTGCTTGCTCACTCGGTCTGAGCCGAATTCACTTTTGGTCAGCCCTCCTCTTGAGGGCCATTTGTCCTTCGGCGGGTTTATCCCTCGATTTCTGCAGGTGGGTCTGACGATGCCAAGACGCAGCTCGGAATCTATCGGGCTGACTCCCGGATTCTGCGAAGGCAACGGTTTCGCACCCCATGGTCTTCCTGCTGAACTTCGGGCTGATCCCTTGAGAGAAAGCCAGGTCCCCGCGGCTCTTTGCCTGATCGCGTCCGGTGTACCGGAGGAAGAGGCTGCCCGCTCTTTGACATGGAAGGACTTTGAAGGGTTCTGCGCCCAGCTCTTGAGAGCAAGCGGTTATGCCGTAAGGGAGAACGTCCACCTATCACGCCCGCGTGCCCAGATCGACCTAGTAGCTACGGGCCCCCTATCCATCCTCAACTTGGATTGTAAGCACTGGAAGAGAGCACCCTCCCCTTCAGCGCTCGAGGGCTTCGCTTTAGCCCAGCTCAGGCGGAGCCGCCTCCTAAGGAAGAGCCTGGACGACCCGAAGCCCATAATCTCGGTGATTCTGAGCTTCTCCGAGTCAGCGGGGGGCTTCGTACAAGGCGTCGCCGTCGTCCCTCTGCGGACTCTCAGAGACTTCTTGGAGACGGTCGAGTCGTATTCTGCACTGCTGCAACTATCATAGCAACGCTGCGTGTCCCGAGTCAGGCCGTCGCCCCTCTCTGCTTCCCTAATCTGATTCGGTTGGCGAAGAGTCATCGTTTGGGGTTCTGTTAGGTTGACGGTTGCTGGCTCGGATTCGTTTTGCTGTTAAGCGTCGGTTGCTGACAGGCTACCAGTTGAATTGATACTCATTGACCGCCGGATATCCAATTGCCCCGCCCACTCCGAACAGATAGAAACTTACAGAGCCCACTCCAGAGTAGTTCGTGTATCCCGACAACCATGAACAAATGTTCGGGAAGTCGCAAGCTCCTCCGGGATGATACACACTCTTTTGGAAGGGCACTACTGGAACCGCAAGGACGAACGAAGCGGCAAGCCCTACCGCGATGAGGACGATGGCATACTTGAGTGAGCGTCTCACGGCTTGGAGGTGGTTGGCGTGGTGCTATAATTCTACTTTTGAGAACGCTTACCCTTGGCCGAGTTCTGAATCAACGTAATCCACTTGTTCTCGCCCTCGACCTTGATTCCCGCCATCTCCGAGGGCGTCCTTCCGCCGAGCCCTTCGTTGGGCCTGATGTAGTTGGTAACTTCGCCTATGTCTATTTCGCTGAGCGAGGCGACAACAAGAGAACAGCGCACCAAATCGAGGACATTCTGAAGCTAATGGTTCGATTGAACTGGGGGGATGGTAAGGGCGTGAGAGCAAATGTGATGACTCCACGGGAGAGGGGTAAGAAGCTCAAAATTGCATACTCATACAACATGGACGGGTCTGTTGACAGGAAGCTGAAAATCGAAGTCAGCTCAAGGTGCGCAGGCCAAGCGTTTAGAGAGAAAGCGCCGACGATAGTTGACCTATCAAAGGCAGAGCATGGCGACTATCTCGTGAATCCGAAAAAGGTCTGGGACAGGATGGCGTGCGTCCTTTCAGTTCCAATATTTGACTCAGAAGGCGAGAGGGCAGTGGGGGTTCTGTCAGTGGACTCCTCCTCTCCAATCGAAGTGCTTGAGTTAGATGAGAAGTTACCCTTCGTCAACATGTTCGCGGACCTGATAGGCAACCAGATTGAGTAACTTGAGAGGATTGGATGACGAAACCGGTTAGCAGGAAGTTCTATACGGTCATCGGAGCATTGTTCTCAAGAACCAACGCACATTTGATGCGTCATTAGTTTTCAATCGGCACTAACCACCACACCAAACGACTTTTGACAGAGAAAATCCGCACCCTCACCAAACGAGGAGTTGCCAGAACCGCCGGACGCTTAACAGGGACAGAACCCTGAGGCATGGCCTATGGTTGAGATATGCCCAGAGTGTGGAAGCATCAAGGTCTCACTACCCCGCACGACCAAAGAAGGCCGAATGACCACAACCTATTACCGATGCGACGACTGCGGGCATGAGTGGAGAGAGAAGAGATACGCCTGAGTCGAAACCGAAATGTGAATACTGTGGCAAGATTCTCATGGTGCAGGACGAGGAGGGAAGGAACGCCGATGGGAACAAAGTGGTTTTGGAGACCGATGGTTCTCAGAAGAGAGCGTGCAAGAATTGTGCGGACAGACTGAGCCAGCAACCGAGACTTAACAGGGAGACGAACCCGCGCCAGCAACCGTCAACCTAACAGAGCCTCGTTTGGTAACGTTAATATAGCCAAAGTGAGGTTTTTGGTTGTGTATGTCGCTTAATGGATCTGGGCGACTAACCTCGTTTGTATCGAAGAGCGAGGTCCGCAGTAAGGTATTGGTTCATTTGTCGAGAGGCCCGATGACGCCGACTGAACTGGCCTCGATTGAAAAGAAGCACGTAAGCCATGTCAGCCGCGCCCTCGCAGAGCTCTGCGCAGAAGGACTCGTAGAGCCGATTTCGACCTCCTCTCGGGAGAGATACTATCGGGCAACCGACCGGGGTCTTACACTCACCTTGCAATTCATGAAGATTGCGAAGTAAGAGGCCCTTCTATTCCGTCGTCGCAGGTAGTCTTCTCCAGCTCTGATTTTATGAATTGCAGGTCAGGTGCTGCATTACTGACCGCATCGCTACCTATCATACCCTGTGCAAAGTCGGGGACCCGTATATGCCCGGCCGCGTTGTGAGCATCTGTTAATAAGACCGCGAACTCGTCAACTGAGTCATGGTGAAGGTCGTCCTTTGCGGAATGGGCGCCATTGGCACTGAGATTCTGAAGTACCTGCTTGACAGGTCGCACCAGATAGTGGGAGTCGTCGATAGCGATTCCAGCAAGGTCGGAAGGACGGTTGCAGAATTGACAGGCCTACCTCTAGGAGTGAGAGTCTCCGCGTCGCTTAGGGACCTCCAGATTGCGGAGGCCGAGGCGGTGGTCTTCTCCACGAAGTCGAGGATCGCCGACATAATGGATGATTTGGTCTACGCGGCTTCGGCAGGCCTCGATGTAGTGACCACATCCGAGGAGATGGCTTACCCTGAGTTCGCAAACGAGGAGGCAGCAAGGACCCTTGACGTCCTGGCTAAGGAGAAGCACGTGACAGTCGTAGGGGTGGGTGTGAACCCCGGGTTTGTCATGGACTGGGTGCCAGCCGTCGCTGCTTCAGCGTGCAAAAGCCCGAGCAGCATCCACGTTGTCCGTTCTGTCGACGTCAGCAGGCGCCGGCGACAGCTCCAGGCGAAGACAGGAGTTGGGTTGACACGGTCGAAATTCGAGAAAGAGATGCAGGAAGGGAGGCTCGGGCACGTTGGCCTCACAGAATCTGCTCACCTAGTAGCGCTGTCTCTGGGCGCAAAGCTTGAAGGGCTGAAGCACGGCATCTTTCCCATTTTGGGGTCGGAGGACTACGTCATGGGCGTAAGGCAATTCGCTGAGGGGATGGCCGGGTCCTGCCAAATCAGGTTGGACCTGGAGATGTCAATGACTTCGGCCGACTTCGACGTGGTTGAGGTGAAAGGCGATCCGAACATAAAGCTCAGGTTCGAGAAGGGCGTCTTCGGTGACTCGGCTACGGTCGCTTTGGTCGTTCACGCCCTCGAAAGGGTCGGGAACGCGAAGCCCGGACTTCTGACCGTGCTCGATTTGCCTTTGACCTCGCGCTAGACTTTCTTGCTTGGAAAGCATCACGCTCAAGATTGAGCTTCCGGCTGCGTCCAGGTACTCTCGCAATCGACGGTTTGAGAGGTCGCGAACCCTTTTATCAGCGCCTTAAGCTTCAAGGCGTTCGAAAATGAATATTGAATCTTATCAAAGAAAAGCAATCAGTCAAGCCGCCATCGTTGGCGTCATTATCGTAATACTAGTCGTTGCAGCAGTGGCAGCGTATTATGCGGTGGGCGGTCCGTCCAAGACCACGTCCACTACTTCGTCCCACTCGAGCTCGACTTCACCCACATACAAGAGCCCAATCATAATTGGAACTACTGACACCGTCCAGACGACAATCGACCCGGCCGACGCCTACGACTACTTCGGCATCAATGTCATACAGAACCTCGGCGACGGGCTCGTCGACTACAAGCCCGGATCCTCTCAATACGTTCCGGCCCTAGCCACTTCATGGTCCGCCTCTGCTGATGGGACCATCTGGAACTTCACGCTCAGACAGGGCGTGAAATTCGCTGACGGAACCAAGTTCAACGCGACCGATGTCAAGTACTCGGTCGACAGACAATTCGCCATTCAAGAGGCCGCAGGTCCGTTCGTCGGTGCAGGAATCGGTGGCACCGGGGCGCAGTGCTGCGGTGTCATCAACAGCACGAAGATCCTCGGAGAGTACAAGATCCAGTTCAAACTGAACTATCCTTTCACGGCATTCCTCGGCATGATGGCATTCGCTACGATGTATCCGGTTGAGCCTAAACTCGCGCCCATGCCGGCCCACCTCCACCCAGGTACGAACACAGGTGTCATCAACTACACTGGCAACGTGGCTACCGAGAATCCGAACCAGCTCGGCCCCTACGTCTTAACAGCGTGGCAGAGGTCCGCAGGCAAGGACGTCGAAATAGACCTCACGGCCAACCCGAACTACTGGAACGCCTCCAACGGATGGCCCAAGACACATGAAATAATCATCAAGATGTACTCTGACTCGTCCGCGCTCGCTCTCGCCATGACGAACAAAGAGGTAGACATTGCCTACAGACAACTGGCAGCCACCGACGTCAACTCCTACGAAAAGAACAGCGCAGTCAAGGTCTGGACTGGTCCCGGAACTTTCATCCAGTACCTGGTCTTCAACGAGCTCTCTACCACGCCCTTCCACAACCAACTCGTAAGAGAAGCAGTAGCCGCAGCGGTCAACAGGACCCTAATAGACAACACAGTCTTCCTCGGCCTAGCGCAGCCTCTCTACAGCACGATTCCAAATGGCATGATATACCACACAGACGCATTCCAGACGGACTACGGCAATGCCAACATCGCAAAGGCCAAGACTCTGCTGACGGAGGCAGGGTACAGCACAACTAACAAACTGAGCTTCACCCTCACCTACCCGACGGGGCACTATACATCGACCGACCTCATTGCATCAGCGCTCAAACAGTCCCTCGAGGCGACAGGAATGGTGACTGTCACTCTGGCATCCTCACCTTGGTCCACCTACAAGGCCAGCACCAAGGCCGACCAACTCCAGGCGTACATCTACGGATGGTACCCGGACTACCTGGACCCCTACGACTACGCGCTCCCGTTCTTCCCAGCTGATGGCATAGGGTTCCTCAGCACTAACTGGATTAACTCAACAGCGAACACCTTGATAACAAACATCGCGGGCACGTCATCCTCGACGCAGCTCGCAACAATGTACACCCAACTCCAGAACATAGTCGCTCAGGCCGCACCCGTCGTGCCCCTGTTCCAGGGGACCTCGGTAGCAGTGAGCAGCCCGAAGGTGTCGGGCATCGTCTTAGACGTCACAACCAACTTCAGGTACTGGTTGCTTCAGGAGACTACCTAACCTATCTGAGCCTGGGTAGGCTTTATACCCCCAGGCTTCCTCCTCTTTTTGTTTGGGACTAAGGGACTACGTAATCATCAGGGTCCTGCTTACGATCCCACTGGTTCTCATTCTTCTTAGCGTCGTTTTCCTTCTGATTCGCGTTCTCCCCGGCAACCCTTGCCTCCTGAAGTTCGAGCACAACTTAGACCCGCAGGATCTAGCCACATGTGAGCGTTCGCTCGGGCTTTACAAGCCGCTCTACGTGCAGTTCATAGAATATTTCGTGGGACTGTTCAGGGGCAACCTTGGCCTTTCGATGGTTGACTTTCAGCCAGTGTCCGCCCAGATTGTTTCAAGGTTCCCCGCGACGCTCGAATTGACCCTCTACGCCTTCCTGATTGCTGTCTTGGTGGGGATTGTGCTCGGCTCTCTTGGTGCCACGAAACGCGGTTCAGTGACAGACGGGGCGGTCAAGGTGATAGGGATCCTGCTCTACTCGTGGCCCGTGTTCTTCCTGGGTCTCATCTTCCAGCTGATCTTTGGCGTGTATCTGCATTGGCTCCCTACAGGGGGGCGGCTGTGTCCGGGATGTCAAGTACCGCAGGGTCTGACCATTGGATCCATACACATACAGACAGGAGTCTATACGGTCGACAGTATCTTGGCCGGGAACCTGCCCGCCCTCGCTGACTCCGTCAGTCATCTCATCCTTCCTGCCACCGCATTGGGTCTCGTCATATCAGGCGTCTTCATCAGGATAACCAGGACCAACATGTTAGAGACGCTCCGGGCGGACTATGTGACAGCCGCCCGTGCGAGGGGACTCAAGGGCCGGACCGTAGTCTACGGCTATGCCCTGAGGAACGCCCTTCTCCCGGTCGTAACCGTGATGGGACTGCAGTTCGCCCTTCTGCTCAGCGGCGCTGTTCTAACCGAGACCGAGTTCAACATCGACGGCCTCGGCCGGTTCCTGGTCGACAGGGTCAACTACCTCGACTATACTGCCATCCAAGGAGCTGTCGTCTTCATTGCGATCCTTATCGCTACCGTCGCGCTTCTCATCGACATTCTCTATGCCTACTTGGACCCGAGGGTGAGATTGTGAAGAAGAGTGATCGCTTTGGCGTTGCAGGCAGGTTGTTCGCACCTCTTGTGGGCAAGGGCTCAGGGAGGGGCTTCATGCTGGCTGGCCTCGCCATGGTAGTCTTCATCGTTGCAATGAGTGTCCTCGCGCCCTTCCTAGGAACACAGGACCCCACCTTCCTCGGAACGAAGGTCGACTCCCCGCCGTCTCCTCAACACCCGCTTGGAACTGACATCGGCGCCAGAGACATGCTAGCAAGGGTGGTCTGGGGAGGTCGTTTCCTTCTCGTCGTAGCGGTCCTAGCAGTCCTTCTCTGCATGGCGGTGGGTGTTCCACTAGGGCTACTCTCCGCCTACAGGGGGGGAATGGTTGATCGGGTCGTCACGCTCATTCTTGACAGCATCTACGCCTTTCCCAGCCTCGTCTTTGCTCTGATTGTAGTGATCGTCTTCGGGGCAAGCGTCTTCGTCTATGCACTGGCGATAGCGGTCGTCTACGTGCCCAGCTATTTCAGAGTGGTAAGGAGCCAGACTCTGACAGTCAAGGAACTCCCCTACGTCGATGCTGCCAAGTCTGTCGGGGCTGGGCGTCTGGCAATCATCCGCAAGTACATATGGCCAAACATCATCCCTTCCGTTGTCACGGTGGCCACCATCAACTTCGCAGACGCCATCTTGATAACAGCGGGCCTAGACTTCATAGGTGTCGGGGACCTCACGAGGCCTGACTGGGGGGTCGACCTCTACTACGGCAGGACCACGATCCTCTCTGGTGCGTGGTGGGTCATAGCCTTCTCGGGCCTGATGATCCTAGTCACCACCCTCGGATTTTCATTGATAAGTGAGGGCTATGCTGAAAGGACTAATCCCAAGCTGAGGTAAGATGGCGTCCAAGACTATTACGACAGGCTCGATACTGCGGGTGGAGGATCTGTACGTCGAGTACAGGTCGGATAGGGGGACAGCGAAGGCCGTCCAGGGGGTTTCCCTGGAACTGAAGAAGGGGGAGACTCTCGGCATAGTGGGGGAGTCTGGCTCGGGCAAGTCGACGCTGGGTTTCGCTGTGATGGGGCTCCTGCAGAACCCACCGGCCCGCTGGTCAGGCAAGATTTCCTTCGAAGGGAAGGAGATTTCCTCTATAGGAGAAGGCGAGATGAGAAGGATACGTGGGAACAAGATTGCGATGATCTTCCAAGACCCCATGACCTCACTCAACCCTGTCATGAAGATAGGGAGCCACTTCGTTGAATACATAAAGACCCATGAACCTTCTGTGAACGAGGAAGAGGCGATCAAGCGCACCGAGGCCATAATGCGTGACCTCGGCATCTCGCCCTCGAGGATTAACGACTATCCTCACCAGTTCAGCGGCGGAATGAGGCAGCGGGTGATGATCGGCTTAGCCTTGGCCCTGAAACCCCATCTGATCATCGCAGACGAGCCGACGACAGCCCTCGACGTGATAGTGGAGGCACAGATACTGGAGCTGCTTAAGGAGCTGAAGGAGAAGTACTCGCTCTCTTTGGTCCTTATCACTCACAACATGGGAATTGTCGCCCAGATGGCTGACAGGGTCGCGGTGATGTATTCTGGGAAGATAGCTGAGGTGGCTCCTGTCTTGAAGATATTCGAGGAACCGAAACACCCCTACACGCAGGCGTTGCTGCAGTCGATTCCTACCGTAGAGGCAGGGAGGCGGGTCCTAAAGGTTATCCCGGGCTCTCCCCCAGACCTTACAAACCCTCCTAAGGGGTGCCCGTTCCACCCTCGCTGTCCATACGTTTTTGCCATATGTCATGATGAAGAACCCAAGCTGCTTTCTACTGGAGAGGAAGCCATGGCCGCGTGCCACTTGCTTAGCAGGAAGTGATGGAATTGGGTTTCGTTGAAGTCAAGAAGCTGAAGAAGTACTTCCCAGTGCAGAAGAGCTTCATCGCCCAGCTCTTTTCGAGAGGTACTGAATACGTGAAGGCAGTCGACGGCGTCGACCTGTCCGTCGAGAAAGGGGACATCTATGGGCTAGTCGGGGAGTCGGGCAGCGGCAAGACGACGATTGGGAGGATTACCTTGGCACTGGTTCAGCCCACTGAAGGTCTGGTTTCGATTGACGGCGTCGGCCTGTTTTCGATAAAGAAGAACCAACTCAGGGAGTTCAGAAGACGGGTCCAACTCATCTACCAAGACCCGATGTCCTCGCTCAACCCGAAGATGACAGTCGGGGACGCGGTCACTGAGCCGCTGAGATACCTTGACAGAGCACCACCTGAAAGGATGAAGCAGACTGTCAACGCCATGCTTGAAAAGGTGGGGCTAACGCCGCCAGTAACCTTCTATGACAGATATCCTCAGGAACTGAGCGGAGGGCAGCGGCAGAGGGTCGTAATTGCCAGGGCGCTTGTGGTCAAGCCAGACTACGTCGTGGCCGACGAGCCCGTCGCCATGGTCGACGTTTCGGTCAGGGCCCAGATAATGGACATGCTGCTCCAGATGCAGAAGGAGCTCAACCTGACCGTGCTGCTGATCACTCACGACCTCGCAGTGGCAAAATACATGTGCAACCGGATTTCAGTGATGTACCTAGGGAAGATATTTGAAACCGGGAGGAACGAGCAGATCTTCTCCAACGCACTCCACCCCTACACTAAGGCGTTGATGGCCGCCGTCCCTGTGCCAAATCCGCGGGCGAGGACCGAAAAGAAGGTCCCGGCAGGCGAGATACCCAGCCCACTCAACCCACCTGCTGGATGCCGGTTCCACCCGCGGTGCCCGTATGTTCTCGACAGGTGCAGGGTCGATGTCCCGGAGCTGATCGAGCGCGAGCCCGGGCACTACGCGGCGTGTCATCTGTACGATTGAATTCTCCGCCTACGCGCTCCTTGCTCCGCTTGCTAACGCAGGTTAAGAGCGCTTCTCTTAAATCCGGCCTCCCCAACTTGGACCTGAGGCTGTGAAGAATCAGAGTTACGTAAGATGGTCAATATGAAATGAAGGCATTAGTCTGAGCCTCACTCACTCGTCTGGCTGTTGGATCTTGTAGATCACATTCAAACCCACCTTCTCGTCGAACCGACGGAGTGCCCTGTTCGCCGTCGGTGTGATCACAGCCTCGAGCAGCGGAAACACCGTACCCGAAATCACATGCCCGCCGACTACGCTCATGTCCCTCCTGCCGAACGTGCCGTGAAGATGAGGGAAAGGCTTTCTATCCTTGAGCGTGATGTTCCCGATCAAGCTTGTAACCTCGAGGAATTCGTCGTATTCGTGTTCCTCGTACCTCCTCACTTTGCTGTTGAAGTAGGCGAGCCGAAGCTGTTTCACTCCGCCTATCGCTTCCACCTTGGCCGTTCTGATCTTCTCTCTCTTCGCTATGGCGAGCAACCCATCGGTGAGGCCTGTCCCGGGCTTGAGGCTGTAAATCTTGGACACGCGGAAGCAGGCCCGCTGCACAGGTTAAAAGGATGGGAGTAGCCTTCGAACACTGATTTCTGTTGCGCCTTCACCTGAACAAACCCGGGATCCGGGCGTTGGGAGTCGCAGAGAGCTTCAGACAGGGGCAGAAGACCTCGACGCTGGCCGGGGTCGTCATGAGAAGCGACCGCGTCGTCGACGGCCTGGCGGTTGGAAAGACTTCCGTCGAGGGAGACGACGTGTCTGCATCGATTGCGGCGCTATACCGCAAGCTGAAGCGCAATGACGTCAACGTCTTGATGGTGTCAGGGGCGATCCTGAGCCTTTACAACATCGTCGACATTGACGGGCTCTCGCGGAAGACCGGGCTGCCCGTGATCTGCCTAACCTACAAGGAGACTTCGGGGATCGAGGGTTCGATAGTGCGTCACTTCCCTGAAGGTGCGGAGGCGAAGCTGGAGGCCTACAGGAAGCTTGGGAGCAGGAAGAGGCTCAGGCTGAAGTCGGGCCATCTGATATTCGCTCGGACGGCAGGGATCGGGGAGGCGGAGGCCAAGTCCGTTCTCGATATGTTCACGCTTCAGGGGTCGATTCCGGAGCCCATCCGAGTGGCCCGGCTTCTGGCGAGGGCCTCGGTGCCTAGACGATCTTCACGCCGGGATTGAGCATCCCCTTGGGGTCGAAGGCCTCCCGAATCTGTTTCATTACTCCGTACGATTTCGGGTACTGCCTTGCCACGTAGGGCGCCCTGAGCATGCCGTCGCCGTGCTCCCCCGTCATCGAGCCTCCCATCTTCCAGACTGCCTCAAAGGATTCCTCCATGATCTCTTCCAGCATCCTCCGTTCGGAGGGAAGGCTCGGATTGAGAAGGGGGCGGGCATGCAGGTTGGCGTCCCACGCGTGGCCGTAGGAGATGTAGCCGAGCCCTCTTCTCTCGAACTGGTCCTTCAGGAGTCTCACGAGGTCGCCGAGCCTATCAGTCGGGACGACAAGGTCCTCGACTCCTGGCACAAGGATCCTCTTCCCTTCCCTGATTTCTAGGGCCAGGGTCAGCGTCTCGTTTCTGACCTCCCAGGCTTCGCGCACATCTGAGGGACTCGTCAGGACGAGCGGCTCGAACCCGGCGACCTTCGAGGCGGCGATCTCTTCCATCTTCTCTTGCAGCAACTCCTCGGTCCCTTCGAATTCGCAGAAGAGAAGGTATTCGCCCTCGGTGCGTGAGTACTTGGCGATCCTCTCCTCCCTGCCCATCCTCCTGAAGACGGACTTGTCGACGAGCTCGACCGCGGTCGGGCCGTGCTTCCTGAACGCGGAGACGAGGACATCGAGCTCGTCCAGCCCGGCCTCAACGACCAGGAGGATTCTCGGCTCTGCCCTCACGCAGGTGGCAAACGTGATTTCCGTCAGCACACCTAGCGTCCCCTCCGAGCCCACGAAGAGTTTCGGGAGGTCGCAGACCCCATCGCGCAGCACCTTCTCGAGCCTGTATCCGGAGGAGTTCTTCGTGACGCGGGGCTGCTCGCCGATAATGGTCTTCCAATTGTCTACTAGGAGCCCTGCGACCGTCTTCGTGATCCTGTCGCCCGACAGCGCCTGTTCGATCGGGACCGCTGTCAGGTTCCGCACTCCCTCGCCAGGGATGACCACCCTTAGGGTTTCGACATAGTCTATCGTCGAGCCGTATCTCGGCGTCCTTATGCCCGACGAGTTGTTGGCGACCATCCCTCCGACAGTGCAGTTGAGGTAGCTGGAAGGGTCGACGGGCATCCACCTCCCAGCGTGCTCCAGCAGCTTGTTCAGATCTCCCTTCACGAGAGCCGGTTCGCATCTAACTTTACCGCCTGGAAGCACGGCAGCCATACTCCGACCTTGGAGGAGGACTGATCCCCTCCCCACCGACTGGCTTGGTATCGATGTGCCGGCACCCCTAGGCGTCACCGACCCGCCCGAGCGTCCAGCGAGTTCAAGGACAGATTCGACTTCGGCCTCAGTATCGGCCACGTAGCCCACCGTGGGCCTGATCTTGATGATGCCGGAGTCGCTCGAGAGCGCTTCCAGGTCTGCTTCGCTGGTCAGGACCTTCAACCTTTTGGGCCTGAGGGTGTCGCTATATCCGTCTTGCCAGGTCGCCAGGGCTTGACGATGACAGTTCCGTACGCGTGGTCATGACGGTCACAAGGAGAACGTGCATCCCTGCCGTGTGGCGATCGCCCACCTCGACGGGTGCAGCCAGAACTTCCCGTTCTAAGCTGGAAGTCTCAGGTCGGCAGCCATCTCGAGCCATCTGGGGCCGACCTCTCTGACCCTCCTCGTCGCGATACGGGTCCCTGTGGGAATCAGACCAGAGAGCTCCTCGACCATCCTGGCCGAGGCCTCGTCCTCGCTCCTTCCGAGGACGTGCCTGTAGTAGTGGATGGTGGCCCGTTTCTTGGCCATCGCGAGCGCGACAGGGAGGAACATGTCTGCTTGAGAAGGATGGGGCATGAGGACCCGGTCGAAGCACTTCTTCTCCCTCGCAGGCAGCTCCGCTGCGTCTCCCCTGATGACGCGGACCTTGTCCTGCACCTTGTTGAGCCGGTCGTTCTCTTCGTGTAGGTCGCAGGCATACTTGTTGATCTCGCAGCTGGTGACCCTCGCCCCAGCCTTCTTGGCGACCGTGATCGAGAACGGGCCCACCCCCGCGAACATGTTGAGCACGCGCTCCCTCGATGCCACCTTCCCTGCTATCGCGAGCCTCTCCGTGGAGAGCCTTGGCGAGAAGTAACAGCGAGCGACGTCGACTCTGAAGACGCACCCGTTTTCTCTGTGGAGGGTCAGCGTCCTCTTTTCCCCTGCAATATGCTTCAGTTTCCGGAGCCTGAACTCTCCCTCGATACCTCCCTCCTGTTCGTAGACGCATTTCACGTTCTTCACTTCCTTGGTGAGGGCCCTCGCCAGCCGCCTCTTCTCGGCCGCCGAGAGTTCGGGAAGCCTGACTATTGCGATGTCTCCGACGACGTCGACCCCGGTCGAGACCCTTTCGGGGTTGCTGATGCGAGCCTCCTCCAGGACCTTCCTAATCAGCTTCAGGGGTCTCTTCCCTTCGCGAGGAGACGTAGTAGTACTCTCCCTTCTCCTTCTGCTCCCTATCCAGCTTACTGCCCGGCTTGTTGACCCTCGGCCTTCCCGTGTTGACATCCCTCCTGTACGTCAGACCCACCTGCTTGAGGAACATGTTCATCCCGTCTTCCTTGCTCAGCGGCTTGGTCGCTTCCCCGGAGACGCCCGGCTCTCCGGCGAAGACCATCAGCCTGTCGGAGACGATGTCGACCACCTGAAGGTCGTGGTCTATGACGATGGCGGCCTTCCCTCTCGCCTTGACCATCCTGCCGACTGCCCTTGCCACCACGAACCTGTCCTCGACGTCGAGGAAGGCTGACGGCTCGTCCAGGGCGTACACCTCCGCCTTCTGGGCCATCGTGGCCACTATCGCGACCTTCTGGAGTTCTCCGCCGCTCAGCTCCTTCATGTTCCTCGCCAACAGCTTCTCCATCTTCAGCGGGACGGCGAGGGCGTCTTGCAGGTCGGGCTCGCCGTACCTCGTCCCCAGGGTTCCCGTGAAGAACTCGTCGACTGTGCCCTCGAAGGTCGAGGTCAGATACTGCGGCTTGTAGGCGACTGTTGCGTCGACGGCGACCTTTCCCCTGGCAGGTTTCTCCTCGCCAGCGACCATCCTGAGGAACGTTGTCTTGCCAAGGGCGTTGGCGCCCACAACGCCGAGGATGGTGCCACGGTTTATCTCCCCTCCTTCGACCTTGAGCTTGAAGCTTTCGTAGGATTTCCTCAGGTCGGTGTACCTGGCCACGACCTCTTCGCTTTCGACGGTCTCACCGGCCGCCTTCTGTCCGAAGGAGACTGCGTGGTCCCTGAACCTGATGTTCTCCTGCGGGAGATAGCCGTCGAGGAGCGAGTTGATGCCGGTCCTAGAGGCGTAGAGCCCGGAGACGATGCCGTATGCCCCCGGCTCGCCGTAGATTATCTGGACATAGTTGGTAACGTAGTCGAGGAAGGCCATGTCGTGCTCTACGACTAGGACCGACTTGCCCGCTTGGGCTATGCTGCCGATCAGCTTGGAGACCGCGAGCCGTTGGTAGACGTCGTTGTAGGACGACGGCTCGTCGAAAAGATAGAGGTCGGCATCCTTGAGAGCCGTAGCCGCGACCGCGACCCTCTGCAGCTCCCCACCGCTCAGGTCCGGGATCTTCTTGTCTAGGGTCTCTTGGAGGTTGAGAGCCTCGACCACCTCGGCCATCGCCTTTCTTTCGTCCATCCGTCTGAGCAGGAGCTTTGTCTCCTTCTTCCACGCCTCCGGAAGCTTGTAGACCGCCTGCGGCTTCAGCGAGACCCTGAGCTCGCCGTCGGCGATCCTCTCGAAGTGTCCCTTCATCTCGCGCCCGCTCAAGTACGAGAGGAACCTGTCCCAGGTCGGCTCCTTCTCGTAATCACCCAGGTTCGGAACAAGTTGCCCAGCAAGTATCTTTAGGGCTGTAGACTTACCGATTCCATTTCGACCGACGAGGCCGACCACTTGCCCCTTCCTAACCACAGGTATCCTGAAAAGCCTGAAGGAGTTTACCCCGTACTGGTGGATTTTTTCCGTCTTGAGTTCCTCGCTCAGGTTCAGGATGTCAATAGCATCGAAGGGGCAGACCTTGGTGCAGATCCCGCAGCCGATGCAGAGTTCCTCGGAGATGAGCGCGATTCTGTTGCCCCCAAGCACGATGCATTCATCGCCGTTGATGTTGACCGGGCATTCCTTGATGCACTCCAGCCCGCACTTTTTCGACTGACAAAGATCCTCGTCCACGACTGCAATTCTGTGAACCATTATCGCGCCCTCAACGCCCGCTGAGTCTCTTCGGGATGGGGCAGAACAGACAGATGGCCGGATCGCCTTCAAGCTTCAGGCTCCCGACACTATGCCTCTGCCTCATGGACTCCCAAACTTCCCTTTCGCTGGCGACCCCTGCCAGGTGAATCGCTTCATGTTCCACGATGACCGGGAGGAGCCTGCACCTTGTGCAGATAGGCTTTACGAAGGCGAGGGGCGTCAGGCTGCTCACTATCATCGTCAGGCCTGTCGTCCCGACAAGCCAGAAGATCACAATGTACCCCAAGACTCCGATCTGCCCTCCTAGCAACCATCCAATGCCAAGGCTGGCGACAGCCAGGACGAACCCCAGAAGCAGACCCGACCTTCCTCCATGGAGCGAGACCCCACGCGTGCTCTTTGAGAAGGTCGGCACCAACAGTGACGGAATCAAAGCCTGAAGGAGCGGGGAGAGGGTAACCACCTTTGTCCTCCTGGCCATCAGCTCCCATCCAGCGCCCGCAACCGACAATTCTAGATTCAACCGCTCGGGTGTCTATTTATCCGTAAACGGGGCTTCTTCCTCGGGTGCCTCCACCGCGCTCAATCCGTGCGGTGTATCTCAGGAATGCGGATTACCGTTCGACTCTCTTCTGTGTCCTGCCTTGCCTTGCTGAGTGCCTTCTCGATTGACTTCTTGCCATCCTGCAATCCAAAGTGCCGAAGGAGAACAAGCTCTCCTTCTTCGAGACTCCCCTCTGTGAAGAGGACCTGTAGGATTATCCGTTCGACATTGCTCAGGTTCATCGATTCTAGGGCAGCCATGATTCTCGACTCGTCCTGGACAAGGCCGTCAATCATCCTACCTAGCCTTCTCGCCTGGTCCCGCACTCGCCTTCTCTGGAGGATTGCTTCTTCGGCCAGGTACTCCAAGTCTGGAGGCCAATCCGCTTCCTCCGCGCGTGCCAAAGACTTCTTACTCAGCTTCACGAGGGTGAGGTCACCTGCAGAGAAATCCTTCAGCCTCGTTCCTTTCGACACGTAGACCTTGCGGACCGACAAGCTGGGGCTCCTGACACTCGTCTCCTCAACGAGTCCCAACTCTTCCAGCTTCCTCAGATGCTTAAGCACAGCCTGAATCGAGATTCCTGTAGCAGCCGCGAGTTCTCCCAAGGTCCTCGGCCTTTTCGATACTAGGTCTGCCACCTTGAGTCTCGTGGGGGACGATATTACCTCTGGAAGCGGATCGCGAGCCACGCGTGGTCATACGACAAAGGGTTTATAAAAGGGTTTAACCTAGAGTTAATCAACCAAAGGTTAAGCAGATGAGCGAAGACAGGAGGAAGAATCTGAAGGATATGCTGGACGAGCTAGACAAGTACTTCGAAGAATTCGAGAAGGATGTCCAGGACGTCGTCAGGAGCGGCATCTCTGCGGTTCATTCGCAGACAGAGCCCTACGTAGCAGGATTTTCGTTCAGCTTTGGCCCAGAGGGCAGACCGAACGTCCAGTTCTTCGGTGACAGTCCCCTGCATCATGATGGCTTCCGGTCGCCCATGAACGAACAGGTACTAGACGGGAAGAAGGGCCTGCTCAAGCTGGTGCTGGATATGCCCGGTGTGGAGAAGAGCGACATCGAAGTAGAGGCAACCGAAGACAAAGCGGTCGTGACCGCCGAGAGGGGCCCGAGGAAGTACAAGGCTGATATCAGCCTGAAAGCCCAGGTTCAGCCTGACAGCGGGAAAGCCGAATTCAATAACGGTGTCTTGGAGATTTCGTTTTCGTTGAGGGACAAGACTAATAAGGGCTACAGGAGGGTAAACATTGTCTGAGGGTTCGTCAGGGTTGAGTCAGCAACAGGTCCAATTGAAAGTCCTCGAAGCATACACGCGTGACGTTGGAAGGGGCGTCGCAAGGATTGACTATGACGCGATGGACGCACTCGACGCTTCCACGGGTGATGTAATCGAGATCAAGGGCAAAAGGCGAACGGTTGCGAAGTGCCTCCCGCTGTACCCTTCGGATGAGGGCAGGGGGATTGTCAGGATTGACGGTCTGATCAGGAACAATGCCGGTGTCGCGATCGGTGACGTCGTTGCCGTAAAGAAGGTGAAGGCTCCTCCAGCGGAGAAGGTAGTTGTTGCGCCGCTCGAGGCCGTGCCCCCGATTGACGAGCGCTACCTAGCCGACGCCCTGGAAAGCGTCCCGGTGACTAAGGGTGACAACATAATGATTCCTTACTTCGGGGGCAGGCTCACGTTCCAGGTGGTCGGCGTCAGCCCTGTCTCTGACGCGGCACTAATCACCCAGCGCACCGTCTTCGTCATCTCCGAGAAGGGGGAGGCCCTCCGGGGCGTCCCGCAGGTCACCTACGAAGATATCGGCGGCCTGAAGGACGAGATTCAGAAGGTGAGGGAGATGATTGAGCTCCCGCTCCGCCACCCAGAGATCTTCGAGAAGCTAGGCGTGGAAGCGCCGAAGGGGATTCTTCTCTACGGTCCTCCAGGGACTGGCAAGACGCTGCTGGCGAAAGCAGTGGCCACCGAGAGCAACGCCCACTTCATCCCGATCAGCGGACCCGAGATAATGTCCAAGTTCTACGGAGAGAGCGAGGCCAGACTCAGGGAAATCTTCAAGGAGGCCAAGGAGAAGGCGCCAACAATAATCTTCATCGACGAGATTGATTCTATCGCTCCGAAGAGAGAGGAGGTCACGGGTGAAGTCGAGAGACGGGTCGTCAGCCAGCTTCTTTCGCTGATGGATGGTCTAGAAGCGCGAGGAAAGGTCATCGTTATCGCGGCCACGA
This sequence comes from Nitrososphaerales archaeon, assembly GCA_050011055.1. GTDB lineage: Archaea > Thermoproteota > Nitrososphaeria > Nitrososphaerales > Gagatemarchaeaceae > UBA183. The sequence goes on along the minus strand of JBEKJV010000006.1, from coordinate 3,475 downwards.
ACCGCCCCAATGCCATCGACCCTGCGCTTAGGAGGCCGGGGAGATTCGACAGAGAAATCGAGATTAAGGTACCCGCAAAGAGCGGAAGGCTGGAGATCCTTCAGATTCACGCCAGACACATGCCGCTGGTTGAGGCTTCTGAATCGGACAAGTCGGTCAAAACTGCTGATATAGTGGATCTCGAGAAACTGGCAGCCGTCACCCACGGGTTCGTGGGCGCAGACCTCGAATACCTGTGCAAGGAGGCAGCAATGAAGACGCTTCGAAGGAACCTTCCAGACATTCAACTGGAGGAAGACAGATTGTCTCCAGAGACTCTAGAGAAGTTGACCGTTACGATGCCGGACTTCGAGGGTGCGCTGAGAGACGTCACGCCCTCTGCGATGAGAGAGGTGTATCTAGAAACCCCGGACGTGAAATGGGCAGAGATTGGCGGCCTTGATACTGTGAAGAGAGAACTACAGGAGGCGGTCGAATGGCCCCTGAAGTACCCGGATCTTTATGAAAGGACTGGATATACGATGCCCAAAGGGATTCTCCTCCACGGACCCTCTGGAACAGGAAAGACCATGCTCGCCAAGGCTGTGGCAACGGAGAGCGAAGCGAATTTCATCAGTGTCAGAGGACCAGAGCTTCTTAGCAAATGGGTAGGAGAGTCTGAAAGGGGAATCAGAGAGGTCTTCCGTAGAGCTAGGCAAGCATCTCCCTGCGTAATATTCTTCGACGAACTCGATGCACTGGCTCCTCTAAGAGGGATGGGTGGAGATAGCATGGTGACCGAGAGGGTCGTGAGTCAGCTTCTTACCGAACTGGACGGCATCCAAAGCCTGCATGGGGTCGTCGTACTCGCTGCTACGAACAGGATTGATCTAATCGATCCCGCCTTACTCCGCGCCGGGAGATTCGACAAGCTCGTTCCGGTCCCACTTCCGGATAAGGATTCGCGAAGAGAGATCCTGAGAATCGATCTCATCGAGTCGCGTGAAAAGAGAATAAAGCAGATGGAAGAAGTCTTAGAATCAGTGAAACATGACATTGAAGCGCAGACTGAGAAACTAGAACACACCAAGGATGAAGACGAGCTCAAGAGAGTGCGCGATGACATTGTGAGGAAGAAAGACCAAGCGGAGGAAGTTACCAAAAGGATAAGCAAGAAGACGGACGAACTCAAATCCCTACAGGCGAGTCTGGATGAGGTAGCAGACAAGACAGAAGGGATGAGCGGGGCAGACATGTCAGCTATTGCAAACACAGCGGTATCAATAGTGCTGCAAGCTTTCGTTTCAAAGCATCCGGACCCGGAAAGAGGAAAGAAGCACATAGACGACGCAATGGTCACACCGACTGACTTAATGCAGGCAATTGAGAAGGTCAGAACCTCTAGAGAAGGAAGACCAAAGGAGAGAATCTCCGTTCCCTACTACAGATAGGCCTTCGTTCCTCAAACCGCTGACCTCGCGGCACGAGGCCGCGCCTAACTATCTGGCTACACCTGAGCGGAGCCTCATGAGCAATCTGAACATTGCTAATGACTTGGGGGTGTCGGGCAACACAGGACCAACTGGGGCTCTCGGGGGACCGCGCGGCTCCTAGCAAGGCTCTGACAAGGTTATAATTCGACCCCCGGAATCAGCTGCACATTGCAGCAGAGCCCCCCTATCTTCGGCCGAGGAACCTGGCTGGACAAGGTCGCGAAGGACATGCTCGAGAGGGAGAAGACGCTCGGAAGGAACCTCTCTTTGTTTCGCGTCGAAAGCGGGCTGGGCGCCTCCGGACTTCCTCACATTGGTAGCGTAGGCGACGCAATAAGGAGTTACGGCGTCAAATTGGCGCTTGAGACCGCGGGGTGCAAATCGGAACTCGTAGCCTATTCTGACGATTTTGACGGCCTGAGGAAGATCCCAGCGGGCTTCCCCGCGTGGCTCAAGAATTACATCGCCCATCCCGTGTCGAGGATCCCAGATCCCTTCGACTGCCACGCCTCGTACGCGGAGCACGTCGGGTTCCTACTGCGGGATTCGCTTGACAAGCTAGGGGTGGAGTACAGGTTCCAGAGCGGCACCGAGGCGTACAAGTCTGGGCTCCTGAACGACCAGATCAGGCTGATCCTGTCACATTCGAAGTCCATTGGGAGGAAGATTAACGAGCTGGTTGGCCAGTCGAAGTACGAGCAGAGCCTGCCCTACACTCCCGTCTGTGATGAGTGCGACCGCATCTACACTACCCAGTCCCTTTCCTTCAACCCGAGGAAGGACACGGTCCACTACAAGTGCAAGGGCACAGAGCTTGGGGACAGGTTCCTGAAGGGGTGCGGCTACGAAGGAGACGCGAAGATCTCCGAGGGCAACGGCAAGCTGATGTGGAAGGTCGAGTTTGCCGCGAGGTGGGCAGCTTTCGACATCAGGTTCGAGGCCCACGGGAAGGAGCTGACGGACTCAGTGAAGATAAACGACTGGGTCGCGGAGCACGCCCTGAAGTACCCGCCGCCCTTCCACGCCAAGTATGAGCTCTTCCAGGACAAGTCCGGGCGGAAGATCTCGAAGTCGGTGGGGAACCTCGTGACGCCGGGCGAGTGGTTGGAGTACGCTTCGCCCGAAAGCCTCAGGCTCCTTATGTACAAGAGGATCGTCGGCGCCAGGAGCGTCTCCTTGGAGGACATTCCAGTCTACATGGAGGACTTCGACGATCTCGAGGAGCACTACTTCTCGCAGGTCAAGGACAAAAATCTGATGAAGGACGCCAAGCAGAGAGGACTCTACGAGTACACGATGTTGCTGAGGGTCCCGAAAGCGAAGGGTGTGCACGTTCCGTACAAGTTGCTCTCCCAGCTCGCCGCGGTCGCGCCGAAGGGCTCGGAGGAAGACTATGTCGTAAAGCGACTGGTCGCTTATGGGATGGTGAAGGACCCAACTCCCGAGCTCTTCAGACGGATCGCCTGGGCTTCAAAGTGGGCCGGGAGAGAAGGCAGGCCCAGCGGAAGGCGGGTGGAGGTCAGCCCCAAGGCCAGGATCGCTGTCCGAGAATTCGCAGAAGCGGTAAAGATGCTCTCTGACCCAGACGCCATCCAGAACGCGGCGTTCGAGGTGATCAAAAGGAACGGTCTGAAACCGAGAGACTTCTTCCCTGTGATATACTCGATCCTGCTGGGCTCCGACAGGGGCCCGAGGCTGGGCCCCTACGTCGTCGACTCTGGTCCCGCCGGCGTGAGCAGATCTCTCCTTGACGCGGTGGTCTCCTGAATCGAACGGGGCCTTACACGCCATTGCGTCACGGAAGTTTGAGGACGAGTGTCCACAGAATTCTGCCATTTCAGGAGCTTTCTAACCTTCCTTGAGGGGGAGCAGGACAGTTGTGGAAAACACCCACGGATAGGGTGCGGACGGATTCGAGGCCATTCCATCGCAAGTCTGAACACATAAGAATCGATCTGCGCGAGGCTTTTCGGGCCCGTAGCCTAGACTTCCGTGAGGGGAAA
>JBEKJV010000005.1:0-50563 GCA_050011055.1 Nitrososphaerales archaeon | reverse complement strand
CGCACAACGACGGGTTTGCCTGTGGAGAAGATTTCCTATGAGTCTCCCACGGCCCGTCTGACCTCTTACATCTCAGAGTGACACGGCAACACAGAAATACGGACTTCGGTCTGATGGCAGCCATACATGGTCAAGTTCGACGGGATCGTGGGAAAGGCACTGCTGACTGTTAACGAGAAGGAGAATGAGCTTACGCTCATCTTTGCCGACAATAGGTATCTCTTCGTGACGCTTGAGAACGGGAAGCTGAAGTCTGACAGCGTTCCCGAGTAGGCGCGCGCGACCAGTAGATTTGGAATCCATAATCGATTATAACTGATGCGCGCCAGAATCTAACGAATGTCAGGCCCTGGAATTTCCGGCCCTTATTCGAAGTGTCCTAAGTGTAATGCAGGGAATATCATTCCCGTCTCCGACTATATCCCCGACTCGTATGGCAGAACGGTGCTCACTTGGAAATGCACGAACTGCGGTTACGGGGTAGGGCCAGGACCCAATTATCCAGCGACGTATTAGAGCTAGCCCGCGCCATATGATGGCTTGGTTGCGCGCGCTGACTTCATCCGCTTTTAGAGGCGCCATTCTTCTTCTTCTTTAAGATCGCGGATAGTCTCTCGAACCTTGCCTTTGTGGTCGTTGTGAGTTCGCCTGCTTTCGTCGTGAGTTTGTCTGTCTTCTTCGTGAGTTTGTCCGATTCCCTCCCAAGTCGGTCTACCGTCTCCGTAATTTTGCCCACCTCCCCTCTGAGTTCGGCTACCTCCCCTCTGAGTTGTCCTGTCTTCCCATCGAGTTCGCCCACTTTCCGTCGAAAGTTCGTCATTTCAATCTCTAACAACCCCGCGACCACGCATGCTACTCCTCCTAACATAAGTGCCAGCCCTATTGGATACTTCAGAATCACGTTGGGGTCGCTGACCGAATGAGACAGTGGGGAATATTCCGCGAAGAGGTAGACGCCGAATTCGACGCAGACGACGCCCAAACCGAGAAGGAAGAGTGAGGCGGCACTAATCTCCACGAGACCCAACCTCCGCAGACCCCTTGAGTAGTTCAAGCCACTTATTCTCTCCCTGATTCCGCCCAATTTCCTCCATTTAATCTAAGTGTTGCGGGACAAATCGACTCAGTTCGACTGGATACGGCAGCTTCCGCTTCCAAAGCTATCCGGCAACGACGGTGAAAGGATTCTCACGAACTCTCGAAGCTCTCCCCCACGGTGAGCATCTTTCCCCAGGAGCCGCCGGCTCCACTAGACATGCTTCGATTCCGCCAGACATGCTTCGAGAAAGACGATAGCGTGTTTCATGGAGACCCAATTGCTTTCTGGCAAGTTTCATCTGACGTAAAGCCTGGAGCAGGTTCTTTATGCTGGCATAGGAACTCAGATTCACGCCGATTGTGGCCAGATTCTCCTTTCCACCCTCGAGCCTGTCGACGAGCACGGCGGCATCCGTAACCCTGTAGCCCTTCTTGCGCAGTGCGCCAGCTGCGGACACGATACTCGTGCCCGTTGAAACCAAGTCGTCGATTATAAGAACTCTCGAGCCCGGCGCCGAGATGCCTTCCAACAGCCCGTCCTGCCCGCGACCCTCTCCCTGTTTTCTGACGTACATCATCGGTTTACGCCCTCGACCAGTTCTACGAAGGCGGCCAGCACGGTAGTGTAGGTGTCCGGATAGCTAGGGATCAGCCTAAGGTCGATGTCGTAGAAGCTCCGCCTGCCGTTCGGCAATGTGAAATCTCCTAACCGTAGTGCCCCCATTTCGAGAAGCGCCTTCGCGAGGGAATTGAAGTTCACCCTTTCAGTCTGTAGGTTACCACTGCTAGCTTGTGTCTTTGCTGGCAGACCGGCTCACTTCACCCCTATGCGAGGAGGTATGTATAAGACTCCGCCACAGAGCTAAGTTACACACTCAGCGCGCGCGCTAAATGGAGAACGGAAAGCTGAAGACAGACAGTGTGCCTGAGTAGAATTCACTCTTTCTCGAGTATCTGAACAGCGGGCTTGTTTCCGACAAGTCTCTTGAATGTCTCAGCGTCGGCCTTGCTTCCGATGATGGCCCCGATATGCATCGGGACGACCACGTCTACCTTCATCGCTTTCGCGGCTTCAGACGCCTCCTCGGCAGTCATGACGTAGGTCCCTGAAACAGGCAGGAACGCGACGTCCACTTCCAGCGACTTCATCTCCGGTGTGGCATCGCTGTCGCCCGAGTGGTAGAACCTCACCCCGTCAAGCGTCACGATGTATCCGACGCGACCGTCAGCCTTTGGGTGGAAGACCCTGCCTGGTTCCCTGAACTTGTTCAGGTTGTACGCCGGGACTGTCTCGAGAGAGACACCCTTCAACTCAATTCTCGAACCCGGCACCACGAATCTCTTCTCTTGAGTGAACGCCCGGAGTGGTTTTTCGCAGATACTTGGGGCGACGATAGTGGTAGAGTCGTTGGCGAAACGTCTGATGTCGTCCTCACTAAGATGGTCATGATGTTCGTGAGAAATCAGAAGTAAGTCTGCTTTGTAGTCACCCTTCGCCTTGAAGGGATCGATGATGACTGTCTTTGAGCCCTGCAATACGAATGAATCATGCCCGAGCCAATGGACATTCACACTCTTGTAAGTCCACAATTTCGTGGCCGCCTAGAGATCCACTGATTCTTCATTGATGCCGGTGCGGTTCACTGTGAGGATGTCGATACCATTGCCGCTCATCGCGTCCCTTGCTATCGCAGCCTTTATCGCAGCGACGAGCAGGTCCCTCGCATCCTTCTGGGACATAGCCGGACCATAGCCTGCCTCGACGACGCCAATTGCTGTCTCTTCTCCCGTTCCCACTGTCGCATACACGTCCGATATGACACTGCCCAGTGGGTCGAGCACGTAGACGACTGGTTTCACACCGACGCCGCCCAGGATGACCTGAGTCAACAAGGGAGCGTAACGGTTCTGGAACATGAGCGTGGACATCAGTTTCGCAACTGAGTTGGGCTTAAGCGCCTTCCTTGATTCGAGTTCCTTCAACTTAGAGTAGACCGACACCTCCTTCACGAGGTTCTGCATGTCGGCGACCATACCTGCGCAGACGGCCCCAACAGTTTCAGTGACCTTGAAGACCTTCCGCCCCGACTTACTCCTCACGAAGCTGCCCAGCGTAATCCTCCGCTCTGCACCCAAGACGACGCCATCCTTGTACGTGATTCCGACCGCCGTGGCGCCAGGGAGATACTGTTCATAAGACATGGTTACTCGTTCCAGTGAAAAGACCCGCCTTTTTAGACGTTGTGCTGGAAAAGTGGTCCGCAAGTCACCCGGGTCTTACGGCTACGACCGCGCCCTGACCTTCTTCCCGGACACTGCATTCACATGGCGAAAAGAGCTTGGCGATGTAGAAGCCAGCATCCAGATGCTTCGAGACGCGTGCGACTCGCACAGCTGATGGACCGGACGCGAGCGAGAGCAGTGGTACGAGCATGTCAGCCAGGTTGTCGTCGACGCATGCTCCGGACCGGACGAGGGAAGCGAACCTTTCGGCCGCCGCTCTTCCGACGGCCTCGGAAGGGCGCCCCCTGGCACCTAGCTCGTCCGACCCGAGGAAGAACGAATCGTCCGAAGAGGAGGCCAGGATCGACGAACCGGGCGAGTTAGCCTGTTCCACTACGACCAGCTTCTGTCCGATGCGGAGACCCTTCTCCTCCAGTGCTGCGGCGGCCGAGCTTAGCTGCCGCTCAGCCACGTGCCTCGGGAGCATTGCGCATCTGCTCGTGAGATCAACGGCCTCTATTCGTGGCGACTCCGTCAGCTGCAGAGGCCGCAGAGCCTCGCAGGGCTCCACCTTCATAACGACCCGGCCGCCTCCTTTTGGATAGTAGCCTCGCCTGAAGGCCTTTGCCGAGAATTTGATTCCGATCACTCCGTAAGCCCTCTTCACGATGGCATCGAAGTAATCGAAGGTCGGGCTCCACGGAACGTCGGTCCCTCCCACCAACTCCAATGTGAGCCGCGAGCCTGTGAGGGCTACCGCCGGGACTACCGCCTGAAGCACCAGAGTTATGCTTGCGGCCGTCTTCATGTCGAGAGAGATCGAATCTGCGCGAGGAGGACCAGGCACGAACGAGACCTCTGAGGATCCTTCTGCAACTCCATCCAGCTTAGAGTCGAAAACAGCGCCCAGGATCATTAGTGACGACACATGCTGTCTCCTCAGACCAGGAACCTCCCGACGTGCCCTAATCTTGGATACGCGGATTGGCTTTCCCGTGATAATTGAAAACGCGAGTGCAGTCCTGAGAATCTGGCCGCCCCCTTCCCCGTAGGAACCGTCTATGTTGAGGAACTCCACGCTAGGCTTTGAAGATCGCTGAGATAAAGCGATGCGGAGTATCTTCTTAAATAGAACTCGGGAAGCCGCCGAAAACGAAAGGGAATGCGAGTTGGTCTGCTCGTTGGCCGCTTCCAACCGTTTCACTTGGGCCACCTTGCTGCAGTGAGGTACGCGCTGAAGAGGGTCGAGTACCTCTACATCGTCGTGGGAAGCGCGCAGAGGAACCACGAAAGGGACAACCCGTTTACGGCTGGGGAGAGAATCACAATGATCAAGAGCGCGCTTGACGGGAACGGGATTGACCCGTCGAAATGGATGGCAATTCCGATAGCGGATGCCGATTCCCACTCCCTCTGGGTCTCCACAGTGAAGTCGATGGTTCCGAAGTTCGACACGGTCTTCACAAATGACGCTCTCACGTTTTCGCTCTTCAAGGAAGAGAAGATCGGTGTCGCGGCGGTCCCTTACCTCGACAGGAAGAGCTACTCAGCGACGAACGTCAGGGATAGAATTCTGGAGAGAAAGAACTGGGAGAACCTCGTCCCCCCCCAAGTAGCCCTGCTCGTTAAGCAGTTCGGGGGTGTGGAAAGGGTAAGAGCTCTTATGCGAAGGGATTTGGGGGGATGATATCATGAGTAGCGACCAGAAGTTGATCATGTTGCCGGGCCCAACCAACGTATCGGAACGGGTCATGAAGGCCATGCTGAAACCGATAATCAACCATAGAGGAGATTCTTTCCGCGAGCTGTACAAGGGCATTCTTGCCAAGACGCAACGATTATTCCAGACCGAAGACAATGTTGTTGTATTCTCTTCGTCGGGAACAGGAGGGGTCGAGGCTGCGGTCTGGAACCTGATAAGGCCAGGAGACTCAGCAGTCGTAGCGGTCTTCGGTGAATTCAGTAGTAGGCTCGCTGAGACCGTTGAGATGGCCGGCGGCAGGGCAGTCCAGGTCCGCGCAGAATTCGGGAAGGCCCCCTCTCTCGAGCAGCTCAGAGAAACCATGGACAAACAAAAGAGCTTCAAAGCAATGTTCCTCGTTCATAACGAAACCAGCACGGGGGTGGCGGTCCCGTACCTCAAGGAAGCATGCAAGATGGCACACGATCACGGCGCCTTCGCGGTCATCGATGCGATATCAAGTCTCGGAGGCTACGCCATTCCTGTCGACGAGTGGGGCGTAGACGTCTGCATCACAGGCAGTCAGAAGTGCGTGGCCGCCCCACCGGGGGTCGCCCTTCTTTCCGCCAGCAAGAGGGTAGCGGACTTTCTGAAATCGTCGCCGCCGAAAACGCGTTACTTCGATATTCCCAGATACCTCGAATACGGGGCCAGAGGGGAGACACCCTTCACTCCCGCCCTACCCATATTCTACGCCCTCGACGAGGCCCTGAAAGAACTCCTAGAGGAAGGCCTTGTCAAGAGGGTCCAGAGGCATGACCGGATGTCCGATTCTCTCTACGACGGGCTGGCTGGGCTGGGGCTCAAGCCGGTCGCCGAGAAGAGCGTCAGGTCGAAGACGGTCGTGGCCTCATACTACCCCGAGGGGGTTGAGGACGCGAGATTCAGGAAGACGCTCGCCCAAGAGAAGGGGGTCGTCGTCGCAGGGGGGTTCGGCCCTTTCAAAGGCAAGGTGTTCAGGATAGGGTGCATGGGTCAAATCAATGAGGGATATGTGAACAGGACGCTGAAGGCTGTTGGTGAAACGCTGGCATCTTTCAAGAACGCTTGAAAGCCTATAAACCCAACTGATTGGTTGGTCAAAGCCCATGACGCTTGAGAAAGGGACACTCATTCTTGCCAATTATACGGCGAAGGTGAAGGACACCGGCGAAGGAATTGAGACGACCCTCGAGGAAGAGGCGAAGAAGCTCAAAATCTATGACGCCACGAGGAAGTACGAACCGAGGCTTGAGGCGATAGGTGAAGGCTGGCTCATCTCAGGTCTGGACGAGGAGGTCAAGAAGATGGAGGTGGGAGAGAGAAGGGAAGTGGAACTATCGCCTGAGAAGGCATTCGGGTTGAGAGACCCGTCCCAGACGAGGATGGTTCCCCTCAGAAAGTTCGGCGAGAAGGCCGACGATCTCGAGATTGGCGATTCGGTCGAAATCGACAACAGGATGGGCATCGTGAGGTTCATCGGCTCGGGAAGGGCCCAGGTGGACTTCAACCACAGGCTCGCCGGGAAGTCGATAGTCTACGATTTCGAAGTCGTGAAGAAGGTCGAGACTGACCACGATAAGGTGAGGGCGCTGATCGACAGAAGGTTTGGAGGGGAGGGTAGCAAGGTTGGTTTCAAGCTGGGCGAGAAAGACCTAGAGCTATCGGTCCCAGAGGAACTGTTCCTGCTTGAGGGACTGCAGATCATAAAGAGGGGAATATCCAATGACGTCTTCAAGTTCGTCCCGACGGTCGCGGAACTCACATTCGTGGAGAAGTTCCTCAATGAGAAGCCGGTCGAGAAGAAACAAGAGGCCCCGAAAGAGGAATCCAAATCGCTTGCTGGGCCAGCACCAAGGCCGAGGCGGAAGAAGGCCGCGGCTCCCACCCAGACAGCCTAGACCACACCGGTCGACTTCGCCAGTTCGGTAGCGCTTCTTTTGGTCAGCTTTCTTCGTGAGAGGATGGTGTACCTGTCAGGACGGATAGAGCTGGCTCTGATCAGGGATTCTATTACCTTCCCATCGCTGACTCCAATCTCGGAGGCGGCCACGGGCGCGTGGACGTTGACCAGAGCAGAACGGACCCCCCGCCAGTCGAGCCCGTGAAGCTTCGCCATCATGATCGTCCCAATCCCACACTTCTCGCCGTGCAGTCCCGAATCCGGGACGAGCAGGTCTAGGTAGTGGCTGAAGAGATGCTCCGAGCCACTGCATGGTCTCGAGCTACCGGCTATGCCCGCCGCGACCCCTGTGCTGATTAGGGCCTCTACCAAATCTCTGACGCTGTCCTTCCCGAATTTCCCAATCCTCTTGGAACCATGGATCACGACATTCGCACTCATCAGAGCGAGGCTGGCAGCATAACCGCCATAGTACTCACCCGTCACCCGGCTTGCGAGCTGCCAGTCCTTCACTGCCGTCAGCTTCGAGACCAGGTCACCACAGCCGGAGGACAGGAGGCGTCTCGGAGCGGATGCTATCACGTCTATGTCGGCGAGGATTCCTACCGGAGGCTTCGCCATAACCGAGTAGGGTCGGTCGAGCCCCTTGAGCGAGGCGAACGGGCTCGATATCCCGTCATGCGACGCGCTCGTCGGCACCGAATAGAAGGGAAGATGCTTGCGGAAGGCCGCCAGCTTGCCGACGTCGACACTCTTCCCCCCACCGACCCCAATTATGCAGCCCGACCCCGCACTCTCGCGCTTCACACGCTCGACGTTTTCCGTGTCCGCGGCGCCTACCTCCACCCACGTCGCTCGCGAGCCTAGCGTGGAATCGACCACATCTCGAACTCTTGATTGGACGTTGGACCCCGATGCCACAACGACTTTCTTCCTGCCAGCCGAGTCCTTGATGAACTCGCCGAGTTCAGACAGCACACCCTCTCCTATGAGCACCTTGGTCGGAAGTTCCATCAGGTGACAGGAGGAGACCACGTTCGATGAGAGCTGGAGACTCGATTTAAGCTCACTGCGCGCGCAGGTGGAGAGGCTCAGACCCTTCCTAAGGTCCCGGTCAGGGCAAGGACACCTCTCGGCTGCTCTCTCACCCCTGATGCTAATCCTGTCAGCGCCGCCATCGCGTAGGTTCCGTCAAGGCGATACAGGGCCCAGTATTTTTCTTAATTCGCCGGGAAACATTAAATAAGGAACGGACGCAGCGCAATATCGTCCGTTCTGAAGGTGTTTGTTGGCATGATTTCAAGAGATTCCAAGGCAGCCAGCGGGAAAACGCTGGGATCTGCAGTCTACCATGGCACCACCACAGTGGGTCTGGTCTGCTCTGACGGCGTAGTATTGGCTACCGACACCAGAGTGACTGCTGGGGGATTCATCGCCCACAAGAGGGGAAAGAAGCTCCTCAGAATCGACGATAACATCGCGATGACCATCTCCGGAGGGGTCGCGGACGCCCAGAACGTCGTTGACACCCTGAAGTACTACACGAACATCTACAGGATTGAGAGGGGCAGACAGATGCCGGTCAGGGCCGCTGCGCAGGTAGTCTCGAACGTGCTCTTCTCGTCTAGACTCTACCCTTTCATCGCAGACGTCCTCGTAGGAGGGGTCGACCCGAAGGGCGGTTCAATCTTCAGCGTGGATTTCTTCGGCTCCATGAACCAGGAGAAGGTCGTCGCGACTGGGAGTGGCTCTCCCGTGGCGTACGGGATTCTTGAATCGGAGTACAAAGAAGACACGGCGGCGGCGAAGTGCTACCCGCTAGCTGCAAAGGCAATAATCGCGGCGACGAGGAGGAACGTGTTCACCGGCGACCACTTCGACATTGCGGTGCTGGACAAGGCCGGATTCCGAGAGATATCTGAGCAGGAGAAGGAAAAGCTCCTCGCCCAGTTCACGACTAACGATTAGGTTTGGAACAGAAAGCGAACGGTGTAAGTCTGATGAGCGCTATACTGAACACCATCCCAGCGGAGGCTCAGATAACAAGGATCGAATATGAGGGGCCCAGGATAGCCCTCTACACCAGGAACCCGGCATTCCTTCACAAGAACAGTTACGTAATATCGGAGATAGTGAATTCTCTGAAGAAGAGGGTTGTCACCCGGACGGAGAAATCGATAAGGAAACCGGAGAGTGAAGCCAAGCGGATACTCGAGAAGACTCTCCCCGCAGAGGCTGAAACGAGCAACTTCTTCTTCGACGACGCGCTGGGGGAGATTACAGTGGAAGCTGGGAACCCGAGACTCCTGTCGCAGGAAGCGGGCTTTGACCTTGGAGCGTCGATGGAGCAGACAGGGTGGAAGGTGAAGGTGAGGAAGGCACCTCACATCAAGTCCACGGCGATTCAGAACGTCTACTACGCGATGAAGGTGGGAAGCGAGGTAAGAGAGAAGTTCTACAGGGAGCTCGGGGAGGCCATCTTCAGGCCCAGGCTCACGTCGGCCGAGCACGTCACAATCAAGACGCTCGGGGCATTCCAAGAAGTCGGAAGATCATGCCTGCTCGTCGAAACGGCCGAGAGCAAAGTGCTTCTCGACTGCGGCATCCACCCAGGCTCGAGAAACGCATGGGATGCCTATCCCAGACTCGACTGGGCCGACGTATCGCCGAGGGACATAGACGCCATAGTAATCAGCCACGCCCACCTCGACCACATGGGTTTCCTCCCGGCGATGTACAAGTACGGATACGACGGGCCAGTCTACTGTACGGAACCAACCCTGCCGCTGATGACCTTGCTGCAGAACGATTTCGTGAAGATAGCGCAGATTGAGGGAGGGAGACTGATTTACGATCAGAAGGACATCAGGGACGTAATCCAGCACGCGATCACCCTGCCGTACGGGATGGTCACCGACATCTCGCCTGACATCAAGCTGGTCTTCAACAACGCGGGGCACATCCTCGGGTCTGCAACGGTCCACTTGCACATCGGGGAAGGTGCCCACAATATCGTCTACACTGGCGATTACAAGTACGGAAGGACCCAACTCTTCGACTCGGCCACCTGGAATTATCCTCGGGTGGAGACGCTGATAACGGAGAGCACTTACGGCGCGAAAGAAGACATCATGCCTATCAGGGAAGAGGTGGAGGCGAATTTTGTCGACTCGATCAACAGCGTGCTCAAGGGCGGAGGAAAGGTGTTGATCCCAGTCCCTGCGGTTGGCAGGGCGCAGGAGATTCTTCTGGTAATTGATCAGTACATGAGGAACAAGATCCTGGTAGAGGCGCCGGTCTTCACCGAAGGAATGATCTCGGAGGCGACAGCCATCCATGTCTCGTATGCAGACTACTTGTCGAGAGAACTCAGGACCAAAATCCTGGAAGAGGGCGTCAACCCATTCAAGTCGGAATACTTCACGGAAATTGAGCATTCCTCGAACAGGGAGGAGGCGTATCGCGAGGGGCCCGCAATAATAATGGCCACGTCAGGGATGCTCGAAGGGGGACCCGTTCTCGATTACTTCGAGAACATCGCTCCGTCAGACAAGAACAAGATCCTCTTCGTGTCGTATCAGGTCCAGGGGACCCTGGGGCGAAGGGTGCTAGACGGCAGCAGTCAGGCTAGCCTGATGGACCAGAGCGGCAAGATCAAGATAGTTGACATAAGGGCAACCGTGCAGAAGGTGGAAGGTTTCAGTGGTCACAGTGACTACAACCAGATAATCAGGTTCATCGGAAAACTCAGGCCTAAGCTGCAGGTAGTGCTCGTAAACCATGGCGAGAAGAGGAAGACGGAGAACCTGGCGTACGCCATCCAGAGAATCTACAGGGTACCCGCCCTTCATCCTGCAGTTCAGGAAGCAATCAGGGTCTACTAGTTGCAGCATTGTCATTGACATAACCAGCTTCCCCTGGGAAGGACGCTCTGAACCAGACACAAGACAGCGTGGATGTCAGGCGATTCTGCCGCGGCTCCTGCATGCTTCACCCAGACTGGCACTATTGCAGGCAACGGTAAAGATGACAATGACACCCGCGGTTCCGAGCGTCGGCTCTCAGTCATACCAAGGAAGCGGAGAGAGTTCAGACAGTTTCTTCGGACTTAGAGGAGATACGATTCGGGAATGATTTGAGATAGAGCAGAGTTGTCAGAAGGGCAGGCTCTGCGGATTGACCTTGAAGCGGGCCGTGACGACCGATGTCCCCGCAGTAATCGATGGCTCGACAAGAAACGATTTCCTCACGAATTCTTGGAGAGCACTCTTCAGGACGATGCTCCACTTGGGACCGAACTCGTGGTGGCAGACTACTGTGTACGCACCCTCTTCCTTCGTTACTCTTGTTCGCAGTTTGGCAGAGCTTATTCTGGATCTCATGCTCAGGGCCTCAAGTATCCTATCAGGAGTAGAGTCTTGATACCAGAACTCCGCCATCTCTTTCCACGTGGCCGCAAGATTCTCTCGCCCTATTTGAGCGAGTGTCGTATCATCCATGTCTTCAAGAAGACTTACAAAGACAGACGCGTGAAGCGAAACGAATCCAAACTCCTTTGCCTTTCTATCCAAGTTGAAGTGTTGACCAATGATCGAGTTGGCAAGTGCGTTTACGGTCATACCTTCATCGGAAGCTTCCTTCTCAAGAGAACGTACTAGCGATTCTGAGAACTTGAATCCCCTGAGATGGGCCTTGCGCTTATCCATGTTCGGGTCTGACAAGGGGACGACCTCTCGTCGATGGGACCGTCTTCCTACTTAGGTTTTGTTCGACTCTCGAATCTCGCAAAGGGATAAATCGACCCAGACAGACTAAGGGGTTATTGACTCTGGAAATCAGAAAGGTAGCCGTAATCGGCGCCGGGGAAATGGGCCATGGAATCGCTGAACTTTTCGCGATGAATGGGTACGAAGTGGCCCTGATGGACAAGTTCCCGGAGGCCCTTGAGAAAGCCAAGGGCAAGATTGCGCAGAGCCTTGGAAAGTTCGTCGAAAGGGGGAAGATCACGAAGGCCCAGTCAGAGGAGGCCTATTCAAGAATCACATTCGAGGGAGACATGGCAAAGGCCGTGTCGCGGGCTGATCTCGTGCTGGAAGCCGTGCCAGAGATTCCCGAGCTGAAAAAGTCCGTGCTGAAAGAGGCTGGCCGAGCGGCGCCAAGCGGGGCCATTCTCGCCTCAAATACTTCGAACATAAGGATCTCAGAGCTGGCAGAGGGGACGCTAGGACCCGAAAGAGTTGTCGGAATGCATTTCTTCAACCCCCCCGTGGTGATGAAGCTCGTCGAGGTCGTCCCTGGAACCAAGACGGACCCAGCTGTCCTCGACGCCGTAGTCTCTGTCTGCACCAAGATCGGAAGGACGCCGATCAGAGTGCTAAAGGACAGCCCGGGTTTCATTGTGGACAGGATTAATGCCGCCGAAACTCTCTTCTTCTGCCTGGTGCTCGACAAAGGGATCGCCACTCCCGAGCAAGTCGACAGTTATGCCAAAGGCCAGGGGCTCCCTATGGGGCCCTACGAACTTCTGGACTTCGTCGGCGTCGATATCGCGGGGGCCTCTCTCTCCTACTTCTCGAAGACCCTGTCACCAGAATACGGCAAGGGGTTGACCTTCGAAAGAATGGTAGAAGCGAACCTGCTCGGCAAGAAGACCGGGAAGGGCTTCTACGATTGGTCGACCGGCAAGGCGAGCATCCCGAAGGCTCCCCCGACCGACAAGGTCTCGGTCCTAGACATCTTCAGCATAGAGATCAACGAGGCGATAAAGCTGATCGAAGAGGGAGTGGCCCGCCCCGAGGACATAGAGAAAGGAGTCTGTCTCGGAATGGGGAGGCCGTTCGGCCCCATCTCGGTTGCGAAGGGGCTTAGCAACTCCGAAGTGAAGTCGAAGCTCGAGGAACTCGCGGCGAGGTTCGAATGCAAAGTCTTCGCCCCAGCGAAGTCCATACTCGAGGGGAAGATGTTGGAGGTCATCGAGAGCAAACCAAGTTGGGCCGAGCCTGTGGGTCCACAAGGAGTCAAGCCGGAAAAGGAACGGGGCGGGGCCAGGCCCATCTTCGTGGAGAAGCTGGGCGGCAGAGTGGCCAAGATAGTCATCAACCGGCCGAAGCAGAACACCATCAACGCCGAGGTCCTGGACGGGCTCGACCGGATCCTTACCGAGCTCTGGAACGACAACGAGGTCACTGTGGTCGTCCTGACCGGGACCGGGGGCGTGTTCTCGGCGGGCGCCGACCTCTCCCAGTTCTTCAACAGCTCCGCCGCGTTCGTCGAGTTCTCGAGGAAGGGCGAGAGGATTTTCAAGAGGATCTCCGAATTCCCCAAGCTGACGGTTGCCGTCATCAAGGGATACGCGCTGGGAGGTGGTCTCGAGTTGGCGATGTCGTGCGACCTCAGGTTGGCGACGGAGGACGCCAAGCTGGGACTGCCAGAGGTGACCCTGGGGCTGGTGCCGGGCTGGTCCGGGACCCAGAAAATGGCGAGACTGATCGGGCTCTCCCGGGCGTCCGCCCTGGTCCTGACCGGAGAGAGGATAAGCGGGAAGCAAGCCTACGAGCTCGGCCTCGTGAACAGGCTCGTCCCCGCCGGCGACCCCGACGAGTATTCGCTTCAGTACAGCAGGGAGCTCGCGTCGGCCCTCGCCCCCGTCGCCGTGACGCTGGCGAAGAGGCTGCTCAACAAGGGAACCGAGGTGCCGTCTGACGTAGGCCTCGAGATGGAGGCGCTGTCCTACGGAGTCCTGTTCGGGACCGAGGACCTGAAGGAGGGCATCTCGGCTTTCCTTGGAAAGAGGAAACCGGAGTACAAGGGGAAGTAGATGAAAGGCCAGGCTGGCGCCCTGCGCGAGGTCTACGTAGTAGACTACCTGAGGACCCCCTTCTCGAAGTCCAAACCCAGCGAGCCCGAGAAGGACGTCTACAACTCTCTGCGGATGGACCAGGCCCTGGGACTCCTCATCAGGAAGCTAATAGAAAGGGACGCGGTTAACCCGGAGGAGATCGGCGACGTCATCACGGGGTGCGCCTTCCAGGTCGGCGAGAACTGGCTCTACGGCGGGAGGCACCCGGTGCTCCTAGCGGGGCTGCCGGTCACGGTGCCAGGCGTGGCGATGGACAGAGCCTGCGCCTCATCGATGAACGGTGCGGCACTGGGGGCCATGGAGATCATGACGGGAAACTCGGAGGTCGTTCTCGCTGGAGGCATGGAACACATGACCCACGTCCCGATGAGCAACAATCCGCAGGTTACCCCCAGCATGAAGCTGCTCGCCAGCCCTGAGTATGCGAAGTATCAGATGGGTACGGGGTACGTCATGGGTCTTACTGCCGAGAAACTCGCCGAGGAGAGCGGAATCACAAGAGAGGAGATGGACCTCTTCGCTGTGGGGTCCCACGCGAAGGCGTCGAGGTCCCTGGACGAGGGCTGGTTCAAGGGGGAGCTGATGGAGATGAAGGTCGAGGTGGGCGGCCAGGAGAGGGTCATCGATGGGGACCTGAACATAAGAAGAGAGACCAGCATCGAGCAGCTGCGGAAACTTCCTCCAGCGTTCAAGGAGGGAGGAGCCCTTACGGCCGGCAACTCGTCTCCCCTAAGCGCGGGAGCCTCGATGGTGCTCCTCATGTCAGGCGACAAGGTCAGGGAGAGCGGCCTGAAGCCGCTGGCGAAGATTCGCTCCTTTGGCTGGGCGGGCGTCGACCCGAGTGTGATGGGCAAGGGGCCGGTTCCGGCCTCCAGAAAGGCCATCGCGAACGCGGGCCTCGGTGTCGATGACGTGGACCTGTGGGAGATCAACGAGGCCTTCGCCGTGGTGCCTCTCTACGCCATCAAGGAGCTTCGGCTCGACCCGAGCCGCGTGAATGTCCACGGGGGCGCGGTAGCCATAGGGCATCCTCTGGGCGCGTCGGGGGCCCGCGTGCTCGGGACTCTGGCTAGGCAGCTGCGGCAGTCGGGCAAGGAGTATGGTGTGGCCACTCTCTGCGTCGGGGGCGGGCAAGGCTTCTCGACGCTGTTGCAGAGAGCCTGATCGAGCTCAGGTCCCAACACAATCATCCGTGCGAGGGAAGAGGGAGCAAGCACTAAGTAAGAGGGCCGAGACAGAAGGACGCGGACCGAGATGGAGTTCGAGCTGCCAGAGACGCTGATGGACGCTCGGAAGAAGGCGAGGGAATTCGCGCTCAGGGAAATGACCCCCGAGTTGGCGCGAAAATACGACCTCGACGAGAAATATCCCGACGACCTGAGGAAGAAGGCCTTTGCGAGTGGGATGCTCGACTACTCCGACCCCTGGAAGATCCTGGTCACGATGGAAGAGTTCTGCCGGGTCGACGCCGGGACTGGGATAGCCTCCATCGCCACGCTATTCGGAATGGAGCTGATCATGCTCTTCGGCACTGAAGAGCAAAGGCAACGGTACCTCACGCCTCTAAACAGCGGGCAGGCGATAATGGGCCTCGCGGTCACCGAAGCGGCGGCGGGGAGCGACGTCGCGGGTATTAAGACCACGGCGACGAAGTCCGGTGACAAGTACATCCTCAACGGGTCGAAGATGTTCATCACAAACGGCCAGCTCGCCGACTTCCTAGTGGTCCTGACGCGCACCGCGCAACCGGACGGGAAGAGGCACCACGGCCTGAGCGTGTTCATCGTCGACATGCATTCGAAGGGGGTTTCAAGGAACAAGCTGAGCGGCAAGCTGGGGGTGCGCGCGACGAACACCGCAGAGATAGTCTTCGACAACGTAGAGGTCCCGGCCAAGAACCTGCTGGGGGAGGAGGGCAAGGGCTTCTACTACATCATGACCTTCTTCAACATCAGCAGAATCTACGTAGCCGTGCAGGCCGTGGGCATAGCCCAGGGCGCGCTGGACCGGACCCTGGAGATCATCGAGTGGAAGGGAACTGGAAGCATCGAGACCGAGAAGGAGCACGTTCTCGTGACCCTGGGAGAGATGGCCACGAGGATCGAGGCGGCGCGTCTGCTGACCTACGAAGCGGCTTCGCGCCTTTTCAAGTTCAACCCCGACCCGAAGCTGACGAGTATGGCGAAGGCCTACGCCGCAGAGACCGCCGTCTACGTCACCGAGAAGGCACTGGAGTTGACCGGGGTCGAAGGCCTGGCGGGAGACCTCGAGAGATCATTCAGAGACGCGAAGATCATGGAGATCTGGGAGGGGACCAGCGAGGTGGAGAAGCTGATCATCTCAAGGACGATCGGGAGAGAAAGGACGAAGGCGAAGGCCGAAAAGAACGGTGGCCCGACTTGATGGCCGAAGAGTACCAGCTGCTTCGGAGCAGCGTCAGGGAGTTCGCCCAGAAGAACATAGACAGCATCGCGGTCAAGATAGAGCAGCAAGGGCTGAGCCCCGAGACGGCGAGGAGCATGGCGTCGCAGGGTTTCATGGGAGCGAGAATCCCGACCGAATACGGAGGGACAGGCCTGGACGAGAGGGGCTACATGATTGTGCTAGAAGAGCTGGCACGGATCTCGCCGTCGGCCGCCGTAAGGGTGCTCATCGCGAACTCGCTCTTCCTCCCTCTCGTCATGGCGTCAGAGAAGAGCAGGGAAATACTCCGAGACGTGGCGTCAGCCAAGACAAACGTCGCAGTCGACCACTGCGGCCCGCTGGAGGGGCACGGCGGAGCCTCGGGTGTGGCGATCGAGGGAGGCCGCGCGCGGGGCAGGGTGGACTACATTCTCAACTCGAGCGCGGACGCAATCATCGTCGCGGCGAATGGCCCCCAGAACAATCTCCTACTGGTAAGAGCCGGGTTCAGGCCCGCAGAAGAGCACCTCCGCCTGGGACTCCGAGGACTGGGCTTCTCCTCGCTCACCATCGACTCGACTGACTTCGAGAAGCTTTCGGAGAACGGCTCCAAGCTGATCGAAGCCGCCGTCGACGAAATGGACCTCGAAGTCGCGGCCGTCTCGTTAGGCATCGCCGCCGGGGCGCTCGCCAAGGCCGTGGAATACTCGAAGGCCAGGATCACCTTTGAGCACCCGCTCAAGGACTACCAGCCCGTTGCGTTCGGCCTCTCGCATCTCAGGGCGGAGGAGGAGATGATTCGGGACTTCGCCTACGGAGAGCATCGCGCCGCCGCCTGGAAGACTATGGCCAGGGTAAAGGCCGCGGCTCTGGCCAGGAACGCGACGAATCAGGCGCTTCAGGTCCACGGCGGATACGGATACTTCGAGGACTTCGGCGTCGAGAAGTTCTATAGAGATGCGATGGCACTCTCCATCCTCTTCAGGGGCACGAAAGACATGGAGAGGCTGTCCGAACAGGTCTTCGATTCCAAAGCCGGATTCCTGTGAAGGACTCCGGGTTCTGTTACCTTATCGGCCGATTCTCTCGTCCTCTTTCACTGTTCCTTCCCGTCGGATACTAAGGGCTAAGTCATGTTAGCTTGTTTGAGAGGACAACCGACGTAATACGACCACTGTACAACTTGCTGTTCCTCCTTTATCTGGATGGCATCTCCAGCAGGGTAGACCTTGCCGTGCTGGAGGTCGGATATCCCTTCTCCACTGGAGACCATGCGAGGGCCGACCGTCGTGATCTTGTCATAGGCTGCACCGATTCCAAGCAAGGCGCAACTGGGGGGCTCGTAGGCCGGAATCGACCCTGTTATCCTGCAAGGTGTGACGGGCCCAAGGTCGAGGATGCTACGGGAGCAAGAGATGACCCAAGTGGGAGAATAGACGACTGGAGCAAACGCAAACACCGCTATCGCTACGCCCAATAGAACTATCAGGGAGGCGACGGTTCTGCGCTTCATTCGGCTTGTTGATATGAACCATACGGATCATTTACGCCTCCTGTGGGATTGCAAGCGTTCTGAATCAGAGTAAACCATTCCTTCTCTCCTTGGACCCTGATTCCACACTTCCCGGTAGGCTTCTCTATGGCTCTTGAGCGGAAGTCTCCTTGAGCTTCCTGCGGAGGACCTTGCCGATCAGAGTCTTCGGGAGCTCCGGGACGAACTCCACCTTCTTGGGCACCTTGTACTTGATTAGCCTGGCGGCGCAGAAGTCTATGACGTCCTTCTCCGTCAGGGAGCCGGCTTCATTCCTCCTGACCACGAAGGCTTTGACCGCCTCGCCTCTGAACTCGTCCGGAATGCCGATGACCGAGGCCTCTTTGATTCCCGGATGCTCGAAGAGGACTTCCTCCACGTCCCTGGGATACACCTTGAACCCTCCGACGTCCACCATGTCCTTCTTTCTGTCTACGATGTAGAAGTAGCCATCGTCGTCCATCTTTGCTATGTCTCCCGTCAGGAACCACCCGTCGTGGATGACTTCGGCAGTCTCCGCCTCGTTGTTCCAGTATCCCTTCATCACCTGAGGGCCTTTCACCGCGAGCTCCCCCACCGAACCTGTGGGGAGGGCCTTGTAGGGGTCGTCGAGGTCCACGATCATGGCATCGGTCTCCGCGTATGGAATCCCCATCGAACCATTTTTGACGCCCCCCTCCGTCAGTGGATTAACGTGGGTTATCGGGCTGGTTTCGGACAATCCGTAGCCTTCGACGAGGTTCCCCCCCGTCAGCTCGATGAACCTCTTGCGCACTGCTACGGGGAGGGCAGAACCTCCCGACACGCACACCCTCACGGACCTGAGATCGAAGTCCTTGGCCGTGGGGCTGTTGTTGATGGCGATGTACATGGTTGGCACGCCGCAGAAGGCGGTGACCTTCCTCTGCTGGATGGTCTTCATCACTTCTTTGACGTGGAAGCTGGGAAGGAGGACTATCTGTGAGGAGGCAAAGAAGGGAGCGTTCATGGCCGTTGTGAGCCCATAGATGTGGAAGAGAGGCAACACCGTCAGCGACACGTCCTTGGTGGTCAGCGGCAGATAGTTGGCGGTGCGGGCTGCGTTCGAGTAGAGGTTGTAATGAGTCAGCATTGCACCCTTTGAGACTCCCGTGGTTCCTCCGGTGTACTGAAGCACGGCGACATCCTCCAGCGGGTCGACGTCGGCGAACGTCGTCATGGGAGCGTTTGACCTCAGCATCGTAACGAAGTCCAGGGTGTTTGCCCGACTCACCCTCCGTATGCCTGCCAGCCCAGAAAGGCTGCGCTTCAGGCCGGGAAGGTAATCCGTGACGCTAGTTGTGATGACCTGCCGCAGACAGGTTCTCTCCCTGCAGCGTTCAAGGCTTGCATACAGGTCGTTTCCCTTGACAATGTCCTTCGGTGCTACGATGATCTCCGCGCCAGAATCGTTGATCTGGTGTTCGAGTTCCCTTTCCTTGTAGAGGGGATTGTTGTTCACCACGATGGCTCCCGCTTTTAGGACCCCGAAGAAGGCGAAGACGAACTGGGGCGTGTTGGGCAAGAAGACCGCCACCCTGCCTCCGCGCTTCACTCCAAGAGAAAGGAGCGCCGACGCGAACCTCGAAGAGAGGTCATCCAGCTCCGAGTATGTGAAGTTCCTTCCCTGATAGTGGATGCAGACGTTCTTTGGATACTTCTTCGCGGATTCCGTAACAACGGCGTAGAGCGGTTTCTTCTCGGGGGAACCCTCCACGACGCCTGCACGCATCAGTTCCTGGACCTGGAGTCTCGTCCACGGGCGCTCCTTCTGCAAGTCCCTCGTCAGATAGGAAGAATGTTCCTTAAGCGTATCGTCGCATCGTCCACATCACGATCACAACCCCTCGTCAGCCCCCCGAGTTCTTGGTGTGGCGTGTGCAGAGCGTGCGGGCATGGCTCAGGTTTTTAGCGCAAGTGCACATGACGAAAGGCGATGGTTCTATCAGACGCCGCGAAATCTGGCGTTGCTATCTTCGTCGGAGCCATTCAATTCGGAGTCCTGCTAATCGTCTCAGAAATAGCCTACTCTGCCAATGGCACAAACAGCTACGGGTACCTACACGGGTACGCCTACAGCGTTTCCGCAAATTACGTGAGCGACCTGGGCGCGACCTGCCCGAGCAGCGGCACCTGCTACATTCCGCCGTCAGCGCTGCTCTTCGATTCATCCATCGCACTTATGGGCCTCCTCATACTCCTGGGCGCGTACTTCTTGCACCAGGCCTTCAAATGGATGCCTGCCACCGTCCTCGTCGCCCTGACAGGCATCGGTGCGCTGGGAGTGGGCTTGTTCCCTGAAACGACGGGAATCTGGCACAGTATCTTCTCGCTCATTGTCTTCCTCTTTGCGGGGCTATCAGCAATCGCGACCTACAGGTTCCAGAAGAGACCCATGGCATACTTCTCAGCCATTCTTGGCGTGATGACGCTCATCGCACTAATCCTCTTCGTCGGCGACATCTACTTGGGCCTAGGGCCAGGCGGAATGGAAAGGATGATCGTCTACCCGGCCCTCCTGTGGGCAATCGGCTTTGGTGGGCATCTCATGGCTCTGGAAGACAAGGCCCGGATGTAGGCAGAGCAACGACAATAAACAGCTACCGACGAAGTCTTCCTATCCGACTAGCGAAGCTCACGGACTGGCCGGCAGCAATTGCGGTGGGGCGTGAATCTGACCCAGCATGAGTCGGTGACGCGGCCCACGGACCCATCCTTTCTGAATAGTTGAAGCAGGTTAGGGTCATGGATACCCGACAGACAAGAGGGATATCGAACTCGAGTGATGGGTCGGTTCGCTTTCTGCTACTGCAGACCGCGCCAGATTCGGACACCCGGTGGTGTAATCACCACTCTCTCGTCTCCAAGCCTCGCGATGTCGCCGCCAACAGAGGTGGCGAACTCGTAGAGCTGCTCGACCGAGGATTTCAGCTCTTCCAAGCTCTTCTGGGCAAGTGGGGTGACCTTCAGTATCACTATCGTTTTGTTCTTCACGTCCTCCTGAATCTTGGGGATATCCTCAATGCTTCTAAGGGCAAGCGCCTTCAGCAGTATCTCCTTGCTCTTGCCCTCCAGCCTTCTCTCTTCCACAACGCCTGACATTGATAACTTGTTTCTCCTTTGACCCGAAACCTATTATTAAGCGTGCCCGGTCTCACAATTCTATCAACACCGCGAATTTGTTAGACCAACTTGTACAGTATTCTTCAGAAAGTGCGGAATTCGTGCTCAGCATATAAGGGGAGGGTGTGCCGAAACTACTTACGGTCAGCGACCGCACCCGGTATGGCAGCATGCCCTTCCAGACTCATACCATCTTGTGGAGATTCCAGTACCTGTCGCCGATGTAGTGGAGGTTCTTCAGGCAGCTGCCTTTGGTCATCGCAGATGCTTCAGAACCAGAGACAGTGGATAGGCCAATCGCAATCGCCCTCCCCTTCTTCTCCTCCTTCACCACGACGATGGCTCCCGGGGAGCCCCAATCGTCGAACTTCCTAATCCCAGGCCGCATGATGTCCGCCCCATTCAGGAGGAACCTGATTGCGCCATCATCGACCACGGCCGAAGGGAACAGCTCCAGGACCTTGGGAGACCCGAGGAAGGGGACGAACCTGTCCTCTGTCTTCACGAAGGTGAGAATATCAAGGTTCACGAACACGACACCCTCTTCAGGCTCCGCGCACTCTGCTTGCGCCGACTTGGGTAGGTTCAGGGCCTTGCCGAGCGAGGACTCGATTCTGTGGACCATCTCAGCGGAATCCCGCCTGGACAGGACCCACTTCTTCATTCAACGACGCAAATCCCATTGCTTAAATAAATCCATCCGAAGGCGGGAACAAGGACACGTAATTGTCAGTAGATATGGCGGTGAAGACGCTCGATGAGAGCGTTGGAAAGGTCGTTCTCATCAAGCTGAAAGGAGGAAAGGTGATCAGAGGCTCGCTGCAGGGCTTCGACCAGCACATGAACCTCTCGCTCGAGAGGGCAGAAGAGGTCGCAGAAGATGGTGCGTCAAACTCCTTGGGAACGCTGATCGTCAGGGGAGACAACATCATAATGATCTCTCCTCCGCCTAGCTAAGAAGACCCCCAACTCCGCTATTCTGATAGCCGGGAAGGTCACTCCGGTCGCCGACTCGCCTGCGCCAACTCGAACATCTCGGAAGACTAGTGCTGGCTTCTGGTACTCGTGGAATTCAGTTCAAGTCTACCTTTAATACCAAAGCGCCCGCAGGACGGACAAGGAATCGTTTCCATGGTCGACTTGATCACTGCCGTGATCACTGTGGTCGCCGGTGCAGTGGGGCTCGGTCTCGGTGCCGTGGTCACATACTTCGTATTCTACTCACGACCGAAGTCTGAGAAAGTGGTCGCGGTGTCCCGGGATGCAGGCGGCAACATGACGACTTCGATGGTTTCTTCCTCTGACCTCGACCATTCTAGGAGAGAGATGAGGACGATCATGGTCGAGCGAGACCTCCTTTCGTCCGCTCTGATGAAGCTCTACGAGGCAGAAAACGAGGGTAGAATCACGAAGGAAGAGAGAGAAATGATTTCGAAGCGATACAGCGAGCAAATCAAAGACCTTCAGGCGAAGCTGAAGGACGTCGAGCTTGTGGTCGAAGTCGGGGAACTTGAGAGCCTGAGGAACGAGCTGGTCACGCTGTTCGAACAAAAAATCCAGAATATCGAAGGAAGGCTCGATGCTGCGAAGCAGAGGTTAGGAGTCGTCGCGCCCGAGATCCTGAAGAAGGAAGGGGCTCCAAAGGTCGACCGCGGCACGGACCTGGAGAGGGCCGTCGAGAAGAGGGCCAAGCCCGAGATGTCCGAGTCCGAAAGGAGAGTCAAGGAGATCAGGGACGAAGTGATGGAGGCCCTGACGCGGCTAGAACAGATCGACATCGAGAAGAAGCAGCAGGAAGATTGATGGACAAATACAAACAGGCTCTGGAAGGAGTAGCCCAGGACCTCTCAAGGAAGGTAGGGATCGGGACGACGCTCGGCCTAGGAAGCGGTTCGACAGTCGCCGCGCTGATTGAGGAGCTGTCGCCCTTGATCATGGCGAAGTCGAAGCGTATTACCGGGGTCCCCACGTCAACCCAGATCGAGATAGTCGCCTCAAGGAACGGAATCAATCTCACGCCTTTCACGGGGTCGGTGGACCTCGTAATCGATGGGGCGGACCAAATCGACGCGGGCCTGAATCTTGTCAAGGGGGGTGGAGGAGCCCTCCTCAGGGAGAAAGTGATCATGAGCAGCGCGAAGGAGGTCGCCATAATCGCGTCAGAGGAGAAGTTCTCAAGGCGCCTCTGTGAGAAGGGAGTCAGGGTGCCTGTCGAAGTGGTCCCCTTGGCCAGGGAGAGCGCGAAGGTGAAGCTCTCGATGCTTGGTGGCGTCCCTGAAGAAAGGCTTCTGCCGAAAGGATATCCGTACTTCACCGAGAACGGGAACCTGATTCTCGATACAATGCTCGAACCGGTCGAGGACCCGAAGACCATCGAGGTCAGGCTGAAGGCGGTCCCTGGCGTCGTCGAAGTGGGCATCTTCACCTTCAAGCCGATAACCGTCTACAAGCTGCACGGCGACGGAACCTTCGAGATCCTCGAACAGCGCGAGTAGACTTATAATCCCCTCTCAGAAACGGCCTCTATCCAAAATGACGAGAGATCCAGGTTACAAATCAGCTCCGATAGATCCGAACTTCCTTTCGAAGTCTGACCAGTTCCCGATCACCGGAGAACACAACGGGCACAAAGTCCGAGCCGCAGGCCTCTCGAGGATGGATGGCGAGGGCAAGCCGTATCCTACCAAGCACGGGATACATGGGTCACAGGTCGCGGTCGACTGGGAATCGTGCGTAGCCGACGGCGTATGCATGGACGTCTGCCCGGTCTTCGTCTTCGAGTGGATCCTGACTCCAGGTCAGGCGGGAACGGGGAAGGACAAGGTACTCGAGAAGGGGACGCCAGAATGGAACGAGTACAGAACAGACAAGTGCGAGCCTATCAGGGAGAATGACTGCATCTTCTGCATGGCTTGCGAGACCTCCTGCCCGACTCAGGCAATAAAAATCACTCAGCCATAGGTCAGCCGTCTGATCTGAATTCTAGCAGAATGTAACCATCGAGGATTGGGTCTTTCCTGCTGTCCTCCCCCCTCCTTAAAGCGTGAGTCTCTCGGGGGGACCTCGATTGGTCAACCTCAGGGGCTACACCCTGATCGTCGTCTTGAGCGTCATCTGGGGCATGGCCTTCGTTGCGATCAAAAGGGCAGACCTCGAGCTGAGCTCAATCAGCCTCACCCTGCTCAGGTGGTTCATCGTCGCTGCTGTGTTCCTAGTTCTTTATCCCGTGTTGGCCAAGCCCAAGACCAAGTTCGAGAGGAAAGACTTCCCGAGGTTGCTTGTCGTCGCGCTCACTAGCGTCGACATCTACCACCTTTCGCTTAACGCGGCCGAGAAGACCGTAAACGCATCCCTCGCCGGGCTGCTGATATCGCTGTCCCCGCTGACCACAGTCCTTCTTTCAGGGATGGTCCTTCACGAGAAGATTCACCGGAGGCTCGGTCTTGCCCTCGTTCTGGCGATCTCAGGGGCAGTGCTGATCTCCAGTCCGGACCTCTCCGTAAGTGCAGGTGTTGGCCCGGCGCTAGTAGTCGTGGCCGCGCTTGCCAGCGGGACTTACACAGTCGCTTCGAAACCACTGGTTGGGAAGTACGGCCCCTTCCCTGTCGCCGCCTGGACTACCTTCCTCGGGACAGCGATCCTTCTCCCCTTGTCCTCTCCGAACCTAATCGAGCAGGCCCAGGGCCTCTCCGAGGTTGGTTGGGCGTCGGTCCTCTACCTTGCGATTCTCAGCACGGTTGTGGCGAACTTGATCTTCTTCACTCTAGTCAACAGGCAGGCCGTTTCGAAGCTGGGCGTGCAGCTCTACCTCGTCCCCATAGTCAGCGCTGCGGGGGGAGCCCTGGTGCTGAAGGAAAGCTTTGGGCTGCCGACCCTGGTAGGAGGTGCCCTCCTTCTCATCGCCGTCGCCCTGGGGATGTCCGGGCATCGCTGAGCAATCGTTTTATGTGCGCCGACTTCGGTGGCAGCGAAGACCTTGGAAGATGACGCGGAGATCAAGCTGCTCGAGCAGAGGAAGCTCGAGGCACTGAAGAGGCGTCTGAAAGCCACTGCCGCGCCTGCGAAGAAAGAAAAAACCGACAGGGAGTTAGTCGAAGAGATGCTCTACGACAGAGGGGAGGAGGTCCTCGGGGCCGCGTACGGGTTCTACCCGAAGCAGACAGAAGCAATGGTAAAGGAGCTGGCCGGCATGATACGGGAAGGACGTTTGACGGAGCGTGTTTCGGGGGGCGAACTCTATTCGATATTCAGGCAGCTCGGACTGCGTTTCAGGCTCAAGACCTCAATCAGAGTACAGGACAGAGGAAAGCTAGTGGACCTCAGCGAGAAGCTGAGCAGGAAGGAGGGCGAATAATGACAGCCGGGGTCGAGAAGGGAGGAATCAGGGAGAAAGTCTTTCGCGTGCCAAAGGCGACCAACCCTGTCTTGATCTGCGGACTCCCTGGGAGTGGGTATGTCGGAAAATTGGCCGCTGACCATCTGGTAAGCACCTTCAAGCTGAAGAGGGCCGCCGAGTACACGAGTGAGAGCTTTCCTCCCCAGGTCAACGTCAAGGCTGACGGCACCGTCGAGGAGGCAAAGGGAGAGCTCTACTTCGGTCAGGTGGCGAAGGGCAAGAGCCTATTCGTGTTCACCGCCGATGCCCAGCCTACGACCTCAGATGGCGAGTACGAACTCTCAGACGCGGTGATAATGATGGCAAAGAGATGCGGGGTGAAGAGGATCTACGCCCTCGCGGCCTACATTACTGGGTCTTTCTCGGCGTCCCCTAAGGTCTACGGCGCGGCCACATCCAAGGCGATGCTGGACTCAATCTCCAAGGTCGGGGTCACTCTGATGAAGGACGGCGGAATCAGCGGGATGAACGGTTTGTTGATCGGGATGGCAGCTCTCCGCGGGCTCGAGGGTGCGTGCCTCCTGGGCGAGACTTCTGGATTCGTTGTCGACGCCGGAGCTTCGAAGTCTGTGCTCGAGGTCCTGTCCACAGCCGTAGGGTTCTCGATCGATACTTCGAAACTGAAGGAGAAAGCAGAAGAGACTCAGAAGGTGATCAGCCAGCTCCAAGCGATGTCGGAGCAGTCACGGGAGACGATTCCCTCGCACGGGCGCGAGGCCAGGCCAGGATACATCGGCTAGCATTTGATGGTCCGTTAAGGTTGCGTCGCCCTTAACGGTCATATCAACGCTAGATTGGGTCCGCTACTTTAGGATAATCCGTTAAGAGTTCTGTAAAGTCTCTTGTACAGTTCTCACTCATAGACTCTCGCGCGGAATGGCGATAATCCTGCGGTGACTATCCCGAAATGAATGTGCAGGTGGTGCTGTTCCAGAGGGCGATCGCTCCCGTCAGGGTGCCCGTATAAGTAGTATCGGTGGAGGTCACAAACCCGACGGTCTGTTCTGGCGAGGTCGTAGTCTCGTACGGTAGGAAGCTGTTGCCGACTGTTCTAAGCCCATAACTCGTCGAGCTGCTCTGGGTTTGACCATACATCCAGACTGCGTACTGGGTCACTGTGCACCGCTCGACGCCCGACTCTTCTGGGAGAGTGGTGGTCATGGTGTATGTCTTGATGACCGTCTCGGTCGTCATTCTAGAAGTGGCGGTATTCCCGAAGTAACCAATTCCTACGCCTACTATCAGTGCAGCCACTATCAGGAGAGAGGCGATCTGCTCCTTCAATCACTACTGAGAGAAGAGTCTATCCTTTAAGGTTCTTCTGTGTTCTCTGTTTGTCTTTCCAAGCTTGAGGGTGTCTTAGGATAATCCGTCAGGGTTCAGTCGAATCTTCCGGACACTGCTCAGGATTCTGCCTCTGTTAAGCGTCGTAACACACGGATTGACATCTTTAAAACGTCCGAATGGACGCCCTAAAGTATGAACTGCGCAAAATGCGGCAAGGAGATCCCTGCCGGGCAAGAAGTGAAGAAGGGTTTCTTGATGAAGAAGAGCTATCACAAGGAATGTGCTGGCTAAAGAATCCTGCCTAGTCTTCGCCCTTCTCTTCAAGAATCTCCGCCAAGGACTCTGCTGCAGTTTTTTTGACGGTCAGCAGCAGGGTTATCTGGGACTGTCTGCCCCAGTTAGTACTACGTAATGGTCGAGATCGATTGTTCCGAACTGACCCAGGAAGAACAGCTGGCTTTGGCGGCGACAATCTCGGACGAGTTGCAGGGTAAGAGTCTCGCCTTGGTGAAGGGCAACAGTGTCGTCATCGACCGGATATCGGGACCGAAACTGGACGTTGCACAGTTGGTGCATCTCGTGGAGAAGTTCGTTTCTAAGAGAAAGGACGCCGACCTCTATAGCGTTGAGAGACAGGAAGACAAGGTCATAGTTCACTCGCCTGACCCACTAGCGGCCGAGAGTACCCGGACACACTATCGCGTGCCTCCCGGCGCCTACCAGTGCCCCGCTTGCGGCCTAATCCTCCCTGACGAGGGAAGGTACCAGATTCACCTGAGGACTCATGACCTGATCCGCGGATTGAGATAGTATTGTTCTTGGAAGTCCTTGAGCCCCCATCATTCCTTCCGTGCTCTTCGTTCCACTCTGACGCTAAGGTTGGACTGGTCGCCTGAGAGCGGGGGCAAGAGATGCGACAACATCTGCTCTGCGCTGAGCCGACGGACGAGACCTGTCGGGGCGGTTTGTGTCCATCCGTCGTCCTCTTTGACGTATCTCCATGAGCTTCCATGTTTGGTTGCGATATAGATTACGTAGTCAGTGTTCATGCTAGCGTGCTTGCTTCTTGCTACTATCTTAAGACAATCCGTAATGGATTCT
This sequence comes from Nitrososphaerales archaeon, assembly GCA_050011055.1. GTDB lineage: Archaea > Thermoproteota > Nitrososphaeria > Nitrososphaerales > Gagatemarchaeaceae > UBA183. The sequence goes on along the minus strand of JBEKJV010000005.1, from coordinate 22,961 downwards.
GTTGACTCTTCTACACGGCTAGACAGGCAGACTCTGTTCGGGAGCGGTCGGCAGACTCCCAACCCTGAAATGAGAAAGCGCCAATGCAGTGAAGCCGACAAAGACCCCCCAGAATCCGATATACATGATTTCATATACGATTGACCAGATAATTGGAACTCCCCAGCCAACAAATGCCTGCACAACAAAGTAAAGGCCAGAACCGAGAGCAGAACCGAGGAATAGAAACGGAACCACCTCCAAGTGATTCTCTCTGAAGTGCTGTGCCGTCCTCTTTCCAAAGAGGCAAAAGAGCACAAAGAACAAGCAGGGAGAAATCAGGAATATCGCGAAATCCATTACCGGAATTAGGACCTGAATCGAAGCGGGATCTTGGTTGATGTAGTAATTGATTACATGCAGTTGGAATTCGAGTGAGAAAAGACCTGGGAACGCGCCCATTGCCAATCCAAGCAAGGTGATGACGATGAAGTAGGTTCTCTTCGATCGACCGATAGGCTGCACTGTATCTGCCGAGGGTTCTGTTCCCACGGTTATCTGGCTCAATTGGGCATTCTACCTTGGGCAATGTTCGGATTGAAAGGCAGAGCCAATAATGCCACGAGAATGGGGAGAGATGCTGTTAAGCCTTGAGGTTCTTCTTGATTCTCTGTTCCCTTTCTTCCTATTTTAAGATAATCCGCTAAGGACTCTGTAACTCTCTAACCCTTGGTTTGCTTCTCCAAAGATATGATTTCTTCGCAATAGGCAGCGTGAGGTCTTACCTTTTCGTAGTTCCTCGTGAATCTCAGATTAGGATCAATTCTTTTGATTAGCTCGTCCGTGGCCTTTTCAGTGTGCAAAGCGCACACTTCTCGCGTGTCCAGTCCCAAGATGACGCATGCTTGGAGTGCAGGACAAGGGTTGATAGAGTGAAGGACTATTCTTCCGTTCGATTTCTCGACTACTGGGGCGTCTCTTTCGCTCATCCCCAACTTCATCAAAATCAACTGATAGGCCCTTTCGACTACGGTACCCTGAAGCTCAGCAAGAATCGACTCCTTCCTGCTCTCGAACCAGATGATTCTCTGTTCCAAGAGTTCCTGCCCTGCCTTACTCCAGGCTTCCCTTCCTCCTATCCTGAACTGCCGTATTAGCTTCCTTGTTGCATCGTCATACAGCTTGGAGCACTGCTCTTCGAGTACGCCGCCCTTTGTTTTCGGCTGCCAGGGCGACCTGTTCACGATTTCTTCGCAACTTAGGTCAATCATCGTTCGACCTTGTTTCTTTGATGTTGCTATTGAGGTGCCATAGATGATTTCGGAGACTCTCGCCCAGACCATAGCGCCCGTGCACATGGGGCACGGTTCATGGGTTGAGACAATCACACAGTCGCCCAGATCATTCCTACCCAACTTCCTGCAGGCTTCTCTTATTAGCTTCATTTCGGCGTGAGCGGTTGGATCGGATTCTGTGACCTCGGAATCATGAGTTCTTGCGAAGATTGTCCCGCTCCTCACAAGTACGGCTCCGAACCCCTTGTTCCCTTCCTGAAGAGAGAGTTCAGCTTCTTTGATGGCGACGCCCATGAATCGCTCATAATGATCTTGGGCGGATGAATCCATCAAGAATTGCTTTGCGTAACGCAATATTAACTCCTTGTCTGAGTACTCTCCATTCTCGGAGTGCCGTGACAGGAAGTTCTCTGCTTACTAGCCAACGGCAGTTCCCTGAGTCGGGTTGGTTGTGCCTAGCTCAAGATAACCGTCATGGTTCTGGTGCGTCAGGCAGATTCTGTTTTCTGCACCGAAGGCGATGCGTGTCGAGAAATGGGTCAGTGACTTCCGTAAATCGGCCCACAATACCATTGAACAGGCGTAGAAATGTTCTGGAACGGAGTCAATCCTCCAAGGCCGAGATTTGTAGTTTGATTCAGTACGTTGTGAAGTTCAGAGTCATAGAGCACTCCGCACCCCAAGAAATGATACGAAAGCGAGGCTACTGCGCTCCAATGCGACAAGACCTTGAGGGGTGCCGGGCAGTCGATGAAGGAGCAACCTGGGTAAGTCTGGGAGTAGCTTCCACCGATGGGCACGATTGGTGCCAGGAAGAATAATATGAAGGTCACCACGGTCAGGATGCAAGCGGCTAATTGGTTTCGCTTCATATTCTCGTCAGGAACCATCTCTGATATCTTAAGGTAATCCGTTAACGATCTTGTTGAGTTGGTTCGTCGTCTACGTATTCGGCTCTGTATAGGACGGGATGTGTCAGCTCTCCTTTTCTACGGTCACGCGCTTCACGGTCACGGATTATCCTTTGATGTTGCCCACGGGTCTCAGGGCCACTACCTTCTTGGAGATTCCAGCCCGGTCCATTGTCTCTACCACCTCCGAGATGTCCTTGTATGCCATGCCCGCCTCTTCTGCGAGGCCGTCCATCGTGGCCGACTTCACGTAAATTCCCCTTTCGAGCATCTTCTTCTGGAGCTCAGCTCCCCTCACCTCGCGCTTAGCAGCCGTCCTCGACATCGTCCGTCCCGATCCATGGGCCGTGGAACCGAAGGTGTCCTCCATCGCCTTCGAGGTCCCGACGAGCAGATAGGAACCTGTCTCCATCGAACCCCCTATGATGACCGGCTGTCCAACCGCCCTGTAGGGAGCCGGTATGTCGGGATGACCGGGCCCGAAGCTTCGCGTTGCCCCTTTTCTGTGGACGAGTAGCTCGGCCTTGACCCCGTTGTAGGAGTGCTTTTCGACCTTCGCCACGTTGTGGCAGACGTCGTAGATTAGATGCATGTCGAGGGCCTCGGCGTCCCTGTGGAAGACCTGGGAGAAGGCCTCCCTGACCTTCTGGACGATCACCTGCCTGTTGGTGAAGGCCATGTTCGATGCGCAGACCATCGCTCCGTAGTAGTCTTTTCCCTCCTTGGAGGAGAAGGGGGCGCAGGCAAGCTCCCTGTCACGGACTGAAATGCCGTACCTCTTCATCGCGCTGTCGAAGACTCTGAGATAGTCAGTCCCCACCTGGTGGCCAAACCCCCTGCTTCCACAGTGGACCATAACGACTACCTGGTCCTCCTCGACTATGCCGAAGTGCTTGGCGAGGTCGCGGTCGAAGAATCGAGCCGGGTCAACGACCTGGATCTCAAGGTAGTGGTTCCCCGAGCCGAGGGTCCCGAGCTGTTCAATCCCTCTGCTTCGCGCCTGACGGCTCACCTTCGACGGGTCGGCGCCCTTGATGAAGCCTCCCTCTTCTACATGGGACGGGTCGTCCTCCCAAGCCAACCCGTTTTCGGCGCACCATTTGACCCCATATTTCATCACCTCATCGAATTGTGATTCCGATATCCTCAGCGTCCCCTTGACGCCAACTCCTGCAGGAACCAGTCTGAACATGAGGTCTACCAGTTCTTTCACCTTGGATTTGACCTCTGGAAAGCGTAGATTGGTCCTGATTAGTCGCATTCCACAATTGATGTCAAAACCTACCCCGCCTGGAGAAATGACGCCTGACTCGATGTCAAATGCTGCCACACCGCCTATCGGGAACCCGTACCCCCAGTGGGCATCTGCCATCGCGTACGCGTTTCTGACTATTCCTGGCAGACAAGCGAGGTTGGTGACCTGTTCGAAAACCCCTGCATCCATTCCATCCAAAAGCTTCTTTGTCGCGTAGATTCTTGCAGGTACGAGCATTCCGGACTTGTAGGATGTCGGAATCTCCCAGACGACATCTGAGACCTGTCTTATGGAGTCGATATGTGGCATATCGAATGTTGTACCTGATTCGGGTTGGCGGCCCTTGCTTGCTTCTTTAAGCGTTTACGCGCGGATGTCGGACTGCGGCTAGATGTCCAAGACGACGGTTGCCTTCCAGCGGCCGCCCTCGCGCTTGACCCCGAACATGTGCATCGTCACGGCCTTAACGTCGTTCCTAAGCAGGTGCCTGTCCCTGTCAATCGGCTCTCCCTTCATCGTCGCCTCAAGCGACTTTTGATCGGCAGCGACCTTCACTTCGACTTCGCGGAAGAGCAGAGAGTCTACGTCCTTGACCACTATAATCTCGGTGAGGAAGTCATAGAGGAGTCTGTCGAGGTCTTCGGAAGAGACTCTGACCTTCCTAATGGTGCCTGAGCGTAGTGTCTCTGGGTCGACCATGATGTCCGAGAGCGCGAGGGCGGACGACTCGAAGAGTCCATTGACCGAGTCGGACGTCGCCTCGAAGGCGATGTCGGCAAGAGCGATGTCAGGAAGGAACCTGAACGGCATTCGGAACCTGGCGCCCGGTGCTGATTCAAAGCTCTTAATCTATGCGCCCTGCCGAGAGGGCCGTTGCTCGGGAGGCTTTTGGAGGTGACGCTGAGCGATCCCTTCTCCAACCTGGCGCTCGAAGAGGTGCTCTTCGCGGGGCTCCGGGTCCCAATCCTCAGGGTCTGGAACAACCAGAAATCTGTGATCATTGGCAGGTCGCAGCTAGCTAAATTCGAGACCGACCTCGAGTACTGCCGCAGCAACTCTATCCCGATCGTCCGAAGGTTCACTGCCGGAGGGGCGGTCTACAACGGACCGGGGAACTTGAACTGGTCGTTCTTCGTGCCGGGAAGGGCCTATGAAACGGGAGCAGCATTCTGCGATGCAAACCGAGTCTTCGCATCATTTGCAACTCTCGTCGTCAGGGCGCTCCGAGCTTGTCACGTGGAATGTGAGTTCCGGGTCCCGAACAGCATAGTCGATCGGCGCGGGAAGATCAGTGGGATGGCTGCCTACATTTCGAAAGGAGGCGTGCTCTGCCACGGGACCCTTCTGATCAATGCAGACTTGAAAGAGGTCGAGACTCTGACGAGGCCAGGTGATGAAAGGCTCATGCGCCGCTATCCAAGGAGCAGACTCACTACTGTGTCGAACTGCGGAGTCGAGATCTGCGATTTCGTCTCCAAGCTGGCGGAGGTTTCTGGATACGACCTAGAGAAGGACCGGCTATCTGCGGCGGAGTCAGAGTCGACTCTTCGCCTAGCCGCGTCAAAGTACGCTGACGACGAATGGAACCTAGGAGACCCCTTTCCCTCTAGATGATTTCTAATTCCTTGCCGGCCTTTTCGAACGCGTTGGTCGCGAAATCGATGTCCTCGTTCATCAGTGCCGCGTTCATGATGGTCCTAATCCTTGCCTTCCCCTGGGCGACCATTGGGTAGACGATTGGCAGCGCGAAGACGCCGAGCTCGAAGAGACGCGAGCTGAGTCTCTTGGCCTTCCCGCTTTCGCCCACCATCACCGGAGTGATGGGAGTCTCGCTCTTACCGATGTCGAACCCGAGGTCCTTCATCGCCTTCTTGAAGCGATGTGTGTTGTCCCAGAGCCTCTCTACATGCTGTGGCTCGTGTTCGAGCACGTCTACTGCAGCGATGCAAGCAGCTGCGACCGCGGGAGGGTGAGAGCCGCTGAGAAGCCACGTCCTGGATTTGTTGTACGCGAAGTTGATTAGGTCCTTCGAGCCCGAAACGTGTCCTCCGACCACGCCGAAGGCCTTCGAGAAGGTGCCCATCTCGACCTGCACTTTGTCCCTGGGGAGTTTGAAGTGTGAGACTATGCCTCTGCCTCCTTCTCCCAAGACACCCTCCCCGTGGGCATCATCGACGTAGACCATGGCCCCGTGCTCAGCAGCCATCTTCGCGACCTTGTCCAGGGGGGCGATGTCTCCATCCATTGAGAAGACGCCGTCGGTGATTATGAGGACCCGCCTGGGCGCAGGAGAAGCCTTCTCAGCCTTGTCGAGGACAAGGCCGAGGTCGTCAGCGTCGCCATGCCTGTAGACTCCCCTCTCTGCATGCGAGAGTCTCACGCCATCAATGATGCTCCCGTGATTCAACTCGTCGCTGATGACGAGGTCTCCCTTACCTGCCAGCTGCGGGATTAGGCCCGCATTCGCTGCGAACCCTGTCTGGTAGACGAGCGAAGCTTCTGCGTCCTTGAACCGGGCGAGGCGTCTTTCGAGCTCCACATGAACATCCATGTTCCCTGCGATCGGCCGAACTGACCCTGACCCAGCCCCATGCGTCTTTACGGCGGCGATGGCGGCCTCTTTCAGCTTCGGGTGGTTGCTCAGCCCCAGGTAGTTGTTCGAACAGAACATCAGGACTTTCTTCCCATCGACCAAACACCAAGGAGTGCTGGGCCCACTGAGGATCCTGAGCCTCCAGTCTATCTCCTTCCTCACGAGGTCGTCGTATTCCTCTTTCAGGAACGAAATTGGATCGCGCATCTATCTCGGTTTGCGGGTCCCGTCGAGAAGCTAAACGTCTTTCTGTTCAGACTTCAGCCTCGGACCTAGCGTAGATAGCATGTCCGACGTCATCTTTGCCAGGTCGTACTCGTGCGACCAGCCCCAATCACGGCGGGCTTCTGCGTCGGATATCGACATGGGCCAGGAATCCGCAATCTTCTGGCGATGGTCGGGGGAGTAGGTGACCCTGAAGCCAGGAACGTGCTTCCGGATTTCGGAAGCGATCTCGCCTGCGGAGCAGCTGATGGCGGCCAAGTTGTAGCCGAGGTGTCGAGTCACCTTCTTCCCGTCGGCCTGCATGAGCTCGACCGTCGCGCGCAGGGCGTCGGGCATGTACATCATGGGAAGTTTCGTGTCCTCCCTAAGGAAGCACGAATAGCTCCCCTTGGTCAAGGCAGAGTAAAAAATCTCCACGGCGTAGTCGGTCGTCCCGCCACCTGGGGGCGCCTTGCTGCTTATCAGCCCCGGGTATCTGAGTGAACGCACGTCGAGGCCGTATTTCAGGAAGTAGTAGTTGCAGAGCAGCTCTCCTGCCACCTTGGTGACCCCGTACATGGTCGTTGGGTTCAACGGTGCATTCTGAGGCGCATTGATTTTCGGAGCGTCAGGCCCGAAGACAGCTATGGAACTTGGCCAGAAGACCCCAGATAGCCCGTTCATCCTCGCGACTTCGAGCACGTTCCTGAGCCCGTCCATGTTGACCTGCCACGCAAGCTGTGGGTTGTTCTCTCCTGTCGCGGACAGCAGTGCGGCCAGGTGGTAGATGACATCGACACTGTAATCCTTGACCACTCTAGTCAGAGCGGAGGCGTCGGAGACGTCGAGAACCTCGATAGGCCCGGCACCCAGCAAGGGATCCGCGGAGACCCTTATGTCCGCCCCGACTACGTTGCTGTTCCCGTAGAGGGACCTGAGGTACGGCACCAACTCGACGCCTATCTGACCGGCAGAGCCTGTCACGAGTGCCCTAGGCGCCAACTCGAACCGGCTTGATTCCTAACCTGTTTAAGCGTTGAGTGCGTCTCACGAAATAATCTTCATCGTAATCGTCGAGACCACGCCCGCCTTCGACCTCAGGTTGTCAGCGATGATTGATTTCACTGCCTGGTCGTCGACTCCTTCGACCATCACGAGAAGATCGTATAGACCGTATAGCTGATAGACCGACAAAATCCCCGGCATCTCTCTGAGTGCAGCGACGCTCTCCTCTTCTGCCCCCGGGCTCAGATTGACCAGCACTATCGCTCTTTCCATGCCGACCTGCAAGCGTGTGGGAGACTCGGATTAAAGACTATCCTGAAGAGTCCTTCAGTAGGATTCAGGCACGTTTCAGGCGGCTGAGGGCTGTGGCAAATGGAATCAACTCCTCGGTCCTGCTCGTCATATCCCGGAGAGTCACCTTCCGCGCCTGGACCTCCCTCTCGCCCAAGATGATGACCCAGGAAGCCCCCCGCCGGCTGGCGTCCTCCAGCTGCTTGGCGAGAGTCCTCTCCTGCAGGGCAGATTCTGCGGGTACTCCGTTGGCCCGAAGTTCCCGAAGCACCCTGTACGATTCGTCCTGAGCCTTCTTGCCAGCCACGGCGACATAGACCAGCGGGGAGGGACGTACAGTGTCTCGGGAAAGCGAGAGGGCGATCCGTTCCATCCCTCCCGCCGCCCCAGTCGCAGAGAGATCGGGGCGCCCGAAGGTTCCTGGAAGGAGGTCGTACCTTCCTCCTCCAGCTAGGGAACCCAAGTCGGGGTGGGCGCTGTCGACGACTTCAAAGACGACTCCCGTGTAGTAGTCGATGCCCCTGACCACGCCGAGGTTGAACTCAACTTCGACCCCCCTGCCCCTCATCATGTCAGCAATCACCTTAAGGGTCGGTGACTCAACTTTGATCTCGTCCAGTTTGGACAGCACCTTCCCCGGAGGACCCCGGATGCTGCCGAACTCGAAGAGCCTATCTATGTCCTCGAGCCGAAACCCCTCTTCGGTGTACTCGACTCTGAGGTCGGACAAAGTCCTCTTTTGGACCTTGTCCAGGGCACGCATCATCTCGACCGTCCTCTCGTTCTCCTCGATGCCGAGGACCTTGTTGATGAAGTGCTGGACTGTGGCCCTGTCTCCAATCTGCACGCTGAAGTCTTTCAGACCTAACTCCTCGAAAAGCCGGTAGCTCGCTTCAACCACTTCCGCATCCGCCTCGAGGGAAGGAGGGCCGAAAATCTCGAGGTCCCACTGTCTGAACCAACGGTACCGGGCATGCTGGGGTTCGTCATACCTCCATGCACCAGCAAGGGAGGCGAGCTTGACTGGCGGCTTGAGGTCACGTCTTGCGCAGACGTAGCGCGTCATGCCAACGGTCAGGTCGAACCTTAGACCTACGTCGCGCCCTCCTTTGTCTTTGAAAGCGTAGATCTCCTTGTCGACCTCGGCACCGCTCTTGGCCCTTAGAATGGACAGGTGCTCTAGAGGGGCGGGTTCCATCATCCTGAAGTTGAAGAGGTCTGCCACCTCCTCGAACACCCGCTGCACTCGGGCCTGCAGGGCGTACTCATCTGGCTCTATGTCCCGTATGCCGCGGGGCAGAGACAGGTCCGAGCTACTCAGTCCTCCTCTTCAGAGATGAGAGTTGGGCGAGCATTGCGGTGAGCTGCAGCTCTGGTTGGGACCCCTGGACCAGGCGGAAGTCGTACTCGGCAAGTATCGAGATGACCGCTGCTGGATCGGCAACCTTCATCGAATTCAAGGATTCGTTGGCGAATCGCAGGAAGTCCCTCTCCGGGATGCCATATACCTTCGTCAGCTCGACCATTCTTGTTCTTGCGGCCTCGAAGTTTCCTTCCAGGGCCAGCTTCATCACTTCGCTCACGCGGGTCTTGACGGTCGCCCCAGAAACCGACTTCACCGCGTCAAGGGTCAGCTCAGAGGAGGACGACGCGGCCTGCATCATGTGAATCGCCTGCCGGAGGTCTCCCTGAGTCGCCTCGTAGATTGCGCCGTAAACGCTTTCGGAGGCCACCTTCAGTCTCTCTGCCTTCGCCACCGCCTTCAGTTGTTCTGTGACGGCGGTCTCGTCAAGCCTGTGAAACCTGAAGATGGCGCACCTGCTCTGTAGCGGTTCGATTATGCCCGAAGAGTAGTTGCAGATGAGAATGAAGCGGGTGTAGGCAGAAGTCTCTTCCATTATCCTCCTTAGTGCGGTCTGCCCGTCGTGAGTCATCTCGTCCGCCTCGTCAAGTATCACCAGACGGTACGGGACACCCACCCTCCTGTCTGCAAAGCGAGCGAATGTCTTCACTCTCTCTCGGACCACGTCTATCCCCCTCTCATCACTCGCATTCAGAGAGAGCAAGTACTCACTCTTGTGTTCGCCGAGAATCTGTTGGGCAATGATCAGCGCGGTAGTGGTCTTACCTGAACCGGGGGGACCTGCGAAGAGCAGGTGCGGCAGTTCCTCCTTTTTCTCGAGGAGCTGCTTGAGGCGACCTCTGACGGCCTCCTGGTCGACGAGGTCGTCGAGCTTCGAAGGCCTGTACTTCTCGACCCACATCAACTGTTCTATTGGCAAGTCAGGGCAACACCATGATTGGTAACGCGGGGTTCAGTTGACCCGATTTGAGTTGCCTCTCCTACGTATATATCCGTTCTAAGGTCTGAGGGAAACCTTGAGAGCCAAGACTTGGACTGGCTCGGCACAGGGTCGAGACCTATCCTGGCCGCTTCGCATTGGGAAAGCAAACTCGTCGACGTCGCCTCCGTCGACCTTGTTCCAGATGCCGGCGGATTCACGCGGCCCTCGCCCAAGGTTTAATTATCTAACTCGAATTCTGCGCGTGGCACCTTGGAAGCAGGAAGGCAGGGCCTTTTGAAAATGATCGAGGAGCGGGAAAGGGGGTTCTTACTCGAGCACAGCAGAGTCATCATGAAGTCGTCAGTGGAGAACATTGAAGTGGGAGACTACAGGATAGAGAAACTGGCCGAAGGACAGTCGGTCGAACTGCCCAGGTGGGTTGCAGAGGAGTTCGTGGGTCTCAACCTCGCCGAAATGACCGAGGAGCCGTTCGAAGCGGAGCTCTTCAGGGCCCTTAGCAAGGAGAAGATGATGGGCATGCTTCAGCTTTCGGAACTCCCCCATGACTTCTACTTCAGGATGAGGAGGAGGCTTAGTTTCCTCGCACAAACCCTTTCGGAAGGAAAGGTCAAGCGGGAGGAGGTCGACAGGCTCAGGGCCGGGAGCTACGACCTTATCGGGATGAGGTTGAGCAAGCTGCTTTCGCTGTCGAGTTCGTCGAGTCAGGGTTCCTCCCTGACCGACAAGCTCACCCCCGAGGAGGACGCCTTCTTCTCGGTCTCACAGTCTCTCTCAAAGGAGTGGAGGGCGGCACTGCTCGGGAGCGCGACGTAACGGACCATGCTAGCTAGCAGCCGTCTCTCCGAGATGTTCGAAGACTTCCTAAAGACGGTCACTGACAGGTCCGGGAACCCGATCTACAGGGCCAAGATATCCGAGTTAATCTCGAATGAGGGCAAGTCCTTGACGGTCGATTTTGGTGACCTCCTGAGGTATGACGATGACCTTGCGAACACGCTTCTGTTGAGGCCCGACTCAGCGCTGACCTCCTTCAAGACCGCGGCGTTTGAAACGATGAGGAGCGAGAACGCGCTCTACGCTGACAGGGTGAAGAGGGCCCTCATGGTCAGGATCCGCGGGATACCCGACCAGGTTCCTCTGCGGAAGGTCGACACCTCCTACCTTGACAAGATGCTGGCTGTTGCTGGGATGGTAGTCAGGAGCTCTGAGCTAAGGCCCCTGATGACCTCAGCAGCGTGGGTCTGCCCGAGCGGGCATCTGACCTATCAGGACCAAGATGACCTTCCGCTAAAGCGGCCCCCGAAGTGCGAATTGTGCGACGAAGCAAGGAATTTCGAGCTTGACAGGAAGCAGAGCAGGTTCATCGATTTCCAGATTCTCAGGGTGCAGGAGCTTCCAGAGGAACTTCCGCCGGGCCAGCTTCCTCAGTTCTTCGATGTCAATTTGGAGGGCGATATAGTCAACACGGCAAGGCCGGGAGATAGGGTCATTCTCACTGGCGTTGTGAGAGCTGTCCCTGACTACACCCTGGGACAGGTCAGGACCAGACTCTTCAAGTCCCAGATCGACTGCAACCTAGTCGAGGTCAAGGGAAAGGAGCCGGAACAGGTCAAGCTCACGAAAGAGGATGAAGCGCTGATTAGGAGTATCGCTGCATCGCCCGACGCATACGATAAATTGATTGCTTCAATCGCCCCGGCAATATTGGGGCACCTTCCCGAGAAGGAGGCGATATTGCTTCTGCTAGGAGGCAGCAGCTCAACCACGCTCCCGGACGGGACCAAACTCAGGGGAGATATCAATGTCCTGCTCGTCGGTGACCCGGGGATGGCGAAGTCTGAAATGCTGAAGTTCGCGGCACAGGTCTCCCCCAGAGGAATCTTTGCTTCCGGCAGGGGAACGACCGCAGCAGGGCTCTCCGCTGCCGTCATCAGGGAGAAAAACGTCCTGATGCTGGAAGCCGGAGTCACGGTCCTCGCGGACCAGGGCATAGCGGCTATTGACGAGTTCGACAAGATGAAGCCCGAGGACAGAACTGCGTTGCACGAGCAGATGGAGCAGAACACGGTGACAATAGCGAAGGGTGGAATCTATGCGACGCTCAATGCGAGGACCGCGATCCTCGCAGCATGTAACCCCGTTCTTGGGAAGTACAACCCGTTCCAGAACCTGACTGAGAACATCAGCACTCTCCCGATACCGCTGTTGACCAGGTTTGACCTGATTTTCGTGATAAGGGACCAACCCTCGCCGGCCGAAGACGAAAAGCTGGCGGCTCACATACTTTCAGTTCACACGCGGAAGACGTACGCCACCCCTCCCCCGGTTGAATTCAGTCTCCTGAAGAAGTACATCGCATACGCCAAGAAAGTAACGCCGACTCTGACGAAGGAGGCCATAGCCCGGTTGAAGGACTACTACCTCGAGCTGAGGAAGAGTGGAGGGGACGAAGAACACGGAGAGCAGATACCTGCGACGCCGAGGACCCTGGAATCGCTGATCAGAATCGCCTCTGCCAGGGCCAGGATGCTCTTGAGGGAGGAAGTCACCGAAGAGGACGCCATGGCCGCGACCGCCCTGATGAACAGGATGGTGGAGGATGTCCTGACAGACGCAAAGACCAAGAAGACCGACTTTGGTATACAAATGGGCAAGCCTGCGGGGGAGACAAGGAACTTGAGGGCAGCCATGGAGATTCTGAAGTCGCTCGAAGGAGCTGAGAAGAAGGCAGTGGAGAGAAGGGTCTTCAAGGAAGAGTTGCTCAGGTCAAAGTTCACAGATGAGGACGCTGAGAAGATGATCAGGACCATGGTCAGAGAAGGCATGGTTTACGAATCGAAGCCAGGTTTCCTCAGGAGACTCGGCGGCTAACCTTCGGGAGTCAGCCCTTGAGGTTCGACGAAATCCCGCTTCCTCCCGAGCTGCTCAGCTATATCCAGGGAAAAGGCCTGTCTGAGCTGTACCCGCCGCAGGAGGAGGCAATCAGGTCAGGGCTCCTGGAGGGAAAGAGTCTCGTCATCTCCAGTCCGACCGCATCCGGGAAGACTCTGATCGCCATCATGGCCGCATTTGTGAAGGCCAAGCTCCAGGGAAGGAAGGTGGTCTACCTCGCCCCGCTCCGGGCTCTTGCCTCCGAGAAGTACACCGAATTCTCAGAGCTTGCGCGTTTCGGCATCCGGACCGTGATCTCGACGGGCGACTACGATTCGAGCGGGGAATCCTTGGGGAGGGGAGACATAATCGTGCTCACCAACGAACGCTTCGACTCAGTGATGCGCCACCGGGTGAGCTGGCTCGGCTCGGTCGGCCTGTTCATAGCAGACGAGGTCCACCTGACCGGGAACGACTCGAGGGGCCCTACCCTGGAGATGATTCTGACCAGAATCATGCACCTAGGGCTGGACGTGCAGATGCTCTCGCTTTCGGCCACAATTAGCAATTCGAGCGTAATCGGGGACTGGCTCCGCTCGAAGGTGGTGAAAGTCGACTGGAGGCCAGTCCCCCTGAAGGAAGCGATATACGATTACAGCAGAATTGTGTTCACTGACGGCGAGGTAAGGCCGATCCCTCGGTCGACCTACGGAGCCCCCATCGACGTCGCGATAGACGTCCTGAAAGCTGGCGGCCAGGCCCTGATCTTCGCGAACACGCGGAGGAGGGCTGTCAGTCTGGCGACCAAGGCAGCAGAGCTTACGCAGAGGTACTTGAGCGAGCCGGAGAAGAAGGCAGTCTCCGAGGCGGCAAGGAGAATCCTTACGTCGGGGGAGGAGACGAGCCTGAGCAGCCTCCTCGCCGAGGTTGTGGCGAAGGGTTCGGCCTTCCACCATGCCGGGCTCGACGCGGAGCACAGGCGCATCATCGAGGAGTACTACAGGGCAAGGGCGATCAAACTCCTCGCGGCGACTCCGACGCTCGCCGCAGGGGTAAACATCCCGGCAAGAAGGGTAGTTGTCGCAGACATGACCAGATACGATGCGGAACGTGGGGGAAACACCGAGATTTCTGTCCTAGAATACAGGCAGATGGCGGGGCGAGCAGGCAGGCCTCAGTACGACGACTACGGCGAGACCGTCATCATCCCCCCGCCGTCGCTGCCATCGGCAACTGTCCTCGAGCACTACGCGAAGGACCCCCCTGAGCCCATAGAATCGATGCTCTCGGAGGAAGGGGCGATGCGCTTTCACACGCTGGCCGCGGTGGCGACCGGCGCAGGTCTTTCGAGGGGGGACATAGACGGCCTATTCGGAAGAACGCTGCTCGCGATTCAAGCAGGGGCTGAGAGGGTTGGGAGGCTAACCGACAGGGCGTTGGGATACTTGCATGCTGAGAGGCTTGTAGAGACCAAGGAAGGTGTATTCTACGCGACTGACTTCGGGAAGAGGGTGTCGATGCTCTACATCGACCCGGCCACCGGGGTCCTGTTCAGGGAGGCCCTGAAACGCAGCGAACCCGGAAGGAGCTACACCGCGGGATTGCTGCATCTTATTGCGCGGAGTCCCGACTTCGCCCCCAAGTTCCCACTCAGGAGCAAGGACTACGATATTGCAATCGCGTTCATGGAGGAGCACGGGTCCGAATTGCTAGAGCGTCCGAGCCCCCGCTCGTTCTCCGACTCTGACCAGGTCCTCCAGGAGATGCGGACTGTGATGGCGCTCTACGGATGGATCGATGAATGGCGAGAGGAGCAACTCCTCTCTAGGCTGGGTATCGAGCCTGGAGACATGCACAGGGCTGTGGACAATGCCGAGTGGCTGCTTCATAGTCTAGAGGAGCTTGCGAAGCTCTTCAAGAAACCCGAGATGGCGAGGCAGGCGGAGCTGCTGAGGCTCAGAGTGGAGGCCGGGGTCAGCGAGGAGCTTGTCGAGCTGACGACCTTGGAGGGGGTCGGAAGGGTGAGGGCCCGAGCCCTGTACACCGCTGGGTTCAGGACGCTCGAGGACATCAAGGAGGCCCCTGCCGAGAAGCTAGCTGCCGTGGACAAGGTCGGGACGACGGTCGCGAGGAGAATCAAGGAACAGGTGGCCCGAGTCTGATCGAACGCCCGGGGACATTCGAAGACTTTGGGAGGAGGCTAGCTCATACGATAGATGCCTCCGTGGCACGCATGGTCGATGGGCGTTCCAGGGTCGCGGTCGCCTTCTCTGGGGGGCTCGACAGCTCGATAATCGCGTCGTGCGCGAAAAGGCGGTCAGGGGTAGTGGCCTGCAGTGCCTTCACCGAGGAATCCCTCGACAGCCGCAGCGCAAGCCGGGGAGCCGCAATCCTAGGGATCGAGCTGATAGCTACAAGACTCGACCGCGAGGCAGTCACAAGCGAACTGAAGGGGATGGACCTCCCCTTCCAGACTTCTCTGATGGATAAGAGCCTCTGGTGCCTGTACTCAATCGTCTCCAAGAGCGCCGCAAGAAGAGGAGCAGAGGTGATCATGCTCGGACAGCTCGCCGACGAGCTCTTCGGCGGATATGCCAAGTACCAGAGCGCCCTGACTGATGCCGGAGAAAGGGCGGCCGCGACCATGATGGACCGAGACGTGAGGGAGTACCAAGCGAGGGGAATGGCGCGGGACGTGAACGCATGTTCGAGGTGGCTGGGGCCCCGCTTCCCGTTCGCCGAGAAGGAGGTCGTCGACCTAGGAAGGTCGATTCCCGTTTCTTACAAGATAAGAGGGGGCGTCCGGAAGGCCGTTCTCAGGGAAGCCGCGGCGGTCTTGGGGGTCCCTGAAGAGCTGGTGAATGCGGCCAAGAAGGCGGCCCAGTACAGCTCAGGGATTCAGAGGCTCGCCAGATAGCTCACGCTTTTAACGCCCCTTCTGGAAAGGTCCCTCATGATTCCTTCACCTCAGCCCAAGGGGAAGCTCGTTGGGTTCAAGACACTTCAGGAGAGATTCAGCTACTACGCGCTGGATGACGGGACCGTCCTGGGCGTGAAGCCGTCGGTCGTAAAGGTGTATAGGCTCCAGAACTCCGACAACAGCCTGGCAATTTCCCCGGACGGAACTCCCGCGTACTTCTACCAGACTCAGAACATCACGCAGGTGCTCAAGCCCGAGGAGTACAGGTCGTTCAAGGGCGACGATATCGCCGAATGAACAGACCTTACCTAGCCTCTGAAGACTCTGCACTGCTCAGAGGGGTCCTGAAGACCTACTCAGGCGGAAGTGCCCTCGAAATAGGCTCTGGGAACTGTGGCAATCTGGTAGTGCTCGCGAAGTGCTTCGAGACTGCGGTCGGGACCGACATCACCATGCCTTGGATGACCGACTGGAGAACTTCGGGTGCAGATTTCCTGATGGCCGACGGGGCCTCCTGTCTTCGGTCGGGCATTTTTGATCTGGTCGCGTTCAATCCTCCTTACCTGCCCGCCGAAGTCGCGGGTGATCCCTCCATCGAGGGCGGTGCCGCTTTGGAAGTGCCAATGAAGTTTCTCCGAGACGCCCTGCTGGCGGTCAAGCTGACCGGAAGAATCGTCATGCTCCTGAATGACCAAGCCCCTATCGGAGAGTTCGAGGCTGAATGCTCGCGCCACGGGTTCAGGCTGTCGAAGGTCGCCACTAGGCATCTCTTCTTTGAGGAGCTCTCTGTGTACGAAGCGTCTGCGCCCTAAGAATGGGCAGGGCTGAGATCTCCACTCGCTTAGGGGGAGAGTTCCGGGAAGTAGCCCGCCATCTCAGGCAAGTCGCGTCAGAAGGACTCCTCTAATTTCGGTCCTACAGCCCTTGAGGTCATGGATAACAATACTGGGCGGCCAGGGTTAGGGGAGCTCCTGGAAAATTAGGGGAGGCCGATTCAAAGGTGGCATTCTCAAGAATGGGAATTGTATTGCCGCGTTAAATAGGGACGGACGACCCTAACACATTCGGGAGCATGCTAAGACAAGTTTCGTTGGAAGTCAGAACAGAAAACAAGCTGCAAGACGCAGCAAAGGAGTTTGGAACCAGAATCAACGTCGTAGACTGCAAGCCATTCAACAAGAAGGGAATGACTTTGCTCCTGGAAATGAAGGGCGAACCTGAGGCCGTGCGGAAGACTGTCTCAGCGATTCGAAGGCAGGAAGGAGTCAGGCAGGCCTTGGAAGGGGACGACGGGGGCGAGACACTTCCGTTGCTGCTGGTCCTTGACAGACCCAGTATCTGCCGGGCATCGAGCGACTCTGCGATAATCTGTCTAGACTGTCCGCTCAACGCCGAGGATCAGCCCGCCTCGTGGCGCTTCATCGTGAGAAGGAACAACGACTTGAGGCAGATTCTCTCCAGGCTGAGTCAGGACGGCGTCGAGACGCGTATCGAAGACGTTTCACCGCTGGATCAGAAGGCGACCCTGACGGGGCGCCAGAAAGAGATTATTGCGACAGCCGTCGCGCAGGGATACTTTGAGTTTCCTAGGAAGATTAGCTTGACGAACCTCAGTCAACTCGTGGGAGTCAAGCCTTCTACGCTGAGCGAAATCCTCCGGAGCGCGGAACGGCGCATCATGGAGAACGCCGTTGGCGTTCCTTTCCCAGAGGATTAGTCCGCGTAGTGTGTTATTAGACCAGCCGCTTTGCGTTGAAGCAAGCGCACTAGGCATGATGTAATTACACTGAACTATGAATGGATGGCGGACCCGGTGGGCCCGCCCCTGAAGAGGTTCTGAAATTGAACTTCAATCGTGAACGCGAACATCTGGTCGATGTGGAGGCCCACACTACAGCTTCGGTTCATAGAGGCCCATAAACAAGGGGCAAACCCTTACCGGGCTAGTTGAAATAACGCAGAAATGAGTTCTTCAACTCATTTTAAGCAAGAATTGGGCTTATCTCAGAGAAGGCTATTCAGTTACATAGCTTCCTTCCATCCTGTCGGGCCGTTCACGCAGGGAACGGGCTAGCCGCTGAACGTTTCTGACGTCTCGGGATAGACGACCTTGGTGACGAGAGTCTTTCCGCAGTTCACGCAGTTCGCCACCGTCTCGACGCAGTTCCTGTGATACCTGGAGTTACACTCGCATTCGACGTAGGGCTCAGGCTCCTCCCCCTCCAGAATCGACCTGATTTCCCTGCTGCAGTACGCGCAAACCCTCCTGTACTTGGCGACGTCCCTGAGGGAGAAGATGCCTACGATCTTACCGTTCTCGGTTACGAGCATCCTCCTGACCTTCTTCCTGTTCATTACGTCTATTGCTTCGCGGAGCGGCCTGTTCTTGTCGATTGTCACCGGAGGGGATGTCATCACGTCCTTCACCTTAGTGGACTTCGGGTCCATAGACTTGGCGACCACCTTCTTCATTACGTCCCTTTCAGTGAGTATCCCGACGCTCTCGCCTCTCCTGGTGACCACGACGCTGCTCCTGTTTTTCTCGACTATCATCTTGGCTGCGTCGTAGACCGACTTGTCCTCGTCGATCTTGATTAAGTCACGTCTGGCGATGTTGCCTGCAGGGAGGTCGAGAACCATAGCGCTGCTCTCTTCCGGATTTATTTAAACCAGAGACTCGTCGGTTCTGCGAAGTCTGCAGCCGATTGACAGCCGCGTTTAGCGCAAGTGTGGTATGGATAGACTGGGTGAAGAGACTGCTGGACGGTCGCCGGGACGGATTCGTGAGCCTCGCTGAAACAGCAAACACATTCGAAGGAGGGTTGCTGATTGTCAAGAGCAGCATATTGAACGGCTCCTGTGGGGTCCGCCCCCAAACAGGTTCTGAAAGTGGAGTCTCAGGGCTTTCGCAGGTATTCTGTCATTGTTATGCGATCAGCATAGAACCCTTCCCTCTCGTACAGACTCTTAGCTGTCTCGTTCAAGGCCGCAACGAGGATACATGCGTGGCTGTACCCCTGGCGCCGAATCAATCGAATTGCGTAGTCGAGTAGTCCCTTGCCGATCCCTCTATTCCTTAGAGTTGGCTCAACGTATAGATCCAGTATACCTCCCATCGGCAAACCCACTGCAGGATTCATTAGCTCCGCGACCGAGATATATCCCACAGGCACATTGGCCTGCCTTACTGCGACGAACACTTTGAACTTGAATCGCCTGGTCTTTTGAAAACGTTCGAAGTCTTGGATGATTCTCTTATCACACTCCGCGCGAGTAAGCACAGACTTCTGGTCGTCTGGTATGTCTTGCCAGTTGGTTTCGACAAGACCCCGGCGTATGAATGGAGTGTCTGTTTCTTGCATTGGTCTAATCCTAAAGGCTAGACTGCGGACCAAGGTTCTCAGGCTAAGCACAAGGAGATTATAACCTGCCTTCATGACCGAGGGAAAACAAGTCAGACTGACCCCGGCCCGATGAGCTTAACGGGCCCGGTGGGATTCGCCCCCAAACAGGTCCGGAAAATGAATTCCAGGTCTTACGATAGCCCGGCCACGTTATGACGTTCTTCTAAGCTGTCGCTTCGCGTGAAGACATTGCCCCCTGGAAGGTCGGAGCTTGGAGGACGATGCCCATATCTTGCTAGGGGGGACTCCAGCCAGATCATGCTTTGTCCCTGACTTTCACACTTCGGGTTCGGGCCGGATTCTACCCATGGCAGAGATCGGACCACGCAAGACCAATCCTATTCTCAGGGCACAAATGAGATGATACTTCCTATGACGACCGTTATTGCTGTGTTTGGCAATGTAGGGATAGTTGCTTATCGTCTCTATGCAAGAATCGCACGACGTTGGTAGGCGTGCCGAACGGTTGTTGGCATCCCTGACAAGTGCTACCGAGAGACTTGGCAACAACAGACCGAGATGGGTCGCCATATCAAACTCACTCATTTCCTCTGGAACCTTGAACTAACCGGTAGACGACTTTGAGGGACGATTAGCACGCTGTTCGAGCGTGTTCTGATGAGAAGAATGTCTACGTCTTCGAATTACTGCCCACTTTCTTCGGCGTGCATATGTCATGGTTCGTTAGTTCCCTGGCGAGTATATAGGGCGTTGGACGAAGCACGCTTTACAGAATCGCTTGATTCCAGCTCGTCTTGAGCAGAGTAGCTTGGATTGGGGTATTTGCTAGCGGGCCCGGTGGGATTCGAACCCATGGTCTTCAGCTCCGAAGGCTGACGCCTTAATCCGTGCTAGGCTACGGGCCCGAAAATGCTGCGGACGGCCTAGGTAATTAAGAGATGACCTGAGGGATGTTTTCTTCGAACGGTCTCTCAATCAAACCCCGGTCAGATACCATTGCAGTAACAAGCTCGGGGGGCGTCATGTCGAAGGATGGGTTCGCCACGGAGACACCTTTCGGTGCGATCCTTCTTCCTCGGATTCGAACGACCTCCTCGAAACTTCGCTCCTCAATCGTCACTTGCTCGTGAGTGTGGGAGAGATCGAACGTCGAATATGGCGCCGCAGGGTAGAACGGGACCCCATGCCTGCTGGCTAGGACTGCCTCCTGATAGGTTCCTATCTTGTTGAACACAAATCCATCAGACGTGATTCTGTCGGCTCCGACGATGACCTTGTCGACCCTGCCGAGGCTTAGCATGTGACCGACAGCTGTGTCGGGAATCACAGTACAGTCGATGCCGTCCGTGACTAGCTCGAATGCCGTCAGGCGTGCACCTTGGAGCGCAGGCCTTGTCTCAGGCACTAGGACCTTAACCAGCTTCCCCTGCTCGACCGCTGCCCTCACCACGCCCAGCGCCGTCCCGTACCCCACGGTCGCGAGCGCCCCGGCGTTGCAGTGGGTCAGAATCGTCTCTCCGTCCTCTATAAGGTCAGCGCCCACGCGTCCAAGCCTCCTGTTGGTTTCAATGTCCTCTTCCTCCATCATCTTCACTTCTGTTGCGACTGACACTCGCGCCTGGTCGGCAGACTTCGCAGATCGGGCGACCTTCATGACCCTGTCGATTCCCCAAAAGAGGTTGATCGCCGTGGGTCGAGTCGAACGGAGCAGATTCGCGCTGCGTTCGAGTTCCTTCATGAGCTCGCTGAGGTCATGTGTGGTGGAACGCACGGCGGCCAGAGCCACCCCCATCGCAGCCGCTACCCCTAATGCAGGTGCGCCACGGACGACCATTGTGTCAATCGCCTCGGCTACTCCCTCGGGCTGAGTGTAGGTAACGTAGGTCAGCCTCCCTGGAAGGGCGGTCTGGTCAATCATTTTCACGGAACCATCGCTCCAGGTGACTGTGCGCATTGTGAAGAAGTCGGTCAAGGAGTGATCACCGCATCGGGTTGGCTCTAAAGCGTTTCCGCCATCGATTCTCTTGAACCTTCAAATACGGTCGGACGGCCTTCACCAAACCGAGAGACTTGGGAGAGGCTGTCACCCCCGAAGAGCAGGTTCAACCATTCGACGCGGTTCTTGTAGATGGCACTGCGGTGGTGGTTGACCGAGAACGCCTTGGCGAGCTGGAAGAGTCCGGCTACGGGTCGCGGGAAGACAAGAACTTGAACCTACGCGACTACGAGGCGCTCTATCTCCTATATGCGGGGAAGCTTTACCTGAAGGACGAGTCGGGGAAAGTGGTCAACTTCGAGAGACTGGCTGAGTTGACCCAGAAGCGGGCCAGAGACGCTTGGACCAAGTTCATGATCTACAGGGACCTGAGGAGCAGGGGCTACGTCGTGCGGGAAGGATTTGGCTTTGGGACTGACCTAAGGGTGTACGAGAGGGGCGACTACCCGAAGAAGCCCGCGAAGTATGTCGTCTTCGCCTTGGATGAGGGAATCGAGAAGGGAATGGGAGAACTCCAGAAGTCGGTAAAGGAGATGGCTAAGATGGGGAAGGAGGCGATAATCGCGGTAATCGAGCGCCGAGGAGAAGTAATCTACTACAAGGTAAGCAAGGCAAGGTTCTGACCTGATGAGCTTCAGAGCAGGCCTCGACCTGATACGACCGGCCAACTGCGCCATGATCGGCTTCGCTGTCATCGTTGGGTTCTTTGTTTCCAAACCGGCTGACGTGAGTGTCATTCAGGGTGCTCTGGGGTTCCTGACTGGGTTCTTCCTCTGCGCCTACTCAATGTCTGCAAACGACATCTACGACGTCGAGGTGGACAAGGTGAACAGGCCGGAACGTCCGATTCCGAGCGACCGTGTCTCAACCCAGACCGCAATCAGACTCTCAGTGCTCGTCCTGGTGGCGGGCGTTGCTTGCTGCGTCCTGACCCTGAACCCCGTCGCCGTTGGCATTGCTTTGCTCTATGCGTTTCTCATGTGGATCTACAACAGCCGGGCGAAACAGACGGGCCTCCCTGGGAACCTCCTCGTCGCCTCCTCCCTCGCCGTCCCTTTCATCTACGGAGGCATCGTTTCCGGCGGGAGCCTTACAAGATCTCTGCTGCTGATGATGGCGCTCACCTCATTCTTCTCCGGCGTCGGGAGGGAGGTAGTGAAAGCGATGGCTGATGCCGAGGGAGACGCGAAGCGGGGGGTTAATTCAGTGGCGAGGAGCAGAGGGCCCAAGGCCGCGTCCTCTGTCGGTGCGGCTTTCTTCCTCCTCGCGGTGGTCGCCAGCTGGGTGCCTCTCGCGCTGGGGCTGGCTAATGAGTTCTACACCTACGGGGTCATCGTGCCTGATGCAGTCTTCGTGTACCTGGCTGTCTCGATAGTTGCGAGGCACGACCCTGCCAATGCGCACATAGTGAAGCGGATTGCGCTCGCCGGCATGGCCTTGGGGCTGATCGTCTTCGTGGGGGGTGCTTTCTGATTGTGGTCAGAGAAGTACAGACCGACCAGCTTGGACCTCATGGTGGGCAATGATGAGGCGAGGGACAAGGTCGTGCAATGGTTGAGGAAGTGGAGACGAGGCGCTAGGGCTGCTCTCCTCGTGGGCCCTCCTGGAACGGGGAAGACGACCTGCGTCCACCTCGCAGCCAAGAAGCTGGGGATCCAGCTCGTGGAGCTGAACGCGAGTGATACCCGCACGAAGGATAGGCTTTCGAAGCGCATTGGAGAAGTGATTTTCAGCGGCAGCCTGTTCGACAGCAGGACGCTCGTCTTTCTCGACGAAGTCGACGGATTGGCCGGGAGAGCAGACTACGGTGCTATCGATTTCATTAGGGACGCGGTTCGGAAGAGCGAGAACCCAGTGGTAATGGCCGCCAACGACCCGGAGTCGGACGAGGTGAAGAAACTCTCGAGTGTGACAATCAAGATCGAGTTTCAGAAGCCAGCGCCTGAGATCGTGGAAGCACACCTCGCCAA
>JBEKJV010000004.1:0-61256 GCA_050011055.1 Nitrososphaerales archaeon | reverse complement strand
AAGTCCCTTAGTTCCATACGGAGATAAATGGAAGCCAATCTGTATTGCCGATACCGATTGGCCCGTCTCTCTTCAGAATTAACACGAGGTCTGAACGACTATCTGGACTGCTTAGAGGCAGAATATGACATTCGCATCGAAGCCCATGATTTGAGCGACTACATTGTCGAGGGTCTAGACCAGTATCAGGCGGAATTCGATGCCATTGTTCTCGACTTCCGCGATGCCGTTGACGAGGTTGAAAAGAGGGCGTTCAACATTTGTGACTCAATCGAGAAGGATAACCCAACAGATGTAGATGAGAAAATGGATGCGGTGTTGGGAGAAGCGAGGGAAATGATATTGAAAGAAAGTGGAAGACTCGCGGGGAGGCTAAATTCCCTGAATCTGCGCTCCTCATGGCGGCTGTCGCCATCTGGAAGGGTATGAGCAACATACAACTCTCTACCCTAATCATCATCCTCAGGTGAGTGGCGATGCGGGAGCGCCAAGAGAAGGACGGCAGCCATCGATATGACTCTAGGCAGAGACTTCGGTCAGACGCAACCCGGGACTCCGACAGACCAAGAGGAAGAGATTATCCTCGATGCGATAGAGGAAGTATTCAAGTTCTGGGTGGAAAGCAAAGATGGAATTGTGACTTGGAGAACAATAGATGCTGTTGCAAAGAGGCATAAGATTAGCCCAAACATCCTTGGATTCGCTTGGCAAAGGGTTGGTTTTAGAGAAAGAGGTTCTCCAAGTCTTGATGAAGAAGCTCGCACACTGATGCTCTATTTCTCTTACCGCAAGAACAGGCGGTGCGTTGAACGATAGTCAGGGCGAGGGTTTGCTGGCAGGTTCCGTGAGATGGTTGGGATGGTCTGGAACTTGCACCTGAGTTTGTTGTAGGGATATAGTGGATGAAGTTCGCATACATTCAAAGGCCGCTGGCCTTCGTTCTCGGTGTGAGTGCCTTCGTGTGGGCCATCGGCTTCGCTATGTATTTCGACCACTGGGTCTTCTTCTCTGCCTACCCCAATGCCTTCGGCTCCATTGGGATGGGACTGGTAGGGGGTTATCTTCTGTATGAAGTCCTAGGCAAGAGTCACCACCCTGCCAACATACCAGATGCGGAATCGGGGTCTATCCTGTTCATTCTTGACGACATCGACTCTATAGAGGAATCTTGAACCAGCGATTTTGATGGTGCTGGACTGATTTTGCAGGCACGAATGCTAGTTCCTATGTCGCAACTGTTCATGGAAATATGCTTGTAGTATAGTGCACTGTAGTCGTAAAAGTGCCGAACAACCCGAACAGAAATCCAGCCAGCGCAATTCCAACAATGAGTCCAACGAATGTCCATACGACCCCGAAGATTAGCATCTGTTCGGCTGTCTTCTGATTTCTGTCCTTGAGAACGAAATATGCAATGAGCCCGCCAATCCACGATAGGAAGAAAGGAACGAGCCACCACCATCCGCTAATCGGCTCCATTGGCTTGATTGCTGGTTGCGTCTGCATTAGCGGATGTCCGCAATTGGGACAGGAGACTGCCTGTGGTGATACTTCCTTGCCGCAGTTAGGACAGAAGGCCATGCTCCCTAGTAAGAGAACGGAGAGGTTTGTCTATTAAGCATGAACGAACTGAATAGGCGTGGGTTAGAGTCGACTCTCTCCCGCTTTCCTGCGCCTAGCAACACGGAATCCGTTGAGCCAGAGAAAGATGACAAATGCCGAAGATATCACAATGACTGGTGAGGGTTGAGACAGAAGAAAGTAGGAGATAGGCACGAATACAGCCAGCGTCAGCACCATCCCAATGACAAAAACGGGTAGGCTGTCCTTCTTCAATGTAATAGAGTGACTTGTTCCTACTTGTACCGTTGAACCAGCGATTTTGATGGAGCTGGAAGTTAGTGGTCGTCTATTAGATGCGCTGGTTTGAACCTACAAAGGTGGGCCGCGGGTGGGATTTGAACCCACGATCTAAAGGTGACTGCGCATTGCTCCACAGCCTCCTATGTTGACCAAGCTGTGCCGGCGGCTTCCGCCACGCGACTACACCACCGCGGCCAAGCAATCTCAGGCGCTTTTCATTGTAATATAAGACTTAGACCTCACAGAGAGCCCGCAACTCGAACGCAGACGGAGGTTGCTGGGGACTCCCCCTACTTCGTGAACCTGGCCCTGAGTGTTCGCCCCGTGTCGAGGAGTTCTAGCTTGCTGAAGCCTGGCGAGATCTGGTCGAGCTCCTCCGGCCGAGTGCCGTGCCTTACGATCATGCCTGGCACCCGGTCCCAGACATAGAAGTTTCCGCCCTCTCGCAGGATCCTTTTGATTTCCGCCAGGCCTGCCTGTCTGTCATTGAGGTGATGCATCGAAAAAGCGGAGAATGCGAGATCGACGCTGCCAGAAGGTATGTCTCCCAATTTCTCTGCTCCGGTGGTGAGCACCCGCACGTTCTCCAGTTTCTCGGCCAAGACTCTGTCTCTGATTCTGTCGCTTCTAGCGGGGTCGGGTTCGACCGAATAGACAAGGCCTGTCTGTCCTACGATGATTGCTGCAGGGATGGTGAAGTAACCGAGCCCTGCACCGATGTCTGCCACCGTCTGCCCTTCTGCTATCCCAATGGCTCTTGTTGTTGCGATTGGCTCTTGGAAGAGTGCTCGAAAGCGCTCAGAGAGAGTCAGTTTCATTTGGATTTCCCCTCCGATTTCGGGAGGAACAGTCTGACCTCTTTCGCACCCTCGTGACATTCCTCGATGGAATGCTGACCGTGGACGACTGACGTCTCGCTGTCACTTGCTCTTGTAGCAGAAGTAGGGGAAGCCGCCATTCACCATGTCAACAGACATTTCGATGACCCTCTCTGAAATCTCCTTCCACTTCGCGTCCCAGTCTATGTTCTCCACTATCAGTTCCTTCTCGCCGTCCCCTTTCCGGGAAGGGACGCTGGCCCAGATTGGGCGCCCATGGAATGGCTTCACAATGCGGACCTTCCAGCGATCGCAGTTCATCCTGCGACCTTCCTCCCTGTAGTGGTCGCAGGCTCTGCAGAACCTCGACAGCCAGACTATCTCTTTCGTCCTCTTGACCGACCTGCCTATCTCCTCGAGGAGCCTCTCCGACTCCTTGCGGATCATGTCGGCTAGCTCCTTCTGGCCCTGTTCGTTGCTAGTGTAGTAGTCCGGGTCCTCGGCTAGAGCTTTCCACCAGCTCGTGAACTCTGCCTCTTCCTCGGTCAAGACGGTCGGGAGAGCGGTTCCGTGGATAAAAGTCTGATGAAACGGAGGAGACTCGAGAATGGATAAATAATCAAGACCGCCCAAAACTCCCGGTCTGGCACGCAGCGTGCTACGACGGGCGATCAGGACTGGCTCAAAAGGTCAGGATGATGACAGTATTGCTCGCGTGCCAGACAATAGTGAATGCTTACAGTGTTCTGCACATGTCAAATCAGCTCCAAAGAAGCAAGCCAGCACCCGAAAGCAAGATTAGTGGCAAGATTCCTTCTCCCGCGCTGTGAGAGCGATGTGTTGAGGGCAAGGCGTGGTAGTGCCGTGCTTGCGATTGGCCTCATCATCGCGGGCATCATCCTCCTTCTTGAGGGAGAGCAAGTGTATATGCTTCCAGACTCGGGTCCTGGCCTCTTTCTTATGCTGATTGGGTTTCTGTGCTTCGTCATCGCCATCATCTTCGCACGCGATGATGTCTGGTATCGCTAATCAAGTGTAAGCAGGCTGGGGCTACTCTGCATGCGCGCGCTGCTGCGCGTCCGGCCCAATCGATCCTCGGAATGGGAGTCTGGCGGCGACGCTGCGACCTGGAAACTGGAGACTATCTGAGTCTCGTGCGCCGTGGCGTTGAAGATGGTTTCCTAATGCGGGTCACCAGTCTCACGGCATCTGAAGATGTGACTAGCCCCGCCCCCATGGCGACGACCTCCCGGAGAGCGAGCTCTGAATCATTCCCGTGCAGGTCAACTCCCATCACGCAGTCCTGGAGGACCTTGACCTCGAACCCCGCATCGAGTGCGTCCAAAGAGGTCTCCTTGACACAGTAGTCGGTGGCCAGGCCCCCGAGGAAGACCTCGCGAACCCCGGCCTCCCTAAGGCGCTTCTCGAGGTCGGTCTCCTGGAATCCCGAGTACGCTTCTAGGTCCGCCTCAGTTCCCTTGCTGATAACGACTGTCCCCCGAGGAACCCTGAGTTTCGGATGGAACTCGGCCCCTAAGGTCCCCTTCACGCAGTGAGGGGGCCAAATCCCTCCGTGACCCGTGAATGACATATGGTTCCGCGGATGCCAGTCCCTAGTGAAGAAGACGGGAAGAGACGCCCTGGTGAACGCGACGATGACCCTGTTGAGCTTGGGCACAACTTTGTCCCCGTCCCTGACCGCCAGGGTCCCTCCAGGACAGAAGTCCCTCTGCACGTCGACCACCAGGAGCGCCCTCTGCGCGGCCGGTCACCTCCACGACAGCGAGGGATGGGCCGTCTTCAGCTCCTCCAGGGTGGCCTTCACCCTTGCGCGAATTTCGTCCATGCTGTCGAAACCCCTCGCCATCCTGCCTCCCTTAAGCAAGGGCTTCAACAGGCCTATAGAGCGATTCGGCTTTGGCGAGCCCTCCAAGGTCACGAAATCACTGAAGCCGGCCGACCGGTAGGTTGCCTTGCGCCCACCGAGCCCTCCTCTCTTCGCCCTGAACTCCTTCCTCGGGCCTTCGGCGACCTCGACTATCTTCGCACTCAGGTCGACCACGGGTGGGTATGCCACTGCCGTTCCCACTCCGTAGCCGTCCACGATGGCGTTGAGCCTCCCAATCGACTCCTCATCTAGCCTTCCGGACGCTATGATTTTGACTGCCTTTCCGCCGCGGATGTCGAGCTCCCACCTAACCTCTTCAGCTATCTTCAGGAAGTCGCCTCTGCGCGAGGCAGGCGTGTCAAGTCTAACGCCCCAGAGTCTGGAGCCCAACACCTCGAGGGCTCTAATCGACTCCGACTTCTCGTCCCAAAACGTATCGACCAGCGCCACGCGTGGGACGCTCTTCGGTATGGTCTCGTCGAAGAGGCGCCATGCCTTCTCCTGGCTGCCGAGGATCTGCACTAGCGCGTGGGGCATCGTACCCGACGGTTCGAGTTTCAACAGCTTCGCGGCAAGAACGTTCGAGACACCGTCGAACCCTGCGAGGTAGCAGGCCCTTTCCACCATGGGGGCGAGAGCAGGATGGACCCGTCGCGTCCCGAAGCTGATGAGAAGCTTCGAACCCGCGGCCAGCCTGAACTTCGCTGCCCTTGTAGAGACACTCGTGGACGACGAGAGCAGTCCGAGGATGGGATTTTCATACTCGACAAAATCGACGTATCTTCCCTCGATGACCATGAGCGGCTCGTAAATCGCTTTTGAGCCATCGGCGACGAATACATCGCCCTCGTCGAAGGCCCAGACGTTGACCGGAACACCTTCGAGGAGTTTGGCGACTTCGTAGATGCCGCTGACTATGCCCCAGTTGTCTGGATAGGGGACGGCTCTGGCGTACACCTCTACAACGACCCGCGAATCGATGTGGTTCTTGCGCAGGACCTTCTTGGTTTGGAGGAAGTAGGAGTCCGTCGTTTCAGCGTTCCGAATCTCCTTCTCGCTGGCTAGCCAGAAGAGCCTGTCGCCTAAATCTGCCCGGGGCATCTCTGGTTTGGCCGTCTCCTGGCGTCTTGGAAAAGGGTTTCTGCTGTTTAGGCGGAGGCGGAAGCCAAGAACCCTTATACACGAAAGGGGTCGAGCCCGAAATATAGGGCCGGTAGTTCAGCGGTACGAACGCCCGCCTCGCACGCGGGAGAACCCTTCGGGTCCCAAGGTCGGGGGTTCAATTCCCCCCCGGTCCACTTTTCTCTACTGTCCAACGATTCGAGGTCTTGCGTCGAGTCCCAGAGCCTTGCCGAAGTCGGCCCTGAGGCCCTTGTACCTGTTCCTGACTGTGACCTCCGTGACGCCAGCGGCTTCGGCGATTTCCTTCTGAGTCTTGACCTCGCCTTCGATGACGCTCGCGAGGTAGAGAGCGCTCGCTGCGAGCCCCATCGGCGACTTGCCTGCCGAGATCTCCTTCTCCTCGGTCATCCTGACGATCTCAACGGCCCTGCGGGCCACCTTCTCTGAGAGGCCGACCCTGGAAGCAATCCTCGTTATACTCTTCGTGGCATCCGCCACGGGCATGTTGAGGTCCATTTCCCTGAGGAGGATTCGATAGTCTCTGGCGACGGCTTTCTTGCTCAGGTTCTCGACGACGGCTATGTCCTTGAGTGTTCTCGGCGTCTCCGTGTCGCGGAAGGCCGCGTACAGGGAAGCCGCGGCGATCCCGATTATTGAACGCCCCCTGAGAAGCCCCCTTTCGAGCGCCTTCCTGTAGATGTATGCAGCGCGCTCCTTCACGGCCTGCGAGACTCCGAGCTTGTCGCCCATCTTGTCCAGCTCGCGCAATGCGACGCTCAGGTTCTTCTCGGTGGAACCGAGGGCAGGAGCCCTGTTATCCCACTTCCTCAGCCTTTCTATCGTGGTGCGCATAGGGGAGGTGAAGGACCTGCCCGAGGCGTCCCTGTTGGACCTCCCGATCATGGTGGAGAGGCCCATATCCCTCAGGGTTATCGAGGTTGGCGACCCTGTCCTGACTCTGTCCGCCCCTTTCTCGTCGCTGAATGACCTCCATTCTGGACCTTGGTCGACGGCGCGTTCACTGACCACGAAGCCGCAGTTGTGGCAAGTGAGCTCTCCCGTGTGAGCGTCGTTAACGAGCGACCGCCTGCCACACTGGGGGCATCTGTCTGAAACCTGAAGGACCGACGTTCGAATTGGGCTCATATTATCTAGCTCCGCAACCAGTTAGGTTTATCTCCATAAGGTCTCCCTAATAAGTATGGGGGTAGTTCCCGGTTTAGCGTCTAGCAGAGTAACCCTGGCCTCTGAATGAGGAGACCGGACCTCAGCCATTTGAAGCCTTACGAGCTAGCTGAGTTCCGCAGACAGGGCAGACGGTCAGCTTCGGGTTGGTGTACTCCTTCCCGCATCCCCGGCAGTATATCTTCCACGCAATGTTCTTCCACGCTCCGCCCTTTATCGAAGTCTGAGCCAATGGGACGGAGAGCATATTTGCCACGTTCCTGACTGCGAAGTCGTCTGAGACGAGGCTGACACCTCCTTCAGTCTGAAGGAGGTCTAGCGCGAGAGCGAGCAGGGACACATCCGTCAGCGAGAGCGCCCCAAGGTCGCCTGTCTTCGTGGCAGTGGTCTTGACCCTGTTGATCGAGTCGAGTGAAGGCTCGGTCACGTGGACCCTGGAGTGGAGGAAGGACGAACCCACGTTGTGATGCTTGACTTCTTCGAGGACAAGATACGTGGTGTAGTAGCGGCCGCTCCCCTGGTAGGGGATTCCCGCGTAGAAGGCGGTGGAATCAAGGACGTATGCGGGCTCAGACAAATGGGGGAACCATCAACCAATCATTTCTGGAGAACGCGGCTGGTCAATGCGGATGCATTGTGCGACTTCATTGATTCTTCCGTTCTTGTAGGTCTGAGAGTGAGACGTTTATTTAGTTTCCACCTCGAGCCAAGGCGCGATTAGGCTTTGAGCAGACCGGCCGAACTGGGAAGCGTCAAGGAAGGAAGCTACATCATTCTGGAGGGAGAGCCGTGCAAAGTCGTCAGCCGCGAGCACTTCAAACCAGGAAAGCATGGGAGCGCGAAAGTCAGACTGGTGGCGATATCGATTACTACTGGGTCAAAGAAGAGTTACGTCTCACCTGCCGAGTCGAGGGTCGACATCCCGATGATCGATAAGCGCTCGGGCCAGATAACTTCGGTCATGGACAAGGCAGTACAGGTGATGGACCTCGAGACCTTCGAGGTCTTCGAGACGCCGAAGCCCTCTGCGGAGGAAATGGCCGAGTTGAACGGGACGCTCGGGCCAGGGACTGAGGTCGAATACTGGACCATGCTCGGCAAGACCAAGATCATGCGCGTAAAGGGCAGTGGCTAGCGGTTTCCTTCTAGAGTCCCAGACAACTCAGTCAAATCAAGGCTGAACTGACCGTAGCCTTGAAAGTACTAATTCTTACCCGCGGTCTTCGCCTTTCGCTTCTCGACTCGAATTCCTAGCCAAGTCTCGTACGAGTCCTTCGCAGGTGTTCCCTTGGGCACGCCCGCCTGGCGATGTGCGTGTTGAGTTCTCAACCACCCTTCGTAGGTGTCGGGCGAAAGCTGCATTTCCTCTGTCTTTGAGGATTCTCTCAAGGTCGCTAGAGATATAATGGACATTCCTACGTATAAGGTAGACGAGTGCGGTCTGAATGTGTCCCAGAAGGTTCCCATGGAGCGAATCCTACGATTTGACATGGTACTGTCGGCATTCCATCCCGGATTACTTGGTGAGAAGGAGCCCGCTTTGAGCGCACTGTCGCTGGCGCTTCACCCTATCCAATGAGATAAGACTCCACAAGCCTGACGATTGGGTTTGGAACGCCCTTATAAGGGACGAATATCCAAGCATATCATGAGCCAGACAGTACCACAGTTGTGCGTAACCCACCGAATCAGACTTCAACCCGAAGGTACGGGTGACCATCTCGTCTGCCCGGTCTGCGTTCAGATAGACAACCAAGAGATGCTCCGACGAAGATCACGTAGACGGTAACCACCATGACAGAGTCTGTCCAACAGCAGCAAAGATCGCCCAAAATCTGCCCAGAGTGCGGCGCCCCTGGACCCCTCTATAGGACCCCCCGCGGGCTCAAGTGCGAGAACTGCGTTAGTAGGATGGATTCTTCCGGGCTGGGTTTCCGGCAGACTTGGTAGGGTCCCGGATTACGTATCCCTCAGGGCTAGCGGGCCCTCAGCAGCAAGCGAGCTAAGACATCAATGAAAGCCACGATAGTCACTTACACCGACGAATTCGCGAAGCGTGAGATTCAGGAACTGGCCAAGGCCGCTGGCTACTCTGTCGAGGCCGTGATTTGCCTCAAGCAGATTGTGAAGTCAGGGTACGGAGTTGGGGTTGGCAAGGCGCAGGAGCTTGCCGAGATTGTGAGCGGCAACGACTCTGACACGCTAATCATAGACGAGAGCATCACCTCCTCGCAGGCCAACAACCTAGCGAAAGTGACGCACGTCGAGGTGATTGACCGAGAAAGGCTGATCCTCAATATCTTCGCTCTGCGCGCTGC
The DNA here is from genome assembly GCA_050011055.1 of Nitrososphaerales archaeon. Taxonomy (GTDB): domain Archaea; phylum Thermoproteota; class Nitrososphaeria; order Nitrososphaerales; family Gagatemarchaeaceae; genus UBA183. The sequence continues at coordinate 52,062 of JBEKJV010000004.1, read as the reverse complement.
GACCACCCAGGCCAAGCTCCAGGTCCAGCTCGCGGAGCTGCGTTACGAACTGCCCAGGACGAAGGACGTCGTGCGCAACTCCGCCGCGGGCGAGAGGGCCGGGTTCATGGGGACGGGGGAGCTGGCTGTGGACGTCAAGTTCAAGGCCCTGAAGCGCAGGATGGTAACTGCCAGAGAGAAGCTCGCCAAGGCCGAAATGAACAGGTCAGTCCAAAGGAGGGAGCGCATGAAACTCGGTAAGCCTCTAGTGTCGCTCGCAGGCTACACCAGCAGCGGGAAAACGACGCTCTTCAACAGGCTGGCTTCCGAGTCCAAGGAGGAGTCCCCGAAACTCTTCACCACGCTCGCCACGACGACCCGCGCCGTGTCCTTGCCAGGCTCCAAGAGGAGTGTAATGCTCTCAGACACTGTGGGGTTCATCTCGAGGCTCCCGACCTACCTGGTCGAGTCGTTCAAGTCGACGCTTGAGGAGCTGACCTATGCCGACCTCATCCTCCTGGTCGTCGACGCGAGCGAGAACCCTGAAAGCATCGGGGTGAAGCTCGGGAGCTGCAGGGAGACCCTCGAGCAGCTGGGGGTCGACCGGAAGAGAATACTTCTTGTGTTCAACAAGATAGACCTCCTCCCTCATGGAGTGACGACTACGGGACTGGAAGGCTTCCTCGGAGGACTCGCCTCGGTCAGGACGTCAGCGACCCGGGGCGACGGCATGCGGCAGTTGAGAAACCAGATCCTAGAACGGACGCGTGAAGCTGATTCTAGGATGGCGCCAGGCCGACGCAGACAGACCTACGTGTAGGTCTGGGAGCGGACGTGACTGTAACTCGTGGAACCCTAACACTGTCTGCTCTACCATTGGCTTGAGACCAAATAATTGGGGAGTCTAGCTGGACGATTTCCCTCTCCGCGCCTGCCTGTCCTCTTTTCGCTCTCTCGCTTTCTCTTTCTTCTTCTTCTTGCCTTCTCTTCCCAAGATTCTCTATCTTCTTAGATAGTCGTTCATTATTATAAGAATAGAGGGTGTTGGGTCACGATACACATCCTTTGAACCTGACTGTTGTTGCTCTATCTTTGGCTTGATCTTCATCGCGGAACTCAGACGGCTCTTCCGAATCCCTTCATCTAGAGCGGCCTTTTGGAACCATCTATGAATATAGGCTTTTGCGATGATGAATCCCAGAGAAATGACCCTCAGATGTCGAGGTCATAAGGTCGGGACGGATGATGACTGTCAAGGTCGTCCTTGGGACGAGGCCCCCTCCGCCCTCGGGTTGTGCTTCGGCGCGAGCCTAGCGCTGAGAATCTCGAAGGTGCCCGAATCACCTTTCCAGTGGATTTCCGCCTTCTCGACCTCAATCTTGGCCCCGAAGAGGGGGCAGTCCAGCACGAGGGTCTCGCCCTCTCCTCCTTCTAAACCTGGATGAAACCTGAACTTCCGGCTCAGTGCCACAAGCTCGTCAATCGCGGCGGCGTCGAGGACGCGCCCGAGCCACCTCCGGTCGAGCCCGAGCGCCGACACGCTGACCACCATCACCACGAAGTCGTCCCTCACCAGCCGCCTCAGGTGCTGCTCCGGGTCGGCCCCCCAGAGAGGCGAGACGCACTCCAGGTCAAGGTTCTTGCAAATCCTCTCGACGCGGCTCTTCTGGTAGACGCTCGCCAAGGCCCCTGTGCAGACCCCCTCCAGTCCGTAGGCCTCTTTGGCTCTCCGAATAGCAGCGGCGAGGTCCCCCAGCTCCTCCTCCTTGACGCCAGGCGTCTCTTGTGTGAGTTGAGGAACCCCGATCGCCTCCGCCTGCAGTAGAGTCCACTTCAGGTTCGGGAAGTGGAACATGTACGAAGCGTCGGAACTCGGGAAGACCGTGATCAGGCAGGCGAGCTGGTCACTCTTGGAAGCCAGGTATGCGACATAGGTCGAGTCCTTGCCTCCCGAGAAGAGCACGCCAACCCTCGTCTTTCATCACCTGCCGCTTCAGACCTCCTCAAGATAATTAAATACGCGGAGCAGGGTCACCAATTCGGATGCTAGATTCGCTCAGGGAGGGGCTGCAGGCGGCAGTCAAGAAGCTAGTTGGCTCCACAACGGTCGACGAGAAGACCGTCAAAGAGTTTGTGCGCGACCTCCAGCGTACCCTTATCCAGTCTGACGTGAACGTCAAGATGGCACTCGAAGTCACCGAACGAGTCGAGAAAAGGGTCCTCGAGGAGAAGCCGGCCGCGGGCGTCACGAGGAAGGATCAAGCAGTTTCTGTGCTGTACGAGGAGCTGGCCCGGCTTCTGGGCGGCGAGGGCGGGCTGCACCTCGACAAGGGTAAGACCAGCATCATGGTGATGCTGGGAGTCCAGGGCTCGGGCAAAACCACGACGACCGGGAAACTTGCCCGATTCTACACAAAGAAGGGGTTCAAAGTCGGAATCGTGGCCGCAGACACGTTCAGACCTGGGGCCGTCGTTCAGCTGAAAACCCTCGCTTCCAGTTCAGGGGTCGACGTTTACAGTGACGAGAAGGAGAAGAACTCGGTCAAAATCGCGAAGGAGGGAAGCAAACATTTCGAGGGTTCGAAGAACCTTGTGATTATAGATACAGCGGGCAGGCACAAGGAGGAGAAGGGGCTCCTCCAGGAGATGAAGGAAATGGTGGGGGCAGTCAGACCAGACGCTACCTTACTCGTGATAGACGGGACAATCGGCCAGCAGTGCTACAATCAGGCTCTGGCGTTCCACCAGGCGGCACCTGTCGGCGGCATCATAGTCACGAAACTGGATGGAGCCGCAAAAGGGGGCGGCGCACTGGCAGCCTCCGCAGCGACGGGAGCCAAGGTCTTCTTCATCGGAACAGGGGAAAGGATTGACGACTTGGAGGAGTTCGCCCCGACTAGGTTCGTCGGCAGGCTGCTAGGTATGGGAGATTTGAAGGCTCTGATGGACATGGTCCGCACCTCCGAGGTCGAGATCGACGAGAAGGCCGCCCAGAGGATGATGTCGGGAAAGCTGACGATGGACGACCTGCTCGCCCAATTTGAGCAGATGAGAAAATTCGGCTCTCTGAAGAAGGTGCTCGAGCACATACCGGGTTTCTCCGGGGCGGTCAACTCACAGGAGCTTGAGAAGGCTGAGGACAGGGTAAAGGTCTACAAGTCGATCATCCAGTCGATGACTGGGACGGAGAAGGCGGACCCTGAAAGAATCAGCTCGTCGCGCCTCAAGCGGATAGCAAGGGGTTCGGGCCGGAGCGAGAAAGATGTGAGAGAGCTGCTTTCAAAGTACAAGCAAATGAAATCTCTTGTAAAGACGAGCAAGGGCCGCGAATTCCGCCAGATGATGCGCCGTGCGGGTGCGCAGTAACGTGGCGACGACGGCGCACTCCTACCGTCTCTGTGGCTACTGCATCCTGAGGCAGGGCGAGTCAGGGCCTATGGAGGTCGTGAAAGGGAGCAATTGCTTCGTCTGTCAGGGGCTGATGAAGATGGTGCCCACGATGGCCGAAGCAGCGGCCCGGAAGGTTAGGCGTTACCAGTTCGAGACATTCACGGTCGGGGTCTCACTCCCTCAGGGCATCCAGGAGAGGGAGGACGAGCTTAGGTCAGACCTCAGGCTCAGGGGGAACGAAACGATCAAGACTCAAGCGGCGAAGCTGATCGCCGCGCACGTCTCCGGGAAGCTCCGCAAGCGCGTCGACAGGCTCAGACCCGACCTGACACTCCTCACCAACCTAGGCACGGGCGAGGTTATCGCCTCGTCAAGACCGGTCTTCTTCTACGGGAGATACACCAAACCGCGAGGAGTCTATCAGAAGAGGGAGCTCTGCCCCGACTGCTCAGGTGCTGGATGCCGCAAGTGCGGGGAGGCGGGGTTCGAGCGCAAGCCCAGCGTCGAGGGGCTACTGCGCAGGAAGATTTCGAGCTTCAGCGGGAGCGAAAGAATGACCTTCACGTGGCTGGGGAGCGAGGACAAGGAGAGCAGGGTTTTCCCGCCAGGGAGGCCGTTCGTCGCCGAAGTGAAGAACCCGGTGAAGAGAGTCTTCCCGCGCAAGTTCGCGGTCAGGTACACGGGCGGTCAGGTGTCAGTCACCGCTGGTAGGGTCCTGCCAGCCAAGCCAGTGAGGCTGCCGACGTTCAGGTTCAAGACCGAAATACTGGCAACTGCTGCCTCAAAGGTCTCAGCTGAGGCTCTCGCGAGACTCCACTCCGCCTTTAGGAGGACCTCGGTCAAGTTCGAGAGGCCCCACGACAGGCCAACCTGGAAGACAGTGTATAGGGCGGATGCCACAGCCAGGGGGAGGAAGTTAGTCATACACGCCGAGCTGGACGGAGGACTGCCGGTCAAGAGGTTCGTCAGCGGCGAACTCGTTTCACCGTCGGTGTCGGAAGTCTTAAAAACTGAAGTGAGATGCCGCAGATTCGACATCTGCGGAGTCACGGAAACGGGAAAATTCGAGATTGGCGAAGTCACACGGATTCAGAAGGAGGACTAGGTCTCTTCTCAAGGCATCGAAGACAAAGAAGGGCCTGAGCAACCTGCTCGTAGAGTACTCTCCGAAGGACAGAGTCGTGGTCAAGATCAATCCGTCCCAGGTAAAGGGGATGCCTCACAGGAGGTTCAACGGCCTTGTGGGGACAGTGACGGAAGTGGGGAGGCGCGCTGTGATCCTAGACGTCCCAGTGGGCGATAAGGTCAAGAAGCTCGTGGCTAGGAAGGAACATATCATCCGCATGGAGGCGAAATGATGGTGGATAAGACCTCCAAGAAGCTCCTGACCATCTCCGAGGCCCACCAGATCCTGCAGAAGATCGATATTGTGAAGGCAGACCAAATCCAGAAAAGGACACTCGACTATACTACGAAATTCGCGAAGACGACCCCCGAGAACGCTAAGAAGCTGCGCAAGGAGCTGGAGACTGAATGTGGGCTCAGCGAGGAGGAGGCAGTCGAAGTCGTGAACGTGATGCCGAAGTCGATCGAAGAGCTGAGGACATTCACATCGGGATGGAGGAAGCTACTCCCGACCGAGACTCTCGAGAAGATTCTCAAGATACTTCGTTAAGCTGTGCTGAGAAAGCTGCGCTGCCTAGTCCCCATAACCTAGCAAGTCTACTAAACAAACCACAAACCGACAGGAAAGCAGAGCCACAACAGCCAGCTATCAGCCCTTACAAGAGATACAGCAATAGACTCAGACACAAACACGGATTCGAGAACGCAAAGGAAGCTCTCGCACAGCGGGAAGCTATCCTAGCAGACCCTGCTATCCAAGAGTACTTCAACCACCTGAAGACCGTCAGAGACAACAACGGAGAAATCTCAATCAACTCCATCAAGAAGGCCATAGTAACAACCCGCCAATTCATCCAGTATACTGGACTCGAATTCAACGGACATGCAATCAAAGACCTAGTGGACTACAAACGGAACAACCCGCAATCCGTAGACATAGAACAAGCAGTAAGAGCTTACAGCCTCGAACCACCCATCAAGCGACACCACGGGCTCGCATCTACCGTCCTCGGGATATTCCGAGCCAACTTCGCACCGCTGAACCTTCGCATAAACAACCACTTCCCGCCAGCGGAGGAAAACTGCACAGAGGGAACGTTCAGAGAAATCGCATCACACCTGACCAGCGAACAACAAGACATGATTCAATGGGGCCTCTACGTCCCTCAGAGGGCAAAAGCAGCCTACCGCATCCCTTGGGAACGGATAGACGAGAGCCGCTCAGACTATGCGATAGCATGGATTGAACCCGAAGTGGGAATCAACAAATCCAGAGTAAGGCATCCAGCATTCATCCCTACGCCATTCTACCGCCGTATCAAAGCGAACGCGATAGCGTCAGGGCGACCCTGTCCGTTCCCAAACCACGAGAGCCTGTGGAGAACCATAACCGCCTTCGCAAAGCGAGAATACAACGTGCGTCTAGTGTCCAACTACACCCGCAAATTCTTCGAAGACAAAGCCGAGGACTCGAAACTGGCGCCCTCAGTCTCAGCCTTCCTGATGGGAGACAAGACCAAACTAGCTCAGACGGGACACATGCCCCTGTTCTACAACAACAAACTAAAGTTCGTAGAACGCATGGCCCAAGAATACAAGCAAAGCGGCCTTGAGAACCTACTCGACCTTCACAACTCGCACAAGCAAGCTGACGAAACGGAACAACTCAAAATCGAGATTGAACGACTCAGACAACTGCTAACAGAGAGAGCCTAACTCACTCTCTTCCCTCCTTTTGAGACTCTCGTGAGACCCGACCTGGTCAGGATTGGACAAGTCCCAAGATGAAGAACACTCTTAAATGACAAGACCTTGACGTCAATTCCAAGAGAACTTGCCAGACGAAATCGGATGGCAGCTTGACACCCTTACCTCTGAAGTAGGAAAGACTAACGCCCTTATGCGGGCTATGTTACGCGTATTGTTAGAAGGAGAAGAAATGAGCGCAACCAGAAAAATCGAAATCCTCGATAGCGCTGGTTTAAGGCCCTTGGAGATTGCAAATATCCTCGGGATGAAGCCACAAACTGTCTCGACACTAAAACTCAGAACAAAGAAACGAGGGTGAGAGACTGCCGAGACATAGACCCCGCGCACGACGTGCGAGGGCTCCTTCGGCTGACACACTGACCCCACCCGTATCTATCATGATTAGTTCCGACCAAAATGAGTTCCAAGAAATCCGTGAGAACGTCAAGGCAGAAATAAACGAACTTCGAATAGGCGACCGCAAAGGCTTTCGTGCCACATTGGTGGAACATGAACGAGGAGAACACATCGAAGCTGACATCAACGAAGCCCTTGACTTGTGCGACGCTTACGTTCTACTAATTGGAAACCACTATTCAGAAACGACGGAAGAAGAGTTTACCAAGATTCTACCAAAAGGGGCCTCGCTAATGGTCTATCGGTTCAACACACGTCAATATGTGTCAGCAACAGAGAAAGAAAACCAAACTAAGTTCATGAGGCGCATAATGGACCGCGGAATCCGCATCCGTGCTTATGACTCGCCCTACACTCGAGAAACACGTTTGATTGAAGCCATTACGTCTGATTTGGGAATCCTCGTCGAACAATCAACCCACGACATCACCAAAATTCGTAAGATTGCCAAGCACTAACAGAATCCACCAAAATACAGGCTCCTCTTTCGTTTCATTCTCGTTGAACCTTCAAGGCTTAAATTTCGACTACGGCTTACTCGGTGTATGGAAAAGGAACAGTTCGAGACAATCCGTGACCTGCTGATAATACTCCTTGTCAAGTCAGGCGTTAGACACGAAGCAATCGCCGAGGCTACTACCTTGGACGTAAAGTATCTGAAGAACAAGTATCCACTAAGCAAGATTACTAAGAAGATAGACTGATGCCAAAACCCAAGGTCAAAGGTTAAGAGACATACGCAAGCAGATGGGAATCCTTGAGCGAAACCAAAGAGTTACGAGACATCAAAAAACTTCTCATCTTGCTCTTACAGGCCAACAAAGTTGACCAAAGGGAAATAGCCAAGGTATTAGGAATCACTCAGCCCGCAATTAGTATGATGCTCAATCCAAAGGAGAAGAAAGATGCCAAAGAAGGAAGCTAAGACGCACGCGCGCGCGTGGCTCCGCCCCGCGCTCCGCGCCAGCAGATGGCAAAAGACACTCTGTCCGGTTTCTTTTTCCATACCTTTCAATTTCCTACTTGCGCCTTAGCCTCTCAGCCCAACAGTATGAGCATTGCATTATCCAAATGCCATACACATGATACCTCTCATGCTCGGCCTTCCTACGTTTGGAAAGGGACTCCTGATAAGCGTCCTGTTTTCGCCTTCGAGTCCCTATCCTCCGCACCACCGCGCGTTCCTTCACTTCGTCTTTGTCAACCAAGCTTTCTTCTCCTCTACAACGTAAGCATACGCCGAAAAGTTGGGCAGCCTCTGAGCCTCCTTGACTAGGCTCATGTCAGCTATCGCCTTCCAGTCTAACGAATTGTCAGGAATCACAAGAAGCCACCTACCATCAACAGACGCCTTCAACTGGAACTTCTTAGGCAACTCAACATTCATACCAGACTAATCTCCCAAGGCGGAGGGTCATCCAAAGTCCGAATCACCTTCAAACCAGACTCCTTTACCTCCTGCCGGGTCATACACTCCGAGAAATCCCGGACCCCAGGATAACCATGCTCGCAGAAAACTTGCTTCAGTTCGCGCTCAAACTCGCGACGAGAGCGAAGCTGAAAACCCACAGCTAACTGAGCACGCTTTCGAACAGCATTGGAGAAGCATCCGCCCCAAACGTAAGACTGACGCTTCCGTCTAGGATTAAGAAGCTGAGACACCCAGTTCCATTCAACGTCCTTCGGAAGGTCATGACCCTTCAGGTAATCTAAGACATCCCGGACAGGAGGACGAATCGAGTACTTGATGGCCTGAGCAACCTTCTTCCAACCGTGCCTCGGCCCCTTGAAATTGATGTTGACATCGGGAGAATGAAACCCGACGAAGTGAGATTGTATCTCTTCAAACCAATACTTCCGAGCCAACTCCGTGTCAGCGAATAACTGGATCGTAACATAGCGCCCGGTCAGACGGTCATACGCGATGTTGAACAGATTGCAATCCAAGTGGGGATAGGGACCAGAAAATGGAGTCTTTGTCTTCCAGTAGTGGTTCGCCATCTGAAAAAACAGCTGATAGCGACCACCATCGGAATACAGATGGTCAAGCGTCCTAATCAGCATCGCACGAAGCTCCTTCTCAGGCATGGCAAAAGCGTCCTTCCAGAGATAATCAGGAAAAGTCGCAACAATGCGCATGAAAGATACCCTGAAGCCCGAAGCCTGGTAGAAACGGAACACGTCCTCAGTGTCCTTCATCCATTGGACCTTATGCCGAACGGACCGACAGCAAGGACAACTCCTGCTACCACAACCGTAACGACTCGACCCACGACACCCATCTTCAAAATTGACGGTGACGAAACCATCCTCGCACTCCTGAATGTCACGAAACACGTTTGGAGCAAGGATACGTTTCAGAATCTGGCCAAGCTTCACAGAAAGCTTGTAACCCCGATACTCGGATTCAGGAACCATCAGAGCCAGACGACTCAAGGTGTGTCTATCCATGTATCCATATGGATGATTGCATATAAACCTATCCGTCCAAAGGGATAATGCTTAAGTGAAATCCAAATTCACTATCTGATGTGGTCACAACCACCATCACCATTCCAGACGAGACTTGGAAAAGATTCAGCATCACCGTTTTGGAAGAACTAGGAGGCCGAAAGAAGAACGACGTCATTACAGAACTCATTGAAGGATACCTCACCGAGCACAACGGCGTCGTCTGCCGAAACTGCTTCGCTAACATCAACCTCACACAAATAGCATTGAAGGGAGGAACCAGACCCATCCCATTCTGGGAACGAATGACCACCATTGTGCCGAACTCACCCCCGTTCAAAGCGACCTGTCCCAAGTGCAAGAAAGAACTGACTTACTTGATGTCAGACGTCAGACCGATGCGCCAAGAACCCACTAGCACAGAGTAGATAGCGCGCGCTTGCAGAGTCAATCCAAGAACTGACGTTCGCTTACTGAGCCCTCCGCTACGCTACGGGACTGAATGCGCTCACGAGAAATGACGTTTGTAATAGATAAAATACGCTCGCAAACGCGAAAAGAAGGCAGAATCCTGACGATTAAATCAAAAGGCTCTTAAAGAGAGCAATTCCGTTACAACACTATGACGCCGACAAAATCGGAAAAGGAACGAACCGAAGAAAATACTATCGCAGATGGAACAGCTGTTCGTGTGTTACAGAACTATCAAGATACTGAAGTAGGCCGCAAACTCCCAAGCATTAAATAGCTAGTGGAGGCCTAAAGCAGTCAGGTAGCCAAGGGGACATCGCTTGAAAGCACGTACAATGCTGCACGCGGAGGAGTCCCGCTCCAACTAGGATTCTTGCAGAGATGGTTGTTCCGGGATATGTCATTAGCTGACAAGAAATATGAAGAATTCGCCAGGGTATTGGACTTTCTGCCTAGAGGACAGTCCGAGGTGATTAAGGGGAGAGAGGGACCTATGGTCGAAGCGATCGGGGAGGAGAGACTGACGCTGCTCGAGCTGCTCGCGATGGAGAACCAGAGTTTCGATTTGGGAGAAAGGGTCAAGATAGGAAAGGAAGGGCGAGAGAAGGTGGTCAGCGTCCTGGGCAAGCTGGCGTACGAAGAGCTCACTCCGGAGGCGAAGACTTCGCTTCCCTCAGTCGTGGAGAACATCGTGAAGGAGGACGAAGCGAAGTACGTGGCCTATTTCAATGAGCTGCAGCCGCTCACACCGAGGCTACACGGGCTGGAGTTAATCCCGGGCATCGGTAAGACGTTCATGAAGGAGATAGTAGAGATGAGGGAGAAGCAGCCCTTCACTAGCTTCAGCGACATACAGGAAAGGGTTGGGATCAGGGACCCTGCCAAAATGATCGTCAAGAGGATAGTGGAGGAGCTCGCGGGCGAATCTCACATCGCTCTCTTCGTGAAGAAATGAGCAGACAGAGACTGGGCCAGCACTATCTTACAGACCAACGGGTCGTAAGTGAGATTGTAGCGAGCGCAAAAATCCAGCCTGATGAACGAATTCTGGAGATAGGGACGGGAAGGGGCGTCCTCACCAGGGAGCTCGTGCATCTGGGCGCGAACCTCGAAGCGTATGAAGTTGACAGGGCGAACCTCGCCGCCACGCTCGAGGAGTTGGACATTGCGAGGGCTGTCGTCCATCTGGGTGACGCCTTCAAAGAGACGCCGCGCTTCGACGTCCTAGTCTCGAGCCTGCCGTACTCGAGGTCGGCGACCTTCGTCGAGTGGATCAGCCAGCTCGAATACAGTAGAGCCGTGGTGCTCCTTCAAGAAGACTTCGTAAACAAGATTCTGGCGACGCCGGGGACGAGGGACTATCGAGCGATTTCTGCCATCGCACAAATCTCGTCCGAGGTCAAGGTGCTAATGAGAGTGGGCAGGGAATCGTTCTCGCCGCCGCCAAGGGTCAACTCGCTCCTAGTCGCCGTGAAGCCGAAGAGGAGAATGACAGGCATCGGAATCTCGAGGGTCAAACGGCTCTTCTCCCTGAGGAGGAGGGAGGCCGTATCTGCGATGGCCAAACTCGGGATGGCCCGACCCAAAACCAACTATGGCAAGAGGCGCGTATACTCGCTTACGCCGGAGGAGGTCTTGGAGATTTGTGGCAAGGCAGCGTGACTCCACTGATGACAGCAGATTCTGACGGGAGTTCGTTAGGAGAATGCGGGCGAGGGCGTAGAGCATGCGATGATGACTGATTTTGACTTAAGAACGAGAGGAGGCCAGGCGCCCGTCGAACATCGCTTGATTCCTGATGGCACGTCCGTAACGCTCGTCGAGCCGAAGTACCCCGTCAACGTCGGACACACTGCAAGGCTAGTGAAGAACTTCGGGATCAAGAAGCTCTACCTGGTGAAGCCCAAGGTAGACATTTCGGTCGCCGCCGTCTATGCGTCTCACGCCTCGGACGTACTCGACAGGGCCATAGTCACCACATTCGAGAAGGTAAGGGAAGAGAATGAGCTCCTAGTCGCTACGACCGCCGTGAGGGCCTCGAAGAAATCGAATGTAATCAGGAGGACGCTTGGCCCAGACCGGCTGCATGTCCTGTTGTCGTTGTCGCGAACATCGTCCCTCGTCTTTGGCAGGGACACGACCGGGCTTACCAACGAAGAAATCAGAATGTGCGATGTGACCACGACGATAGACACGACTCCTGCCTACAGAGCTCTGAATCTTGGCCACGCGGTAGCGATAGTCCTCTACATGGCCTCTAGAGGAGAGGGAGGTAGAGGCAGGGTCCAAAGTCGGAAGGCGAGGGAGGTCTTCGCGGAGAGTCTCTACGAACTCTCGGTCGCCTCCAAGATGCCCCCGCACAGGATCAAGAGTCTCTTTGAGGTGGGAAGGAGGATTGCAACCACTTCGAACCTCACTGACGCGCAGTTGAATCTTATGACAGGGGTATTTCGGAAGGCCTTATCGGTCCTGGACTCTTACGACCTCAACTCGAAGACGTAGACCGCCCTCTTCACCCAGCGTGTGCTCTCGAACGACAGCCGCACAGGATACTGGAAGCCGACCGGCCCGGGTTGAAAGAGCTTGAGCCCCAGCTGCCGTCCTTCGAGGGTCATGGAGACCTCTTCGCCGTCCATCGTCTGTATCACAGGCACGACCACGACAATCCTGCCCCCTGGCTGGAGGACCTCGGCCATCGACGCAAGGGCGTCGCCGTAGACCTCGCCTGCCTGGTTGATTAAGTCGGTTGCGGTGCTGGTCTTGGGCCTGGCTTCAATTCTCGGGAGGAGCAACGGCTCGGTGACCACGGCATCGACCTTCGACCTCCGAAGCATGCGGGGGAGCTCTCTGGCATCTCCCACCCTGATGTCGTAGCCCTTGTCCTTGACGCTGCCTACCAGCCATCCGAGATTCTCTCTGGCGTCCCTCACGCGGTTGGTCTTGGTGTCTAGGCCCAGACAACGCATCGAATTAGTGAAAGCCTCGGCCAGGATGGTTCCCGAGCCACAGAAGGGGTCCAGAACCGTTTGGCCTTTCCTGAGGCCCGACAAGTTGAGCAGCACTCGGGCAAGCCTTGGGGACATAGAGATGTCGGAGTGCGGCGTCGGCCTCTGCGTCCCACGTTCGCGCATCGATGCGGAATCAGGGACCCATACGGTCGGCCCTAGCCCGATGCCTCCGCGGTAGGGGAACGCGACGACGTCGAGGGCGGACCTCAACCGTACCTGCTCCGCAAGCAGCTCATTGTTGTTGGGCCTCAGGAGATGAGCCTTGTTGAACCCGGCCCTCTTGACCTCGTCGAGGAGCGCCCTGACGATTGTTTCGTAGTCGTCTTCGTCGACATCGTAACCGCTGACGCATAGGGTCACCTTGTCGTGGAGGTGTTCCGTGACCTTCTCCACCAGCTTGGCCATCGCCGTCGAAGCTCCGTCAGAGACGGCCATCAAGGGGGCGACCTTGTGAACCCCAGCAAGCTCCAGGAGCAGTTCCGAACCTGGCCGCCTGACCTCCAGGACTGAAACCCGTTCGCAGGGAGCGTCTACTCTCAGGACCGACCCTTCGAGCACCGAACAAGCCTCCAGGACCGAGAGTCTTCCGAAGGCGAGCACCAGGGCAACCTCGCCAGAGTCAATGAAACGCCTCGGGAGGGTGAAAGGCACTGGAATCCGCGATCTCGGGCCGCGGTATTAAGCGTGAAGATTAATTAGGGGTGGAAAGCGGCGAGGCAATTCCAACTGAGTAGATTTGCACGGCAAGAATTACCGGACGATCCGCGGGATGGCATATACCAGCAAGAAGTTTGCCCCTGGGGCCCCAAACCCGAAGGTAGCCAGGTTCACGACTGGAAAGGCCAGTCCTGACTACGACTTCATGCTTAGGCTGATATCCGAGGGCAGGGTCCAGATCAGGCACAACGCCTTAGAGGCTGCAAGAGTAGCAGCCAACAAGAAGATGGCGTTAATTGGTGAGGAGAGTTACCATCTCCTCGTGAAGACCTATCCCCACATCATCCTCAGGGAGAACAAGATGATTGCGACCGCAGGCGCAGACAGACTCCAGGAGGGGATGCGGAAGGCCTTCGGGAAGCCGATCGGGCTCGCGGCAAGGGTGGAGATCGGAAGTACAATACTCGAACTCAGCGTGAAGTCTGAGAACTTAGAGAAGGGGAAGGAAGCCATGAAGGCGGCGTCAGCGAAGCTTCCCATGAAAACGCATTCGAAGATAATCCAGCTAGAGAAGAAGATCGCCAGTTGACCGTCAGGATCGACGAGGCCAAGGTCTTCGAGATAATCGAAGCGAAGCGGCCTTCAGTGGTAGTTGTAAATGCCCCGGGAGGCCTCCTCAGGCAGACCAAGGATATGATGGAACGGGTCAGAGAGAAGTACGGCGTGACTTGCATCCTCGCTGGTGATAGTTGTTTCGGGATTTGTGACACAGCCGACAACGAAGTGGAGAAGCTGCACGCCGACCTCGCCCTGCATATAGGCCACAACGCGGCAGTCGAGGCCGTCGGAGACTACACTTACCTTATAGATGCAGTAGATGATGTGGAGTTCGACGAGGTCGTGGAGACAGCCGTCCCGATGCTGACTCCCTACAAGAGGCTTGGTCTGGCGACGTTCAGCCAGCACCTGCACCAGCTCGGACCCGTCAAGAGGAGTCTCGAACGGAAGGGGTTCAGTGTCCGCGTAGGGAAACAGAACAACCTGATGATGGAAGGCCAGATCTTCGGCTGCGACTTCTCAACTTCGCAACCTCTGAGTAATGAAGTTGATGCGTTCGTCTTCCTCGGCGAGAGCGAGTTTCACGCCGTCGGCCTAGCTCTCGCGACGGCTAAGCCGACCTTCATGCTGGATCCTTACGTGAACGAGGTAATCGATATGAGGGCCGCGGCGGAGGAGCGGCGGAAGCGAGCGGTGCTCGCTGTCTACAAGGCCCTCGACGCAAGGATCATTGGAGTGATCACTGGGCTGAAGGAAGGCCAGAAGATGCTGGACAGGAGCAGGTGGATATCCAAGAGACTCGAGATGAACGATAGGAAGGTAATACAAATCGCGCTGAGAGATGTGACACCGGAGCGGCTGGCGCCCCATCGTGAGATAGAAGCGTTCATACAGACGGCGTGCCCGAGGATATCAATCGACGGCTTCAGCTTCGACAGGCCCGTCCTTTCGATCCCGCAGGCAGATGCCCTGGTTGCCTTGATCGAGGGAAGGGAGATAGGTGAATTCCTGCAGAGGCCGAAATGGATAGAACTGACCTCTGGACTGGTGAGGCGATGAGAGAGACAAAGGCAAAGAGGGTCCTGCCGGGCGACAAGGTCGCCATCTCGGAGGAGTTCCTGCCCGGGAGGCACACCTATGACGACACTGGCCTAATACGGGCTCTCGTCGTCGGAGGCGTCGAGAAGGACATGAAGAGCATGGAGATATCTGTGAAGCCCGCAGTGGAGGCCTCCATGGTCAGGGTCGAGGACTGGGTGACAGGTCAGGTCGAGGTCGCGCAATCCAACTCAGCCGGTCTCAAGATCTACTATGTCAATGGGACACGCATGGACAAGGACTTCTCGGGTACACTTTCGCTCCGGGGGTTCGGGGGAGGCAGGGGGGTCAGGATGGGACCGCCGGTAAAGCTCGGGGACATCGTCAGGTGCAGGGTCTTCAGCCTCGTCAACGGGATGATCCACCTTTCAATCGACGAGGAAGACATGGGAGTCGTCCACGCCCTGTGCGGGAACTGCGGGAAGCCCCTGCTTAGAGGGGCAAGGAACAAGGCTAAGTGTGACGAATGTGGAAATGTCGAGGACCGGAAGCTGGCCGCCGACTTCGGAACGACCCCGATTCGACCGTGAGCTTATTAACAAGACTTCGAGGGCACGTTAGGAAATTGCAGATTCAGGCTACCACAGAAGATGAGAAGGGCCTTACTGTGGAGATTACGGGAGAGGACTACTCTTTGGCCGAAATCGTCCATTATGAACTCCTCGAGGAGAAGAATGTCACCTTCGCTGGAGTGCTCCCTCCTCATCCGCTTGTCAAGAAGCTTGTCCTTAGGGTGAGGGCGCAGCGAATAAAGCCAGAGAAAGCGTTCTCCAATAGCGTCGAAAGGGCGATCCAGACAACCCAAGAGCTCCTCGCAGGCGTACAGAAGGCGCTCGGCGGTGGGTCCGGCTGAAGTTCTGCCCGAAGTGCGGTACGCGTCTGAAACTGAAGCAGGTCAAAGGTCCCCATGAAGTATCGATAACCTACCTATGTGACAACTGTGGATATTCCAACAAGGCAGGGAAGACCGTGACGCAGACAACGGAGGAGGAGCTCGCGAATGTTGCCCCGATCAAGGTCGTCGGCGACAAAGAGAACAAGTTGACGTCCCTCCCGACCACCAAGATCGAATGCCCGAAGTGCGGCAACAACGAAGCTATGTGGTGGTTCTTGCAGACGAGAAGTGGAGACGAACCCCCTACCCAGTTCTACAGGTGTGTGAAGTGCAACCACACCTGGCGTAGCTACTCCTAAGTTCCGTCTCTAGTGCGGATCTCCACGGCGTATCCACCAGCTATCAGTATGCCAGCGTTGGCAGCGGGCAGCGAAGCGACGTCTTCGACCTCAAAGGGGCCGTAGCGCCTCTGGTCCAGGCCGATCAGTTCGTCGACGTGTTTCATGAACCTCACATTGATGATCCTTTCAGTCTCGCTTTTGTGAGCGAATTCGATGAATGAAGGTTGACCCCCCGAGACGGCCCCAACGAAGGTCTCGAACCTCCTCTGGGACTTCTCCCGGGCGTTGCAGATATAGCGCTCCTCGGGAAGGAGCTGCAGGAGCGCGAGCTGTTGGGTGGTCTTGTTCGCCCTGACGGTCAAGAGTTGCCTCACCATAGAATCGATCATTGTGGCTTGCTTGGCGATCAGCCGGTTGGCTACCTCGGAAGTGCTCGAGCCTGCGGACCTCCTGAGCTTCTGGCTGTAGATTGAGATCTTCGAATAGAAGTCGCCGGGGAGCGGGAGCACGGCAGCTGCCTCTATCTCCGAATCGAGCGCCTTCTTCAGGTATTCGAGGATTGTGTCTGCCAATCAGGCGACCTCTCCGAGGCCCCTGGTTAAAATCGAGACTGCGGCGTATGTCGGAAGTTCGACCGTCTGCGACTTGAAGGGGCCGAACTCGACCCCGTTGACCCTGAACCTTGGGTAGAAATCGACCTTGACCGCGACTGGCTTGGCGCTCAGCATCACCGGGTCCCTCTGCGGGTCGAAGCGACCCACCGACTCGACTCGCATCTTGCACATCCCGGTGTTGCCGTGCAGAGTGCCTGCCAGTCTGAAGACCCTGTGAACGTCGGTCGTGACCGATGAATCGATCATGGCCCTCTGGGACGAGATGGCGTCGGAGACGAGTTTCTGAAGCGTGCCTGGGTACCCCTCTCGCTTAGCCTCGACGTATCTCGTGATCCTCCTGGTCCAACCCTCACCCTGAGGCCCGGCGCGGACTGGCCTCCGCCTCAACGTGGAGGCGATGGTCTGGCTGAGTGGTAGCGATGCCCCCCGCACGTAGTCAGCGACTTCTGCTCTGGCCAGCTGGTCGAGCGGGTAGAATCTCGCGTCTAAGACGTGGAGGTGATAGCCTCTGTTCCCCGAGAAGTACAGCCTGATGGCTTCGCGCGACACCCCGAAGTCGTCAGTCAGGAAGTCGACGACGCGCAACAGGTGATCCTTCGCTGCTGCCAAGCAAACCTCGCATGTGCCGTGGAATTCTGCCGCAGGTCCGTCGCACTTCGGACATTTTGGAGGCCTTGGAAGCTTCCCCGAGGAGCGACACTTCTCGCAGTACCAGAGGTCGTGAACCCTTCTGCATGGCGTCGGTATGTCGGTCGCATCGATGTCGAAAATCAGCTCGGCGCCTAGCCACCCCTTCTCCTCAATGGGTGCCGTGGGCGACTCGTATCTGGCGTTTGAGCAATAGACTGAAGAGGGTGACTGCTTCAGGATCTCCGCGATGGCTTCGCCCCCGCTTCTGAACGAAAGATGTCTTATCATGCCGCCCCCGAACGGCATGTAGCCAAACTCCCTAGAGTGGAGGTCGTCTGGGAACTCGATGGAATCAGCTCGCCTGAAGTAGTACTCTTTGTACGCCTGTCTGAGAAAGGAAATAGTATCAGAGTTCAATCGCCTTGGGTCATCTCAGGGCAAGCAGATAAGGTGTCTGGCACTGATACGGACTACGAAACCGAGACGGCAGATGATTGACATCTTACTCGGCGATGACCTTGATTTCGGACCTCTCGCCTGACATTGTTGCACGGGACCAATATCCTGGCTGACGGAGAAACTTCGTGGCGGGAGGAGTGAGGGGTTCAATCCTATTCGTGTGCGGAGAAAACGCTAGGAGTAACTAGGTATCAGAGGCATGATTGGGCACAGACCAACCGCCCTAGAACCAGACTTCTCTCAGGCGAGGTTCGAAGAAACAGTTCAGTCGCTGACACGTGGCGCGAGGAAGTAGTGCACGCGGGCTCCCTGGTCATTCAGCTTGAATTCCAGTCTGATTGGCTTCTTGGTCGAGAATTCCGCGAAAAGGGTGTCTGAGACCCCTCCCATCGCCTTCGTGATCCCGATTAGGTAGTCGATGGAGTAGGTTGCTTTGCTCTCCGCACCGACCTGGAGGTCGAGGACATCGGCATCATTCTTTTCGAGGGATATGTCGGCCTTGCCGACGTCGGACTTGCCAGAGAACGAGAGCTTGTCCTTTGTCGCCTGAATTGTGACTTGGTCTGATACAACCGAAATATCGCTCAGGAGCTTCTCGAAGATGTTCTTGGTCAGCGTCACCTTCGTATCAAATTCGAGTCTTGGCAAGGGCGCGGTCCCTCCCGTGCTCTCGATGAGGTGGACGGAGAATTCGCGTTTGTACCCGTTCTTGAGCGTCACCTTGATGGCTTCCTCCTCCCCCGAGGCGATCTCGACGCTGTCCTTGGCGTCGCTCCTCCCAATCAGCTTGACTAGGTCCTCGACCCTGAGACTGAACTTGAAGGGCTTATCGACTTCGTACTTCTCGAAGCTTGAGTTCGGCATTAGAAGATCGACCAGAGCGACGTGAGAAGGGTCCATCGCCCTGAATGTGAGGCCTTCGGTCGTCGCATCGAAGGTGGCTTCCTCGACGAGCGTCTTGACGGCGGCGGCAACAGCCTTCCATTCCTGAGAGCTTGACGTCTTCGCTAGGAACAAGTTCGCATGAATCGCCTTAGCCGGCCTCTTCCATCTGGAGTAATAAAGATTGGTCAGTGTTTCGAGCGACTGCTTCTGCCGGCATGAAACTGTGCAGGGTGTCGAGGCTGACCCATGTGAGTCGACCCGCAACTAATCCGGAACACGATTCTTTCTGTCATCGCTGGACATCCTAGCGACGCTGAGGAACGCGATGGGCAGGTGTCGGGAGGCAAAGAAGTAACCACTACGTCTTTGTTCCTTCGCGCTTTCAGTAAAGAGACCAGGAAGGTCGAGCCATCTGAACAGCCCAAGCCTTTTAAACGGACAGTCGATGACGCCCATTCCGCTTCAGTGAGAAGATGAAGTTCCCAAAGGAAATACGAACGTTCTGTCCTCATTGTAAGAAACACACAATCCATTCCGTAGCGCTCTACAAGAGAGGGAAGGAACGGGCGGGGTCTTGGGGAGCCAGAAGACAGGCAGGCAGGAAGAAGGGATACGGGGGACAGAAGTTCCCTGAGCTCATCAGGACGGCCAAGACGACCAAGAAGGCGACCCTGCGTCTGAAGTGCAGAGAATGCAGCAAAGAAGTTATGAGGGATGGAATCAGGTTAAGGAAGGCGGAGATAGCTGCATGAGGCGCGAAAGAGAGCCAATACCGAAGACGAGGAGCGAGTTCCTGCTCGTGAAGTGCCCCGACTGCAATGAAGAGAGGATTCTCTTCTCGAATTCCGCGAAGGATGTGGGATGCAGAGGTTGCGGCAGGAAACTTGCTGAGAGCAAGGGTGGCAAATCGGTCGTGCTGGCCACCGTGGTCAAGAGACTGGGATGAGAGCCTCATCCGAAAGAGCACCTATAGCAATCACTAATCTCACTTCAGCCGATTCCAGAAACCTCTATTAGCCGAACTCGAACAAGGCGCATCAGATGAGCATAGAGAAACCAATGCCCGAGGGCGGCGAGGTCGTGATCTGCACAGTCAGGGAGATCACCTCTCATGGGATTTACGTCAACCTAGACCAGTACGATGGCATGAATGGTTTTCTCCACATCTCTGAGATAACGACAGGATGGGTAAGAAATATCGAACGTGTAGCCAAGGTCTCACAGAAGCTTGTCCTGAAGGTGATAAGAGCAAACAAAGCGAGGAGGGAAATCGACCTTTCACTCAGGCAGGTGACCAATGAGGAGAGGAGAGCGAAGGTCATCGAATGGAAGAGAGAGGAGAGGGCGGTCGCGATAATGGGTGCTGTGAAGAAGAAGCTCAACATGGACGAAACGCAGGCCGAGTCGCTGAAGGAGAAGCTAGAGAGCCAATTCGGAACCCTCTATGAGGCGTTTGAGATGGCGGCAAGGAAGGGCGAGAGGTATCTTAGTACTCTTGAACTTCTCGAGGAGGTTGCCAAAGTGATTGCTGAGACTGCTGCCGAGAAGATAGTCCCGCCCAGCTACGAGGTTGGGGCGCTGGTCGAGATCTCATCGAGGTCACCCAATGGCGTCGAACAGGTCAAGAAGACGTTGATAGCCGCCGCCAGCTCGCCGTCAGCCGAAGTCCATATCACCTACGCGGGCGCCCCAAGGTATAGGGTTAGGGTAACAGCTGACGACTACAAGCAGGCCGAGAAGGCTTTAGATGGCGTGCTGGAGAAAATCAAGGATGGAGTCGGTAAGCATGATGCGTTCAGCTTCAAGCGCGAGATCTCTAGGAAGCATGGTGGGGCGTCGTGAAGAGCCTGATGCTGAAATGTGTCGAATGTGGTAGATACACGATCAACGAGAAGTGCCCCAGTTGCGGAGGCAGAACGGTGACAGTCCACCCGGCAAGGTATTCGCCGGACGACAAGTATGCGCGCTATCGCAGCCCGCTGGCCTACAAGAAATCAGATTAAACGACTTGGTAAATCAGTATCGCAGAGAAGCAACTATAGTAGCTGTTACCCGGACAAGCGTACGGGTAATTCATGCTGGGCGACGCATAGGCAAGCTTGAACGGCCCCGTGCTGTTGCTGGGGAATGTGTAGCTTAGCGGGGATGAGAACGCCTCTATTGGTGGGGCGTAATTGTATCCGAACTGATATGTCTGCGCGACGGACACGGCGCTGCTATTGGCTTGAACGATGTAACCGGAGAACTTGAAGGGAAAGAGGTTGGCGAAGAGGGTGTCTTGGAGCGCATACGGCGTTAGGTTGAAGTCGTCAAGACTCTCACATGCCGAGCCCGCCGAGGTCAAGGAGGTCGAGCTTGAGCACTCGAGGTACTGGGGCTCGCTGAGCCCGCCTATGCGGATGAACCACTGCTTCTTGCTCTCGTCCCCGCCCCCTGGGGTGAACCCACTCCCGCTGGGCACGTCCAAGATGTAATACTTGGTTGAAGTGCTGCCCGAGGTTAACGTCACTATGCTGCCTGTGATGAATATCGCCACGTAGGTCGGCCTGTCTCCGCCCATGTCCTTCGCCATCTTCGCGGCCGTGGTCGCGTTCGACATGAACATCTGACCGATTTCCGAAATCCTGGTGGAGTTCAAGGTCCCGTTGTCGGCAACGGTGGTGCGGTTGCCCATCACAGCGAACCAATAACCGTAGTCCCACCAAGAGATTATCACCGAGTTGATGGGCGTCGACTGACTCACCCATGAGAGCGTCTGTGTCCAGTCGCTGTAGACAGATCTAGAGTAGATGGTTGCGCCGTTGACGATGCTGACACCACCGTCGGCTGGGCTCTGGTCGCAGAAGAGGGTGTTCCCAGTCGTACAAACAATCGGGTTCGGTATCCAGAAGGCTCCCGCAGGGAAGACCATGAGTCCGATTATGGCTACCGTGAAGACGACTTTCATCTCGTTCCGGGTCGTGGTTACTTGCTTCTTCTTCACCAGAGTAGTGGTGCCCGGCTTGACCAGGGCGAAAGCGAGCTCTGCGAAACCGATACCTCCCAAGATTCCGAGAGCTATCGACGAGTAGACCAGTAGACGGGAGAAGGCCGCGGAGAAGTAAAGGGCCGTCAGCCCGAAGACAAGCGCGTATGCCATCGGAACGCCCCTCCGCCTGAAGGCGATCAGTGCCCCAGCCATCCCGAAGGAGAGGACTAACGCATATGATGTGAAGTAGTCGGCTCCTGTCGGGAGTTGCTCCTCTGCGACAGACTGCGTGAGGGCGTTGCCGCTTCTGATCAGGGGGTCTATCACGGCCAGGTACCTGGCCGATATGCCGGCGATGCTGCCGAAGCTGATGAATGTCAGGCCTGCGAGGGCGAATCCGAAGAGGAGCTTGACCAGAGTCCGCCTATAGTCCGCGGACTTGGTCCATGTCTTGGCCCACTGGGCTGTCAAGACGAATACGGTGCCACCTAGCAGAACCAGGCCGACCGGATTTGTGACAATCCCGATGCCTGGCCTCGGGCAGAGAGCGCTGACGAAGATTGTTGAGGCCGTAAAGGAGATTATCGCAGGAGACAGACCTGAAAGATCCAAGTTCATGAACGGGATGAGGATGAAGAGAAGCCCAAACGCGGCGGTGAAGTAGTCGCCACCTCCCCATGACAAGTTGGCGTAGCCCGCAAAGGCGCCGGCGAGGAGGGCCCTCAGAACCCTGCTGTGCACTGTCCTTTCCTTGTCGAAGACCGTCAGCATCATGTAACTGGCGCACACGAAACAGAGTATGGCAAGGGGCTCCGACTTGAACCAGCCGAGATTGCCTCTCTCTATCAAAGGCGGAGAGACTGCGAAGATCAGCGCCGCGAAGAGGCCCGCGGCGTCGCCTCCTATCTTCCTGACGAGGAAGTAGAATAATACCGACGTGACTGCGCCCAAGAAGACTGGAAGGATTACGAGAAAGTCGTACAGCGATATCTGGACGCCGAAGAGGTTGTGGACCAGGAGATAGAGCACCGCACCCCCGATCTGGAGACCGTCTTGTGAAGACGCGGCGACATTCCTGCCTTCGGGGAACCACGTCGTGATGTCATGCCAGTGAAAGTAACCCTGTAGGTTGTGGCAGGCGGTCATTACTGTCGGCCCACAGCCTGGCGGGTTGTTGAAGAGGGCGTAGAAGAGGTTATGCTGTTGCGCGAGGGTCACTATGTGAGATGCGGCGAAGTAGTCGTAGTACGGGTCGAATTCGTTCAGGTAGAACCCATACTTTGCGGCGTACGCCCTTATCGTTACTGCAAGCACGAAGACAATCGAAAGGACCATCGAAGTCATCACGGCCCGCCGCGACACCGTCGGCCTCTTGATCGCGGACCTAAAGGCCCCGAGGGGAGAATCCAATTCGTCCGGCGAGTGCCGCTGGGGTATTTAATTGTGGCTTTACTTCTTGAAGAGCGTCTCCAGATGAGCCGCATATTGCTTGGCGTCGAGGAGCTGCTTGCGGTCTGAAGCGAAGTCGAGGGCTTTCACCTCGACGAGCCAGCCCTCAGAGTAGGGCGATTTGTTGACTAGCTCCGGATGCGAATCGAGTTCCTTGTTGACCCTGGTGACAGTCCCAGAGAGGGGAGAGTAGAGCTCCGAGACGGCCTTGATGGATTCGACAGTCCCCATGGACTTGAACTGGACGACTTTGTCATTGACCCTTGACGGCGCCACATAGACGACGTCGTTCAGTGTCTTCGCGGCATAGTCTGTTATCCCCACCCTCACCGACGGACCCACCTCCTTTGCCCATTCGTGCTCCTTCGTGTACAGAAGGTCGTCTGGGATGTCGTAGCTCTGGAGTTTCATGCGGTGGGGCAGCCGGTCGGCGGACTAATTACCGTTGCCCTGCCTCTTCCAGCCGTATAGCCGCTCATCATAGAAAGGAGGTTTGACTGTCTGCCCGTTCTTGACCGAGTCCCGTATCGCGATCCTGACCTTGGCCCCGGGTTCCGTGCCTTCTGGCCTGAGGCGACAGAGAGCGATTCCCTTCCGGAGAATGGGAGAGAAAGTTCCGCTGGTCACCTTGCCGACCGAGTCCGAGCCGACTAGTACGTCAAAGCCGTGCCTAGGTATGCCTTGCTCGGCGATAGCACCCCTCCTTACCGCGTCTAAAGCCATGGCCCGAATGTCGGAGACAGCTTCAGAGCCAGCGTAGCCTGTCTTGCCGGGCGAGAGAACCCACGCGAGGTCGGCCTGCAGTGGGTTCGTCTGTTGGTCGATGTCCATGCCGTGGAGTGGGAGGCCAGCCTCAAGCCTCAGCGAATCTCTGGCGCCGAGTCCGCATGGCTTCGACACCGCTGCGAGTCGTTCCCAGAACTCGGCCGCTTTCCCGAGTTCGCCGTTTGAAGTATTCAGGACTATTACCTCGAAGCCGTCCTCACCCGTGTAACCAGTCCTGGATATGATTGACAGCTGTCCTAGAACCTTCGTTTCGGAGCAGCGGAACCTTCTCAGCTGGCCGAGGTCCAGGTCTGTGAGTGGTTGCAGAGCTTGCTGTGCGTTCGGCCCTTGGACCGCCACCATGGCTGAGGAGCTGGTCAGATCCTCAATCTCTACACCTTCAGGAGGCCCGCGGTTCCTGATATGGACCATGTCAGTCTCGGCGTTCGCCGCGTTGACCACTAGCATGAACTTGGTCTCTCCTAGCCGGAGAATCACAAGGTCGTCGATAATCCCTGCCTGGTCGTTGAGCAGGAGAGTGTAAAATGCCCTGCCGACCGGTTGTTTCTGGACCTGGGTGGGCACCAGCCCCTCTAGGAACGAGGCCGTGGGTTCGCCTTTGAACATGAAGCGACCCATGTGGGAGACGTCGAAAATCCCTGAGTCATTCCTGACGGCCATGTGTTCATCCGTGGTTGTCGTGTACCAGAGCGGCATCTCGTAGCCTGCGAACTCCGTCAGCTTCGCGTGCTTCGAGTGATATTGATGAAATTGCGTCGTCTTCAATACGTTCAGAGTAACGATCCACTGTATTTAAGAGGACGTCGCCCCACGATGCTGTTACCTAACTGATGGAGATGTGAGTTCCTGGAAAGGACTCCGGGTTTGACACGGCGAAGTAGATAGGAGGGAAGCTCGGTAGAAGGTCTGCGACCGCCATAGATGACTGCATCCGACTTCGGGGTTTTTCGTACGCGGTACCTGTGGGCAGAACCCGAATACGCTTTTAGGCAAGACGGCTCGTGTGGGGGCGCCGATGACTTACGAAATTGCTTGCATGTCTTGTGGGGCGTCGTTGTATTCCGGGTTCGATCTGAGGTCTCCGGGAGACGTGCTCAAGGCCGTAGACTACAGGTGCAAGAAGTGTGGGATTAAACTCTCCGCTGACAAGTTTCGCGTCGATGTAAGGAAGATAGATGGATCCTACTCCTAGCAGTGATAGAAGACTCATACTCTCCCATTTTTGACTCTGGGGTCGTCGAGTTTGGCACCTGCCACTTCGGGTTATACGTTGATAATATGCGAAAAGCCTGACGCGGCTCGGCGGATCGCAGAGGCCCTATCGGGTGGAAGTGCCCAAGGTTCAACTGTTGACGGGGTGACCGTCTTCAGGTTTACCAGTCAGGAAGAAGACGTCGTGGTCTGTTCGGCGCAGGGACACGTCTACGCCATCTCTGACCCATTCGAGGACCGGGCTGTCTATCCTGTCTTCGATGTCGAATGGTACCCATCCAATCTCGTGGAGGAAAGGAACAACAGCGCTGCCCGCAGGATTGGTGTGATTCGTAAGCTTGCAGATGGTGCGGCTAAGTTCGTCAATGCGTGTGATTTCGATGTCGAAGGCGAGACGATAGGTTTCAACGTCCTCCGGTATGCGTGCGGAGGCAAGGAGATGGAGGCGCTTCGGGCGGAGTTCTCTACTTTGACCAGAAATGACGTGGTGGCTGCATTCGAACAGGCGAAGCCCCAAGCAGGGCAGGGTCTGGCACGTGCAGGGAGGGCAAGACACCTCGTCGACTTTGTCTGGGGCATCAACTTCTCCAGGGCGCTCTCTCAGTCAGTGTTGAATCTTGGTCAAAGGCATGGGACGATTAGCATGGGGAGGGTCCAGGGACCTACACTGGCCTTCCTCGTGGGAAGGGAAATCGAGATACGCGAGTTCGTGCCTTTGCCATTCTGGAAGGTATCTGGAACGTTCGAGAGGGACGGAACCCATTTTACGGCAGGGTATTCGAAGGAGAGGGTAAAACCCAAGACAACCGCCGAGAAGGTGAGAGATGACTGCGTAGGCAAGGAAGGCGTTGCGACTAGTGTTGTGAGGAGCTTGGTCCAAGTGCCTCCTCCACCTCCCTTTAGCACAGGCGACCTCCAGAGGGAAGGATACAGGTCCCTTGGGTTCTCGCCGAGCCGGACACTCCAGATAGCCGAGAGACTCTACCTGAAAGCCTTGATTTCGTACCCGAGGACAGGCAGTCAGTTGCTCCCGCCGTCTATCAATTACAGGGCCATTCTCGAGGGGCTTCAAAGACTTGACCGCTACTCGAAAGCGGCTAGGAACCTCCTCGGAGGCGCTCTAAGCCCAGCGAAGGGAACCAAGTTGGACCCGGCACACCCGGCAATCCATCCAACGGGAGAGGTGCCGCGAGGTCACTTGAACCCGCCCGAGACTGCAGTCTTCGACCTTATTGTCAGAAGATTCTTCGCCGCTTTCGGGCCTCCTGCCAGGAGGGAGCTGGTCACTGTGAGGCTCTCTGTGGGAGGACATGAGTTCGTGCTCAGTGGGGGGATGACGTTGTATCAGGGATGGATTGACTCGTACGGCAGATACGCGAGTGTCAAAGACATGGGCATGCCGAACGTGGCCGAGGGCGACAGGTTCAGAGTCGTCAGGCTGGATGTTGAGGAGAAGTTCGAGCAGGGGCCGTCAAGGTACAACCAGAGCAGCCTCCTCGAGAAGATGGAAAGAGAGAACATCGGGACGAAAACGACTAGGTCAGAGATTATTTCGACACTGGTGAAGAGAGGTTACGTCGAAGGAAGCAGCATGAGGGTGACCGACCTGGGTCTTGCGGTCATCGAGACAATGGAGAAGTACGCACCTGCGATTGTCACAACGAAATTGACGCGTGAGATTGAGGAGAGACTCGAGGAAGTTGAGGACGAGGCTTGGAGGGACGCAGAGCTCGTAAGGGAGACTGTCCGCTCGGTGGCCAATCAGTTGGTGGGGCTCAACGCGAATGAAGACGAAGTTGGACGGGAGATTGACGCTGGTCTGATCGCGGCCGACACAGCGTCACGTGTTCTAGGGTCATGCCCCGCTTGCAAGTCGGGGCAGCTGAGGATGATTAGATCGAAGAAGACCAAGAAGAGGTTCGTGGGCTGTTCGAACTACTCAAGGGGATGTCGAGCTTCGGCACCTCTTCCACAGAGAGGAACCATCCGGACGACGTCTAAGGTCTGTTCACATTGCTCCTGGCCTATTGTGTATGTAATGGGAGGAAGGACGCCGTGGAGGCTCTGCGTCAATCCTAAATGTTCCGCAAAGGATGAGAGGATCAAAACATGAAGTGTATGTTGTGCGACAGGGAAACAGTCTCGGAGTTGTGTGCGTACCACGAGGGAGCGAAGCGAAAGGTCGAGACTGGCTACCGCCTGTGGGCCGAGGCTTACGGTGGGATGAAATGGAAAGACTATCTGGATAAGGTTAAACGCAACGAACAAACGGGCCGGTGGGCAAAGGAGATAGCGGAAATGCTGGAAGGCCTTTAGAATGATCAGGGAATTCGTCAAGTCAGGATACGAAAGGACGATAGGGGCCCTAAAGAACATCTTCTGGGGTCTCTTCGGCCCGATTCTGAGAAGGGGAGGCCTTCTGACGGTCGTTTATGTGCTCATTTTGGTCGGAATAATGGGCGGCTTTGTCAACGCAATCACCCTACACTTGCCGAACCAAGGGGAAGTGATCTACCCAGGCTCGGGTGCACAGACGATTCCGGAGGCAATCATAGATTCGTTCGTGATCTTGACCGGCGGAGCAGGTATCTATCTGACTTACATGAGCGGAAGGCAAACGACACGGGCGAGATCGGTCAACATGTATCTGGGACTCGCTCTCCTGTTGCTCGTTGTCTCGCTGCTGGCAGGAACGCAGCTATTCCTGCTCAAGTAGCGAGAGAGAACCTTCCTTCGGGCCAAGCTGTTCCGCGTTCGCATTCTACCAGCAGTCCCGAACCTGTAGCTTTGACGGAAAAGGTCGCGTCCGATAGGTCGGAGATGGACCTGCCCCCGCCTGTCTTCATTGTCCTCTCTCGTCTGTACATGGTGAAGAGGACTATCTTCCCGCTGGTCCTGGCGAGATATGAAAGGCTGGCCACAGCGAACGCGAGTCTCCTGCTCCTCGAACTCGCATCAGACGACGAGAGCAGATGGTAGAGGGTGTTCAGGCTGTCAACTATGAAAATCCCCGATTCGGCATTGAAGAGCCTCGGGAACTCGGTTTCAATGCTCGACCCGGGCTCAGGAATGTAGACACGGGTCGAACTGACAGTGTTAGGGGGGAGGGCCGACAGAATCTCATCTGAGTTTGACGAATAGAATGCATCGATGTCGAAGATAACACAACCGCTCGTGGTCATCGCGGTCAGCGAAGTGATACTCTTGGCAAATGAAAGGTTGACCTGTCTGCTGTCGACGAGGAAAGTGGCGGTTTTGCCCGTGAGCGGCCCGAAGAAGGAGTACGCTTTTTGCGCGCCAAAACTCATTAGTGCTGCACGTCCTAGCTTCTTGGTGCAGGTATTTCAGAGTGAACAGGATCTGCGTTGTGACTTCGAAGGCTGTAGTGTACTACGCAATCGTTTCAAGGATGAGGAAGGCCGGCCTTCCTTTCAGCAGCGTGCTGCCCGGTGCGGACCGTGGAGACTGTACCCTGATCATAACCAGCGCGAGTGAGACGAAACAGTTGGGCGGGATGGTTCTCGCCTTGGAGGACCTTGACGAGAACCCGGGGGTTTTCAAGGGTCAGCTGCTCTCAAGGCTGAACGGGGGCGGCGAAGTGGTGCTTGTGGGAGTCGACCCGGGGACAAGAATCGGGCTGGCCGTCTTCTACGGAGAGACCAGCCTGGAGTACAGTACATTCAGTTCTGTTGCCGCGCTCAGTCGCAGGGTCGGGGCCTTCGTCCGCGGCGTGCCTGCGAAAGAATTTGTGATTAGGATAGGAAATGGCAACCCCGCTATAGCGGCCAAGCTCATCGAATTACTAAGACTCGAAGCCCCCGATGCAGTAATTGAGATAGTAGATGAACACGGCACCTCAGTCAGGAGTGTGAGGATGAGAGGCATCCAAGGAGACCAGGGTGCAGCCGCGAAGATAGCGCTCCGGAAGGGTGAGGTCGTCAGCCCCAAGAGCCCAACTCGTGCGCGAGTGCATCGAGGTTTTCGAATGTGAAATAGTCGATGACCTGACCCCTTCCTGAGCTATGAGGACATCAGGTTCCTGATGATTTCGGAACGACCATGTCATTACCTCCGAGGCGAGTGTCCATCGGGAGAGGCAGGCCTCAGTGGCCCACGGGCCCCGAGGACCGGCCATTATTTTCGCCCCCTCAGATTGAAACCTTGGTGATGAAGCTCTTGTCCTTGAACATCTCGGCCGTGGCTCTCTCCACCGAGCGCCTGTTTTCTGATGTGGTGTAGATACGCAACACATCCATGAAACCGGCGATGGACCCGACCAGAGGCAACTCGCTCAGGGGCATCGACTTCACGACCCGCCTTCCGCCTTTAGTTTGCACCAACCGGACCGAAGTGAAAGCCTCCCTCGAAGAGGTGTAAGGCACTGAAGGCATCGTGGGGACGTCGAGAAAAACGTGCATCCTGTCCACGCCCGCGGCCTCTGCGAGCTCGGCCGTCACCTGCTCCCTCACCCTCTCCTTCGCGAAGAGGCTTGAGACCATCTGGTCCTTACGCTGGACCAGCTTCTCGAAGACGCATTTGACCAAGTCGCGGTTCCGGAAGCCCAGGGCGAGTCGCCTAGCCTCTTTCAACTCGGGTGTGGAAGGACTCAATGTGGTCAGTCTCTGTAGCACGATCTCGTCTGTCAACTCCAGGTAGCTGTCGAGATCCGATAGGTCAGTCAACCCGAGGGTGTCGTCGGCGAACTTCATGGCCTGCACGAGCATCAGCTCGGCCGCCCTGACCGTCCTGTGGAAGTAAACCGCTTTGAACATCTCGTACCGCGCAAGCAGGAGAGCCTCGAAGGCGTAGAGGGCTGCGTTCTCAACGGCCAAGCGTCCTTCAGCGACCTGCAGTGAATCTATCACCCTCCTGATGTCAACCTTCCCGTATTCGACTCCCGTGAAGTAAGAGTCCCGGAGCAGATAGTCCATTATGTCCGCGCTCAGCCCGCCTGCTATGATCTCATTCATGAAGAGAGGTCGCTTGTTCTGCTTGCCCACAGCGAAGGCCGATATCTTCTTCGCGGAGAAACCGTTTCTCTCCAGGACGTCGTGTATCAGTGTCTCTAGTACAATCCTTTGTGAGATGTCCTCATGGGTCACGTCAGTCCTCTCTGCTAGGACCTCCTCGTACATGTGGGAGAAGGGTCCGTGCCCGACGTCGTGGAGGAGCGCGGCAATTCTCACCTCTTGGACCTGGTCCGGGCCGATTCCTGATGTCGGCACCAGAGACTCCGCTATCTGGCCGGCTATGTGCATCGCCCCCACCACATGCTCAAATCTGGTGTGGACCGCCCCTGGATAGACGAGATATGCCCCTGCGAGCTGGTGGACTCTCCTGAGGCGTTGGATGAAGGGCGTGTCTATCAGGTCGCGCTCGACGTCGGTCATCTTGACATAGCCGTGGACTGGGTCTCGGATTTCTGCGACCGATTTGAGAATCAAACCTGTTTGAAACCAGCTCTTGTCGTCTTAAACGGTTCGGCCCGCAATCTTTAGTGAATCTGAGACTGCACGTATCAATGCCTGGCTGGTTGCATCTATCTCTCCGGCCGCGGCGATTACTTTCCATCCGAAGTCTCCGGCGAGTTTGAGGTACGCCTCCCTGGTTCTCTCTTGCAGGTAGGTGTTCCGCTCGTACTCGTCTTTGTTGGGTCCGCGCCTCGAATGGAGTGCAGTAGGAGGAGCGTCTAGGACAATCACAGTGTCAGGCTTTGGGAGACCTGCCTCAAGGTTGACCAGCCATTCCAGCTTCAGACCGTTCGCGACGCCATATGCGAAGTTTGACTCGGAATACCTGTTAACTATCAGTATGTCAGTCTTGGAGAGAATCGATTCCAGCTCGCTCTTCTTCTCCCAACGGTTCGCGGCGAAAAGCATGTGCCTGACTTCCGGAGGGTAGTTCATGGTGCCGAGGAGGAACCTCTTGATTTCCCTTCCGAGGATTGTCCCGTAGTCGGGGAAAGAGACTGTGCGCGTGGTGTGGCCCCTGGAGCGCAGCCACGAACTCAGAATCGAAGTCTGCGTCCTTTTGCCTACGGCGTCGATTCCCTCGATGCCTATGAGAAAACCCTTAGATTCGCCGTCCATGGGCGTATTGTTTCCCCATCCGTCTAAATCTCTTTCTCACAGGGCAAGTGAGAGAACGAGTAAAGCGGCAACCGAAACCGCAGCGAACCTGAAGTACCTCTTAGCCAGTGCTGAGCTCGATTGGGTGATTACGGCGAACTCTTCCAGTGCTTTGGCCCCAAAGACCTTGACTGTACTAGTGAGCAGACCCGATCCGTAGCTACTCTGCGAGAGCCTAGTTTCTGCGAGTTTCGCGATGTCTGCCACCAGCATTACCAACGACTCGACGGGGGTCGCCTCACCTAGCGCCCTGTAGCCTCGCGAGACAGTCAGGCCCCTCGCAGCAAGGTTGTGGCTGTCGGAAGTACAGAATTCAATCAATTCGTAGCCCAGGGAACTCAAGACCTTGGCGGTCTCAGCACGTAAAGACGGGATGGCGTTGTTTGCGTCGGCCAGGATGAGGACGGACTTGCGGTTTAGTGTCTCAATCATGATTAGGCCGATGCCGTTCTCTGTTAGGTCTTCGCGCGCCCCGAACTCGAACTCGTTTGAGTGCGCGTAACCAACCCTGAATGGTGCCGCCTCAGCCAGCTTCATCCGCTCAAACAATTGTCTCCATCCGGGGTCTGCTGAGTCGATCGATTCCTGATGGTCTTCGAGTGAATTGTGGGCATCGATGACCGTCACATCGAACCCGACGGCGGAAGCCTGTCCCGAAAGCTCTGCCTCTACTTCCGCACTCAGGTCATCCGATCCTAGGGGAGCAAAGGACACCGTGAGGATCATGTCTGTAGAGAAGACTGTGGCGCCTATGTTGGCCTTCCCGATGCGCGCATAAGTCGGCCCCCTGATACCGGCTTCCACTGTCGATGGTGTGATCGTCCGAGCAAATTCGCTCGTCTCTGCCGCATACCTGTCCGTCTCCTCACGAGTGGCCAGGTTCCTTTCGTGCCCCCCAGGCCTGTGAAACGTCATTACAGTTCCCTGTCCCTTGAAGGCCTGGGAGATGACCCCCGGGAGGTCGTAACTGCCGACCGGGTGGAATGGACCTGGGTGAACTCCAGGCAGGACCAAGAACACGTCGCTGACCTGGGTCCTGAACCGGACTACCTTGGTGGTGACCTGAGCCTCCTCGGAGAGGTCAGCGATGATGCGTTCGAGATCTGTTGCCTCGCCTCCAGCCCACGTCTTCATGAACGCCCGGAAGAGACTGAGGGCGCTATGACCCTTGCTCGTTCTCCTCCTCTTCAGGAGGAATGTGAAGGCGACCATCATCACGTAGGCGATGACCCCGAAGAAGGCGGAGAGAAGGTCGAACCTGAGCGAGAGCTCTGAGAACCTCAGGGCGACCAGGGTCGCGGTAGGATGAATTGCGGCAAGTACTACGGCCAGCCAGGCACGCTCGGTGAAGACTCCGTCGATCACCAAGAACTCGAGTCCGGCGGAAGTGAAGGCTCCGAAGAGAAAGGCATTGCTGAGCGTGTTGGGGGACCCAGCCAGCCGGGCGAAGGCGACCCCGCAGGCCACGAATATGATCCACAGGACATCGCCAGCCAACAGGACGGCACTGGTCCGCCGGAAGTCTGCGAGTGTCCTCCGGTCGATTAGCAGGAGGGTACCTGAAACGACCGCGGCTGAGATGATGAAAATGAAGAACGTTAGTAGGAAAGGGATGGCCCCGTTGGTTCCCCTTGACGTGAAACTCAGGACGAAAGAAGCCAATGCTGAGTAAAGGAGTAGCGTTGGGGTGGATGGAAGGACAAAGAGATGCCTGTAGCGGCCGGCGAGTATCTCTGTCGCCGAATGTTTCGGGAATCCCTGCTCAGCGGAAGAGGATGTTGATGGCAATTGATGCAGCGATAAGAGTTATCGAACCAATTAGGACTATTTCAGGCCTGATCTTTACTCCGTTTGTCGCCTCATTGAAGAACGTGAGGAGGCCTGCGCTTGAAGCGGGCATCGGCGCGTTCTTCTTCTTGTCACTCATTGATTCTGGTGATACCCCTTCTCCTCTTAAGCGTAGCGGCCCTGGATTGACGACCCTAGGAGCCCACCGGTGTGCTCAACTGTAAACGTATAATTATGAACAGCATTTGTATCCTTTCATGCCATCCTACGATTCTGAGTTCAAGTCAGTCATCAGAAAGGTCAAGGCGCACGAGAAGTGGTTCTCTCAGAGCCTACCGATGATCGCGAGCGAGAACGTGGCCTCGAGACATGTCAGGGAGGTCATGTCGTCAGATCTCGGACACAGGTACGCGGAGGGATGGCCAGGTGAAAGGGTCTACGCTGGATGCAGGTACATCGACCAGATTGAGCTGCAGGCTATCGCCCTCGGGAAGAAGCTGTTCAAGACCGATTTCATCGACGTCAGACCGATTTCTGGAGTGGTCGCCAACCTCGCCCTCTACTCGGCGCTGAGCGGCCCTGGCGACAAGATGATGGCGCTTTCGATACCCAACGGGGGGCATATCTCGCACGGTAAGAAGGAATTTTCGGGCTCGGCCGGGCTGGTCCACTCACTCGACATCGAGTATTTCGCCTTCGATAAAGATCAGATGAACATCGATGTCGATGAAACGAAGAAGAGAATCAAGGCCCTGAAGTCTCTCAGGCTCGCCATGTTCGGCGGGAGCCTCTTCTTGTTCCCACACCCGGTGAAGGAGTTGTCACAGATGGTTCGGGACGCGGGTGCGACCGTCTGCTACGACGCGGCGCATGTCATCGGACTGATTGCTGGTGGTATGTTCCAGGACCCGCTCCGTGAGGGGGCCCAGGTCATGACATTCAGCACGCATAAAACCCTCTTCGGCCCGCAAGGAGGGGCTATCGTTTCAAGCGCCGAGTTCGCCGACCGGCTGAAAAAGGCGGTCTTCCCAGGGACGACCAGCAACCACCATCTCCACAGTGTCGCAGCCAAGGCGCTCCTCTTTGCCGAGTTCCTGCAGTTCGGGCGCCAGTACGCCAAGGACGTCGTCAGGAACGCGCAAGTCCTCGCGCAGGAGCTGGCCGGACTCGGGGATGAGGTCCTAGGCGAGAAGGGCGGTTACACGATGTCCCACCAGGTCGCGCTCGACGTGACGAAGTACACCGATGGAGGTGTGATGGAGAAACTCCTTGAGAGCCAGAACATCATCGTCAACAGACAGTTGATTCCCGGTGATCTACAGGCTGGGAGACACTACACCAACCCCGGAGGGATAAGACTCGGGGTCGCCGAGCTGACGCGGTTAGGGATGGGTAAAGGAGAGATGATCGAAGTGGCTGGGCTCATCCACGTCGCCATGACAGGAGAGAAGAAGCGCGAAGTGACCCAGAGGATAGCGGAGCTGCGGAAGGGCTTCCAGAAGGTCAAGTACTCCTTCAGGGACTCACCTGCTTACTCTTTCAGCTAGCGCAGGCTTCAAGAAGTCTGTCAGCTCGAGCTGGTCGGCCTTCCTCTCGCCGTGTAGGAGCTGGTCGAGTTCTCTCTGGAGCATGTCTAGGCGGCTCCTTAGGTAGAACTCGACCTCATAGTCCCGAGCTAGCCTCTGGGCGATTGAGAGATACTTCTCGACCGACGCACGGGTCAGCGTCCCCTTGATGGGTCCTCCACAGTTGGGGCAGGCTCGCGATAATGGGGGTCTGCGCATAGTCGTGCCGCACTTTCTGCACTTGAAGGCCTGGGTTGCGTACTTCTTCGCGTTCCCCATGATGTCCCTAATCAAGTGCGTCCTGATTATCGACTCGACGACCTCCCTCGTCGAGACCGCCTCCACCTTCTCGGCTACCTCGATTTGTTTCGCGATCTTCTCTGCAAGAGTCCGCATTGTGGAATAAGAAGCCCTCGAGCGCCTAATCGTGAGGACGTTCGTTGGGTGCGTGAACCCGTAACCATAGAATTGGGTCTCCTTCTCCAGCCTCGAACCAATGCGCTCGATCAGACCCTCGACCGACGCGGCTGATGGTGATTCCTGGGTTTTCTCGTAGAACTCTCGCGGGTAGACGTCAGCGATGTCGAAATTGTGAGCCTGCTCGTCGACCTCCGACGGTAGAAGGATAGGCTGGACCAAAAGAGGTGTATCCATCAGGCCGCCTATCTGGTGTGGGATGTACTCAAGTGAGAAGTTGAGGAGGGCGTCCAGCAGTAGTAGGAGGGAATCACCGTCGCCGTCGCAGTCTCTCCTTTTGGCCGCATGCCAGTATGGGTTCGCGAAGCAGACCTGAGTAGAAGAGAATCCGATAATCCTGCCTGCCACGCCGACGGAGGTATGGGGCGCCAGGCCTATGGCAATCTTCCCCATCAAGTCAGCCGGCCTTCGGACGTTGTAGTACGGCGGTAGACCGTAAAAGTTCTGCACCTCATCATCGACGAACTGGGCCATCCTGACTAGGTCGCCTGCTATGTCGATGGGAACGATTATGTCCTGCGGCTTCAGCTCGAGGAGCTGGTCGTCCCTTTTGAGAGGCTTGCCTTCGCGGTCGTTCTCATACCCCAGCCTTACCAGAGACTCCGGGTCGGCCTTGATGTCACGAGGCCTGAAGTGGGTCAGCGGGGCATTGGTCATGTCGATTCTCAGGGTTCCATCCTTGTAGACGAAGACTTGGTGCCTGCTCCTGATGATTCCTTTCTCCAGAGGCTCCGGCGTCTTCGAGACGCTCATAAGGCCCCGCACTCCCTTCACCGGCTTCGAAGGGTCGAATGGAATCTTCACCTTCACGGCATCGAGTTTGGCACGCAGTTCATAGTCGAAGTTCGAATAGGGGAGAGTCTTTGCCCTGCAGTTGGGGCAGACATTGTCGGAGGTACTGGAGTTGCAGTGGGGACAGACCTTGAATGGTACCGTTCCCGAACCGCAGACCTCGCACTTGGAGGAGAGGCGCCTCTGGCCGCATTCGGGGCAATACCTGTTCACAACATCTATTCTCACTGGCCCCTGTTTCGAGGCCGTGATGATGTCCCTATACGTGCCGCCAGCAAAACCTACAGGGAAGAGAGTGTGAACAGGAGGCTTCAGTTTCCTGACCATTGCCTTCTCGGGCCTCCCAACCCGGACGCCCACGGTTGTCGTCGTCTGTCTTCCGAGAGTCAGTCCTGAAAGAGTCTTGACAAACTCAATGGGGTCTGAGGGAACAGGAATCTCCGATTTGTCTTCGAGCCTGAGGAGGGTGGCCATGATTACAGCGGCGTCGCCTGATATGATAGCCGAATTGCCTTCGAGTCGGTGCTCAATCAAACACCTTCGGAGGACCCATTCCCTGTGATTCGATGTGATATCCACGACCACATCACGTCCCTCGGTTCGGCTACTGGTGCGAAGATCCGCTAGGTCTGAGGCGCTGATCCGGTCGAACCGCGGAGTGTAGATGGGATGGAGAGGGATTCCTAGGAGGTGGGACATAGCAATAGCCTCGGTTGGAGAGGGAACCAAGCCGGGTTCACCGAGACTCAGCTCGGTTGTCCTTTCGCGTGAGATGCCCTCTGCAGCGAGCCTATCGAGGGCCGCGGGAACTGCCCCCAAGACTTGCAGGAAGTCCTGGACCCACCACTCCGAGACGTAGGGCGATGGCGGGAGGTTCCGATTGTTCTCCAGGAAGTCCCCGTAGCTGATGAGGATATCCCCCAAATCTATGATTTTCTCGAAGTTCTCCTTTTCCTGCTCGGCATCAGCGATAGACGAGATGCGCCTGACCCCGCCGTTCTTGAGGAGGACTGTCGGTCCCTCTATCGAATCTACGAAGGCGATAGTCGCAGCCTTGCCCGGCATATCGACCTTGACCTGAGTTCCAGGTACGACTGGGTAGTCAAGGAGGGTCGCCACGGCAGGATGGATGGCCAGCGTCGAGAGGCCGGTGTTCATCGATCTGCCATACCTGAGCCTAAAACCGCCCCTGCTCCTTGGTTTCGAGAGAACTGCCCGTCCGGAGATGACCTCCTCGAAGTGGGTCCCACTCTGCTCCGTCTCGTTAGTCGTCTGTTGGGTGCCTCCCTTGACATCGGCGAGCCATTCCCAGCCAGAGATGTTAAGCAACGTCAGCTTCTTCGCGAGTTTGTGGGCGCGCCCGATCACCCCGTCGTTGAGGACCCTGAGCGCTCCTCCCCTCAACCTGTCAGTAGCGACACGCTTCAGGTTTCTGTGGACGACGACCTCTATGGGGTCGGTTTCGATACCGTCTATCTCGACAGGCAGGTTGGATATGGTGTACCTGATGTCTTCGTCTGTCACTTTGTACTGGAAGTTGCCTACGTCTCTCTCGTAGATTCTTAGTTCCTCTTTGAACCTGTCGACCTCATCCTTTCTGGCCCTGTAGTTCGACAGCCCTAACTTCTTCCCGGTGACGTCTGCTATGACAAGGGAGAAGGCCGCTTCGGTGCCCCCGGCCGACCGCATAGGACCCGCATAGGAGACGGAAACGTAGTCGCTGTTGTCGTCGTTCTGCTTTATGGTGACACCGGAGATTCCTTCGAGTGGAGCGACGGTGACCCCGTCGGTCATCACCGCGAGGCCTGCGCGGACCCCATAGCTCAGCGCTTCATGCTTGTCGAGGGCACCGAACTTGCCGAGGGCTATTTCCTGGGAGATGGCCAGGGCCGCGCGTTCCTTTGAAGTGGAGTGAAGGAGCTCTCTGAGGCGATCGACGAGCCCCTCGAATTGGTCTAGACGAAGCATCTGGTTGACCCTGTCGGCAAGGTCGAAGACCGTCTTGCTCTCCACTGTGTCAACGGGGTCGAACCCCATGGACTTAGCCTGGGATGCGGTCAGGTGGGCCGCTTCGTATTGTTTGAGGATGTCCTTGTAATATGCGTCGAATCTTGCAGGGAACGGCGCGAGCTTATGAACTCGATTCCATGCAGTTTCGGCGGAAAAGGACATCTAGATCTTTGGTTCGCAAGTGGATTTTAAGGACTACCTTCGTTTGACCATGGGTTCTTCAGACTTGTGCATTTGTGGATTGATTAGCGGAGGGTGTGTTCGATGTGCCGAGTCCTTGTGCTTGATTGCTGTTACGATCTGTCGCAGTGTCTTTTCAAATCGTGGAGTCTGAAGTAGATTCCCCACTACGACGATGTCGGCTCCTGCCTTTGCCGCCCGATTAGCAACCTCGTCCGATATGATGCCTCCTCCTACGATTATGATGCCGTCGTAGAACTTCCTGACCAGCCGAATGGTCTCTGATGGAATGGGTTCGCTTGTCCCGCTGCCAGCTTCAAGGTAGAGCGTTCTCATTCCCAAGTATTTCGCAGCGAGGGCGTAGATGAGAGCGAGGTTCGGCTTCGAAGGCGGTAAGCTGTTGACTTGACCGATGAAACTGGTTGTGCTCTGATTGCCGAAGACCAGGTACCCCATCGGGATGCTTTCGATTCCGGCCTTGTAAACCTCCATCGCCCCAAGAGCCTGCGCTCCGATGATGAAGTATGGGTTCGCCGAGTTGAGAAGGCTGCTGAAGAGAATTGCGTCAGCGAAACGAGAGACGCCTGAGGCATTCCCAGGGAAGAGCACAACTGGAGGGGTTCGTGATGCGCCTAGTGATGTCGTGATGTCTTTGGTGATGTTCTTGATGGCTATCACTACGTCATCAAGCTTTCCTTGATCGGAAAGAGTGGATCCCCCGACCAAGATTACGCCGGCTCCTGCATTGATTGCCTTCTTCGCTGTGTCTGCGGCTTGTCTTGGACTGAAATCCTCCGGATCTATCAGAGCTGCGCAGATCGGCGCTCGTCTCATTCTCTTTAGCAGGTACTTCTCAACGGCGCCGCAACCTCTCAACTTAAGCCCCTGCACGTGCAAAGTCGTCTACGAACATGTTGTATACATCGATGTTGGCCCTCTCGGTTGGGTACCTGAGCTCCCGCCGGACCCCGCATGCTATGTTGCCACAGGCGACCAAGAAGACCGTGTCCTGTGATGTCTCGTCTTTATGTGATGTTATCCTGATTGTGATCATCCCACACCGTGGGCATGCGAAGACCTTAGGCAGGGTTCTTCTAGTAATCCGAAGAGTCTTCTTACGTCTCCTGCCCAAATAGCCTCACCCGCCTGTCTCGTTCCTGAAGTAAATAAGATGATGGCTCCGGTTGAACGTGCATATTCACATAATTATCGGTTTTTCGTATCAGATTATGTAATAATGATAGATACCACCTAGACGAGATGAGATACTCCCATTATAGTGGTAACAACGCTTAATACTTTTTAGTATCAAAGAGAGGGTAGATGATTCTCCCAAACGTGTTGATGGAACAATCGAGCCTAACTCAGAAGCAACTTGAGTCTCTCATGAGTTACGTTAGGGTCGCGGCAGGTGAGATGCACTACAGGGAGGCAGCCGCATTGAGATCCGAGAAGCCAGTTACTATTGGGTCCTATTTCCGGACCGTTCAACAAGGAAGAAACCAGGTCAGAGAGTCGATAGTAACCGTTCTAGTTGCTATTGCGATGGGTCTAGTCAAAGGAGAAGACGTTCGAAGACTGCTCGAATTGATCGCCAAAGGAAATACTGAGGTCGCTGATGAGGACAGAAAGAGATTCGCGTTGGTTTTGCAGACTCTACTCGATAGAATTGTGATGTAGGGGTGATGTTTATCACATGGCTTAACGTGACCTTGTGATGTACGCACCTTGGACGACCCCGTGACACTCGCGACGTTCGCCTCATCTGTGTTTTTTGTGGTTCTGTCCTTCGGATTGCTTCTTAGGTACAGACAGGTCTCGCAGAGGGTTAATGCTTCTACTGACCTAGCCCGGGACTTATGGGAGGCTCTTGAGCAGCGTTTGAAGAAGCAAGATGAACGTATCTTAGATATGATGGGCAAGTTCGAAGTGATTCAGGCCCGTGTATCAGAGAGGCCCATGATTCCTGTCTCGCGGCCAGTGTCTGCACCAATCTCAACTGTGGAGAAGCCAGTTACCGTGATGGATACGTCTACCATCGTCCTTCAACCCAGATCACGTATTACGTTGGATGAGACAGAGTTGTCTGTAATCAAACTCCTCAGTGTCAAGCCTCGGAGCTCCGTCGAAATCAAGGAGCTCATCGGTAAGAGTAGGGAACACGCTGCACGCCTGATGAAAATCCTGTTCGATTCGGGGCTTGTCTCTCGAAATACTTCAAAGAAGCCGTTTGTCTATCAGCTTACCGAAACTGGCCGTCGCTATCTTTCTGCCAGCTGATTAGTCCTCAGATAGACCCGTCTGTATACCCACGAATTTCCGAATCTCTCCCGTTTGATGTACTGTTTGTCGGCAAGCCTCGCCAGATATGTGGAAATCGTACTGAGCTTGGCGGGTTGGTCGTATTTCTCTTCGAACCCACGTGCAACATCCGATGATGAGAAATCCCCGGCCGCAAACTCAGTCTCAAGCAGTGTCATCACCTTGCCAAAGAAGGTCTTCTGATCTGGGGCTCTGTAAGAGTGATCCATTGGGAGGTCCATGATTTCTAGCATGTCGACCGCCTTCATCAGTTTGTCCCGAGAAACTTTGCCTTCCAGCGCTAGCGTGTATCTGGTTCCTTCCTCGTCTTCGACCTCGATTTTGATCCGCTTGCGCAAGTTGCCGGCCCACTTAATCTTGGCCGTGTTAAATCACCGAGTAGTGTGAACTTGTGAACTTGAGCCTAAGTTTCCTTGACTCTACATTGAGAGCCCCGAGCAACTTCACAGAAGTTCACTCCTGCGAGGAATGACAAAGGCGGCTATTGGTTCCATAGGAGATTCGGGGGTTGGAATTTGGTTCTTTTGGTCATCAGAGGTTGGATGAGTTGCAGTGGAAACATTGGGGTGTCAAGTTCGTTGGAATGGTATGATCATTCACTGAAGTTCACTCCCAACCCCCGGCCCCTATGCTTCCACTGGAGTCTCTTCTTCCCATAGTCCATTCACTTCATTCTTGAACTTCAAGTTGATGTCTCTTATCATAGACCTCAAAGTATATCCTGACAGTATCCCATACCAAGAACGGGCCGTTATACTAACGTAAATTCTCAACCAAAGAACGGGCCTATACAGTAGAAACAGTCGAAAGCCTGGGGCGGAGGGCTTATCTAACCAGTATTTCCACTGATAATCGATGCCTGGCACTATTGATGAAATCTTTCGCAAAGCCAGGGAAGGCAAGGCCTTATTCACGGATCGCAATGCGTTAAGCCCGGAGTACATTCCAGAAAAGTTGCCGTTCAGAGATGATCAAACTAAGGCCGTCGCCGAGGTCCTCGCTCCCATTCTCCACGGTTCCAAACCATCCAACTTACTCCTCTACGGAAAGACGGGCACGGGAAAGACTGCAGTTGCACGTTACGTCCTGGGAAGGCTGAGGACCGAAGCAAACAGCCCAAACCTGACGGTAGCATATGTTAACACACGACTCTCGAACACGGAGTACCGGACCTTGGCAGAGTTTGCAAAGTTCGTCGATTTGCCCGTGGACAGGCAGATCCCCTTCACTGGGTTATCCATCGGCGAAGTCGTCGAAAGGATTTTCGAGAGGGTGAAGTTCGGAGGGAAGCAAATCATCTTGGTCCTCGATGAGATAGACTACTTGGTGAAGACTTTCGGCGACAGCATCCTCTATGAGTTCACGCGTTCTGGCGAAAGACTTTCACCAGGGTTCTTGTCCCTAGTTGGGATATCCAATGACCTGAAGTTCAAGGAGAGTCTCGACCCCAGGGTTCTCAGCAGCCTAAGCGAGGAGGAGTTAGTCTTTCCACCTTACACAGTCGAGGAACTGAGAGGAATCTTGACGGAAAGGGCAAACATGGCGTTCAGGCCGGCTGCAGCATCACCGGCGGCAATCAACCTCTGCGCAGCGATGGCAGGATCAGAACACGGCGACGCAAGACGCGCAATTGATTTGCTGAGGATAGCCGGCGAGGTCGCCGAACGTGAGGGGCTCAAAGAAATCGACGATTTGTGCATCCGCAGGGCGTCGGACAAAATGGAACACGATAGGGTTGAAGAAGCGATACGTTCACTTCCGGTACAAAACAAAGCAATCCTACTCGCGGTCTCGAAGTTCCCGGGCGGGACCAACACTGGCGAACTCTACCTGGCTTACAGCAACCTCTGCAGGAAGGCAGGTCTCGAGGCACTGACACAGAGGCGCGTCAGTGGGATACTCGCAGAACTCGACCTGATGGGCTTAATCGAGGCATCAGTCGTCAGCAAGGGAAGGCGCGGGAGAACCAAACGGATACAGCTCCTAATCGGGACCGAGACGCTCGGAAAGACACTCTCAGAGGACACCACGTTCGGCAAAGCCACCTAGGAAGCAAACCCTTCAGGTTCTGGGGCCTTCACGTAGGGCTGGTAACCCGCTGCACTGAAGTTGCGTCTCAGAACTCCCATAGTAGAGAGGTCAATAACTGGTATGATGCTCGGGGTCGGCTCAAGCCCCATATTCGACTGGAAGTCGGTCTGTCCCTGCCACGTCCCTGAGTTGACGAGCAACGTCCCCCTGTAGTTGAGTTCCCCATATGTGTGGACGTGCCCCGAATGAAGTACGTCAGGAACCTGATCGATTACCATGAAGTCCCGTAGTTCCGGAGACAGAGCCGTCCGCTTACCATAGGTAGGCGAAAGGTGTCTCGATCGGAGAAGGAGTTTCATCGCCTTGGTCGGATTGTCGTAGGTCAAGTCGGGCGTCGTGGCTATGACATCATCGAGACTCTTCCCATGGTAGACCAAGAATGTCACACCGTGCAACTTGATATATGCAGGGTCGCCCACCCACCTGACATTCTCCATCCCATATAGCGACTCGGCAAGGTCGACCGGGACGGCCGGTTGCGGCAACGCCTGTCTGACGGCGTCGTGGTTCCCCGGGGAGATGACGATTTGTATGTGACTCGGCACCTGCTTGAGTAGCTCTGCGGCCATCTCGTACTGCTTCTTGGGATCCTTCTCGGCGAGCTGGAACTCCTGGCCCGGATAGACACCAACTCCATCGACGAGGTCTCCAGCGACGACTAAGTACTTGATACGGTTCACTACATCCATGTCGCCCAGCCCACCGTTAATCCACTGCAAGAAACGTCTGAAGTCGTCGGCGAGGAACACCCTGCTCCCTATATGCAGGTCTGAGAGGAGGAGAGCGTAGACTCGATGGGACGAGGATATTGGCTTCCTCCCCGGGACATCGGGCAGCATAACAGAGCTCGCGTACAGCTGGCTGGTCTTTCCATGTGACACCTCCACCACAATCATGCTATCGAGGGGCGCTTCGAGGGCTGCCTTCTCGACGAATTGGTCCCGGCAGACGATCCGCATCATGCCGGTCGGGTCGTCCACTTTCAGTTCGACATTCCCCTTCCTACTTGAACGGTCGGAGAGGAGACCGGCCACCTTTGCCTTCTTGTTAGGAGCTAGCCCCTTCGCGGCAGAAACCATGACCGTGCCCTTCATGTCGAGACGGTTCCGCAGAATCGAGTAGAGCCGCTGGTACCTGTCGCGGAAGAGCTTATTGAAACCATCGGACGCCTCCGCAGGCGCGATGGCCAATGTCGGGTCGGAGATGATCTCGAGCTCCGCCGACTCGCTGAAGAGGGCCCCCGGTTCCTCATCGCCCCGCCGGGACATTTC
Organism: Nitrososphaerales archaeon; assembly: GCA_050011055.1. Lineage (GTDB taxonomy): Archaea > Thermoproteota > Nitrososphaeria > Nitrososphaerales > Gagatemarchaeaceae > UBA183. The sequence goes on along the minus strand of JBEKJV010000004.1, from coordinate 8,356 downwards.
GGGCATCACTTTGACCACATCCGATTCAGTGATCAACCTTGCCTCCCCCACCGTTCCCGTCTTCTCCTCCAGCAACCTGTCGACGAGCCCCTCCATGTCAACCTCTGCCGGGATTTGGTTGATCATCTCGAAGGCTTTCGCATCCAGGAGGTAGCCTGACGCCAGAACTCTCGCTATGGCTTTCGATTCAGGCATCAATTGCCCGAACCCATCACGCTATTTAGAAGATTCGATACATTGGGTTCCCAGCTGGACGAGGAAGTCGAGTAATTGGGGGTCCTTCGACTCGCAGTAGAGCCTCACCTTCGACTCAGTCCCCGAAGGTCTGAACATTACCCAAGAGCCGTCAACGAATACCAACTTGAGGCCGTCAAGCATCCGCTCTTCCTGAATCTTGAGCTTCCTGAAGGCCTCCCTCGCCTTCTCCGTCAGAACCCCTATCTTGACGGTCGCGTCGAGGTTGACCTGTCTGTACTTCCACTGGATTTCTTCCATCATTCTGCCCAGCACTCCCTTGTCACTTGAAACGAGCCCCGAAATCATCGCGGCAGCGTTGATCCCATCCTCCCAGAGGCCCCACCGGGGGTCGACGACCTTGCTCGGCTCGGCCGCGAAGACTCCTCCCTCTGCCTCTAGCGCAGCAAAGGTCTTCCCCACCCTACTCCTAGTGACCCGGAGGCCCAGCCTCTCGGCTTCCTCGGCCACGGCCGTGGACGTGTTCTCGGAGATTACGACGGCCCCGCTGGAGGCGTTCACTCCCCTAAGCGCCAGGATTGTGAGGATTGAGTCGGGCACCACCCTCCCGAGGGCGTCGAGCATCACCAGCCTATCCGCATCACCATCATGCGCGAAGGCTAGGTCGACTCCCAGCGCAGGGACCATCTTTGAGAAATCAGCGAGGTTGAAGGCAGTCGGTTCTGGGGGCCTCGCAGGGAACCTCCAAGAGACTTGGGCGTTTACTGGGACCACATGATGACCCAAGGGCTTCAGGACCTGCGGAGTTACAATCCCCCCTGGTCCGCTTGCGCAGTCGACCGCTATCCGGAGAGGCTGGGGGGCCTTCTCGTAACGTGAGACGAGTGCCCGTACATAATCGTCAACCGCCTCCTCGTCAGGGGCAAATTGGCCGAACACACCGGAGGGCTTCATGACGTCCACGGCCAGCACCCTCTCAATCTTCTCTTCATCAGACGCGGGGAGCTCCATCCCCTTGGCGTTGAAGACCTTGACGCCAGAGAACTCGGCGGGGTTATGAGAGGCGGTCACGGAAAAGCCGGCTAAACATGCGCGGGACCGAGTCCCGAAAGCCACCACAGGAGTGGGGACGACCCCGAAGGCGTAGATGTCGCTTCCGACTGCGCTGACAGCCGAGATTATTGTTCGCGCAAGGAGGGCAGAAGCCTTACGACCGTCCCAACCGACTCCGTATTTCCCCCTCCCAAAGGCGAACGCGATAGTCTCAGCAAGCCTGTAAATCTGCTCGGGCGTTTGCGTCTTGTTGAAGACTCCCCTGACCCCGGCCGTCCCGAAAGCCTTGACCAAGTGCTACCTCTCCATGATTCTGACCCAGAGCTCAGGCGTCGCTTCGCGGGCAAGGTCGTACAGGGAAGTTGCGAGCTCCCTGATTTCCCACTGCGCCTGTAGAGCCGTGCGCTGCCAGACTATGTGCATAAGGCTCCTGGCGTTGATTGTCATGACGAGTTTCGTCTTGATGGCGGTCGGCAGTATATACCTGGCGTCCTCCTTAGGCACCCCGACCGCAACTATCTTCTCATAGGCAGAGTAGACAGTCTTGAGGGCCTCGTCGTAGGCCTTGCTGGCCGCCTCATTGGTTTGGATGCTCGGGGGCGTCACGACCCCTTCTTTCGTGGCCGCGGAGAATCTCTGAGATTCCTGGTCGTAGGACGCTACTCGGTGACGGACCAGCTGATGGGTCGTGACCCTGCTGCAGTCCTCGATTTCGAACATATAGACGACGTGGTCCATCAGCGCCTCGGGGTCGAAGAGTATTCTCTTCTCGGCTAGGACCTTCTTCAGGGCCTCTAGGTCTGTGCTGTAGAGGAGCTTAACGCGCATGTACTCTTTCACCAAAGACCAATTCGTTGAAGAGCGGACTTACTTTCTTCCTATCGAGCTCGGCCACGACGAGCTCAGCGAACGGCTTCCCTTCGCGGTCCCTCCACAGCTCGACGAGTGTCCTAGCGTTCACGGAAAAGAGCCAATCGGTTTCATGGAGGTGGGTTGCATGTATGTATGGAAACCTACAGATGAGTCTGCTCATCTCGGCTTCACCTGCGCCCTCAACCAGAAGCGACATCGTGAAATGCTCAAAGACGTCGAGCGACTTGTCCTGAAGGCACTTGGTCAGGAGGAACCTCCAGTATTCGGTGCCCTTTTGCTCCAGCTCTGCCTCGATGTCCTCGATTACTTTAGTGCTGTAGCATCTTCTCATCGCCACTGCAATGGTCCTTTCGGGCTTCGGGCTGGACCATACAAGAGAAACCTTCATCGTGCATTCGGAACCCGAGAGTGAATTCAATTTAAACATGGATTTGACGAGATGGTACCTTCGGAGAGCGCCTTGAGAGTTCTGAACTGGCCGACTACATCTCGTGGAACTACACAGTCGAGAGATTGGGGCATTTCGGGCGAGACCGGCTCCCTCAAAGAAATTATAGAGGCTCGACCAGGCACCAGTTCGGCCGGGGTGGCAGAGTGGTTAATGCGCGGGCAACTCGTGAGATAACGAAGCGAGTCCGCAACTCGAGATCGAATGACCAGTCAGCCCGTGACCTTCGGGTCTCGTGGGTTCGAATCCTACCCCCGGCGCCTCATCCAGAAGAAGGCTAGCTTGGACAAGTCTGGCACTCGCGGACATCTTAGTGTGTCCATCTGTGAGTTCTTCAACCGCCATGACTATGCCGAGGCTTGGAGACTGAAGACTCTCAGCGCTGCCTTCAGCTTGCGCTGCTCGTCAAGGTACAGTTTCAATTCGGCCGCCGCTCTCTCGGTGAGTTTCACAGCCGTTTTCACAGCCATCTCATGGGTCATTCTAATCACCAATACTCTGTTCGTATGAAAATGCCTGTCTAGGAGGTCAGCTTCTGGACTGCCTTCATGATCTCTTGGTAGGGAGGCTCACTAGATGGTGCGTCGGTGACCCACCTGTACCGAAGGATGCTCCGCCTGTCGACCAAGAAGACCGACCTCTTGGCAACACCTTTGAAGCCGAAACCGACCCAAGGATCTTGGAGTACCCCGTAAAGCTTCGTGACCCTTTTGTTGAAATCACTCAGGAGCGGAAACCACAGGTTGTAGGTCTGCGCGAAGGCCTTGAGAGAGTAATTGCTGTCGACACTGATGCCGACGAGCTGGGCCCCTGAAGCCCGCAGTGTCTCGAAGTCGTCCCTGAACGTGCACATCTCCTTGTCACAGGTGCCTGAGAAGGCGAATGGGAAGAACGCCAGAATGGTTGTGCCCTGCTTGGTGAACTCACCGAGAGAGCGGGTCTTATTGTCGGTGTCTGTGAGTGCAAACTCCGGCACCTTCTGCCCTATCCGCGGCGCCACGACCACGAAAAAGGAGCGGGTTCTGATTTAAGGCCTCTGCTGGCTTTGAGAGAGCTTCTCGAGCAGGTCGTAGTATTTGGTCATCAAAGTAACCAGCTGTTCCTGTTTGGCACTATCCTTCTCTTGACCCAAGGAGGAAGTGGCCTCACTCAGCTTCGAGAGAAGAGTCTCCCGCATTCCAGCGAGAACCGTAACCATCGACACTGTCTCGGCGGCGACCACCGATGAGAGATCTTCATGACCGGTGCAGTAAACCTTCCCGTGGTAGCTGACCTTGACTCCTCCACATTTCGGACAGGGCTCTCCAAGCATGGTCGCACCCTTCCTGACCAGCTCGACTGCGAGATTCATCTTGTCTTTGTTAGCCCCACTCAATGCTCCGACTGAGGGTTCGGTTCTATAAAAGACGACGCTCCGACTGTCTCAAGACGCCTCGCGCCGTCGTAGGTAAGGCGGAATGAAACTCGCTAACCTGATTGCCGGGTCCCGACAACGCGGGACAACCCGGCTGATGCGACGAAAAGCACTTATTCCCACCAAATGGTGGACTGCTTTCACAGATAGGGTTTCTTCAGATGAGTGCAAAATTGAAGAAGCAGGAGGAGAACAACGCAAAGCTCACGAAGGCCACGGTCAGCCTGAACCAGATTGTCGACTCGAACATAACGCCGCGCAACATCAGGAAGATTGTCAAGGATTCGATTCTGATGCTCCAGGACCAAAAGCAGAGCATGGCGGTAAGGGCGGCCAACGCGATCAGCCTCCTCGACGAAGTCGCTCAGGACCCCAACATGCCCTCCTTCGCAAGGGTCACGCTCTGGTCGGCCGTTTCTGAACTCGAATCAATCCGCGAACAGTAAACCTTTAACACGTTCACACATAGCATAGAGACGTTTGCCAAACTGCCCGAAGTGCGGGAACAGAGAACCTTTGCCAACTAGGACCTTCTCAGTCATCGTCGAGCCCTCGAAGGGCGAGCGGGGGATGACCGAGAGAAGGGTCGGGATGTACACCTGTTCTAAATGCGATACGAAGTTCCCCACTGTGATTAGCAGACAGAGATATCTGATCGTGGCGGAGGAGCAGCTGAAATCCATTCAAGATGAGCTAAACGCGGTGAAGAAAGACAACGAAGGTCTCAACACGAAGGTCAAGGGGATGGCCGAGCAGCAAAAGAAGCTTGAAAGTGCCATGGAGCAGACGGCCAAAGAGAACGAGGTAAAACATCTCCAAGCAAAGTTGGCCGAGCTAGAGAGCTTCGTCGGCTACCTGCGAAAAGAAAAAGGCGAACTCGAGCAGAAGGCTTCTAAGCTTCGGTAGGTCTAGACTCCTTCGGCCGTACTGGGCGGAAGGTCATATCCCGCCTCGGCTTCGTAGGCCGCAGCCTTCTCGTCAAGCACAGCCTTCTCAGTCCGGAGTGCCTCCACTTCACTTTCCAGTTGTGTGGCGGACCTCTCCAGTTCACATGTGGCGATCTTCTCTTTCAGGGAGGCTATGCCAGCAAGGAGCGAAGCCTTCTCGGCTTCGAGCGACCTAATCTTCTCCTCGAGCTCTGTTCTTTGGTCGGCGTATTCGGTTACAACTTCCATTGGTTGCCGAAGTTACAAGGAGTTTCCGCTTACTTGTCATGGCTGACAAAAAACAGTTGACAAGCTCGTAAAGGGCCGCAACTGCTTCGACCTCAGAGCCTTTATCAACCAAGGAGAGTCGGACGGAATTGTTGAACACGGGTCTCTGGGTCTGGCCTTCCGATGCCAAGGGTCAACAGAAAGTCCTCCAGAAGATCGCCACTTCGCCCCACCTTCTCCAGGCGATGACTTCTCTGGTGAAGAATAACGAAGGACTCAGCAACTCAGAGCTCGACGATGCGATTGCCGACAATTCGAACTGGATGACCCTCTGGACTGTGAGGCAACTGACATCACTCGGCTTTGTAGAATACAAGGTAGATTTCTTCGGTGGTCCTGCACGGTATCAGCTCACCGAGCTAGGAAGGAACGCACTTGGGATGATTACAGGCCAACCGGTCCAGCAGAAACCCCCTGCCCAAGCTCCCCCTGCAGCACACGCTGCGGTGCCTGGCGCGAAGTCTTGATTTGAAAACCGCCTGGACCTAGATCTTGCCGACCTCCCTCAGCTTCGTGAAGACGTGTCGGTAAGAGACCACTCCCGCGCCAAGCAGCACGAAAGAAGTCAGCACGAGCGAGGGAAGGTTGAACACCGGACTTGAAGGGGCCCCATTGATGACCGCCCTCAAGGCTTCGGCCCCCTGACTTAGCGGATTCAACTGAATCATGGTCACCAGAGGGGAGGGGAAGTAGGAGCCGATTACGGAGATAGGGTATGCCACCGTGCTCATGCTGACCATCAACGTCTGAATCCCGTCGGCGAAGACGAAGTATCTGTCTCCCGTCCTCGAGAAAAGGTTCAGGACCGCAGCGATTCCGGAGAGGCCCATCGAAAGAACGAACAAGAACGGAATCAGGACCAATGTCGACAGTGAGGCCAGCTGCGGGACGAGGACCGCGGCCATCATCATAAGCAGTCCCGCGTAGATGGTGCCCCCGAGACCCGCAGATAGAAGGTGCGCCCAGGCCACCTCATCCAGGCTGACCGGGAGTGTGAGGTAGTATTGCGAGACTCCCTCCGTAAGACCGAGGTGGACTCGCCTCCCGACGTCAAACGATGCGAAGAAGAGCCCAGTAATAATCACGCCTGGAGCGTAGAACTGGAAGTAGTTGAGAAGGCCCTCAATGGCGGGGGGCATCATCCCCTTGTAGACTACGCCGACAACGAGCATATCCGTTATGTTCAGGCCGAGCAACGTTCCGACCAACCACTTCGTCCTGAAGAAGTACGACAGGTCGACACGGGTTATCTGGAGCATCCTATTCAGCTGGCTCATGACGACTTCACTCCTTCCAGCGTTCGGGGCACAATTGCCATACCGAGGGTGAGCATCGAAACCCCAACGGCGGCAACGATGAATGCAGAAGATCCCGGGTTGAGCAGCTGGCTGACGTCGACGTTCATTACGTTTCTCAGCAGATCTGCCCCATAGGTGAGTGGGTTGAACCTGGCGACCGACGCATAGGCGTTGGGCATGAAAGAGAGCGGGTACAGAATCGTGCTGAACCTGAGCAGGATGGCGCTCGTGCTGGCTACTATCGCACTGTAAATGTCAAACGACTTGAACGCTACGAACGAAAGCGAGATCATTATTCCCATCACACCCACGCTTATGGACAGCAGCACAGTCAGGGACGTTAACAGCATGATTGGGGACATCCCATTGAGCCAGAGGACGAGGACGAGTGGGGGGCCGATTCTGACAATGTTGGCTATGAGACCCAGCATCAGTTGCTCCAAGAAGAGCTCCCCACGCCTAATCGGAAGGGACAGAATGTACCTCAGCCTTCCTTCATGGGCGCCCTCGACGAACCGCCTTCCTGACCACGACGCCACGTTGAATGTCATTATGATCAGAAGGCCCGTGCCGTAATAGACGTAGTAGTTGGGCAGATTGCTCCCGACAAGCCTAGACACCAGTTGGCCGTAGACGAAGTACTGGAACCCGAAGAAGAACCAAAAGTAGACCGTCCAAGGGATGGAATCGAAGGTCTCTTTGAGCTCATAGCCTAAGAGGGTGAGGAGCTCACGCACGGGCGCTCGCGACCTCTTTGCCCGTGTAGTGGAGGAAGACGTCGTCGAGCGAAGGTTCCGAGACCCTGATGGATGTGATTCTGACGTCGAGCGACTGTACGGACGCCATCATCTGCGGCAGCCAGTCTTCCGACCTATTGACGAAGGCGTTGAGGGTGTCTTCGGTGGCCTGTGTGACCCTGACCGTGCCAGGGACCTCCGAGATGACCTTCAGCGCTTCGCTGGTGATGGCGGGAGACATGCGGACTTCTACCACGTCTCCACCAGTAATGCTGTCCTTGAGCGTCCTGAGGTCTTCGGTGACGACATCCTTCCCTTCCTTCATTATGCTGATCCTGTCAGCCAGATACTCCGCTTCCCTCACTTCGTTCGTGGCGACCACCACCGTAGATCCCTGTTCGCGAAGACCCCTTATCCTGTCCCAGATCATCCTCTTCCCGTCCAAGTCGACCATGGCAGTCGGCTCGTCGAAGAGGGCCACCTCCGGGCGGTGTACGAAAAGCTTCGCGACTTCGAGCCTCTTCGCCTGCCCTCCTGAGAGCTCCATGAACCTCTTGTTCCTCGAAGGCCAGAGGTCGAAGTCCTTGAGAGTCTGGTCGACCACCTCGGACCTCTCTTTCCCACGAAGACCGTAGATTGCTGCATGGAACGCTAGGATGTGGTAGGGCTTGTGCCTCCAGAACCCTCGGGCCTCCTGAAAGGAGATACCTATAGTCTCTCTGACCTTCAGGGGCTGCTTGACTATATCGTACCCCATCACAGTCGCCGTCCCGGTGGTGGGCTTCAGTACCGTCGAAAGTAGGAGCAGGAGGGTGGACTTACCTGAGCCGTTGGGGCCGAGGAGGACGAGGATTTCGCCCTTTCTCACTTTGACGCTCAGGCTGTCGAGTGCCTTCACCGCGCCATAGGACTTGGTCAGGCCAAATGTCTCTACGGCGCTATCCAATCGCGCTCACATCAAACGGTCTTCCCGTTGCCCAGAAACAGGTTTCGGTTTCCGAGGGTTGCCGTGACCGGGAGAGGGCATTAGAAGTGTGTGCCGCATACACATCAGTTTGGTGCCGGGCAGAGCTGCAGCACAGTCCATTGCAAAGAAGACAGCGCATTCTGACTAGTCTTGGAGA
>JBEKJV010000003.1:0-70038 GCA_050011055.1 Nitrososphaerales archaeon | reverse complement strand
GCATAGGGGTGCCGTAAAGAATGATCAAGATCGGAGTCGTAGGAACAGGCGGCTGGGGGAAGAACCACGTCAGGGTCCTCAGCGAGCTGGGATGCCTTGCCGCAATCTGCGACCTTGACAAAAGCAGGATGGCCGAGTTCTCAAAGAAGTATGGGGTGCCCGGATACGCTTCGCTAGAGGAGATGCTAAAGAGGGAACGGCTAGACGCAACGAACATCTGCACCCCTGCGTCCACGCACTTCTCGATGGCCTCTAGGACGCTCGCTGCTGGCCTTCACACCTTCGTGGAGAAGCCGATGACGACGACCTCAAGTGAGGGAGAGAAGCTGCTCGAGATGGCAAAGTCCTCCAACAGGACATTGACGGTCGGGTTCATAGAGCGGTTCAATCCCCCGATCACTGAACTCAAGAAGACGATTTCTAACAAGAGCATGGGAGACCTGATTCTGCTTGAGTTCCACAGGGAGAACAGGCGGGGCGAGGGGATAAGCGACGTCGGAATAGTAAAGGACGCTTCAGTGCACGACATAGACACGGCAAGATGGCTATTCGCGGAGGAGCCTAAGGTTGTCTTCGCCAGAGTGGGGGCGTTTTATCCCCCTCTCCAACATGAGGACTTCGCGACCATACTGCTGGGGTTCTCGGGCAGGAAGACGGCGTTCTTGGTGACCAACTGGATAACGCCCAACAGAGTCAGGACCCTGACCGCAGTCTTCTCCGGGGCGGTCATTGATGTCGATTTTGTTACCCAGCAGACCAGCGTACACGAGAGGAACATGACCACGGTTCCGAGCAGGCCTTTTCAGGAGCCGCTGACGCTCGAGCTCAAGGAATGGGTGGCAGCGCTGACGGAAGGCCGGAAGGCGCTCGTGACAGGGGAAGACGGGCTGAAGACGACCAGGGTCGCCGAGGCAGTCCTAGCTTCGAGCTCTACGGGGACGCCGATCTACCTGAGTTGAGAAGATGAAGAAACCACTCAACACAATCGCACCTGACGCCAAGATCGGTAGGAATGTTAGGATCTGGAATTACGCGTACGTAGGTTCGAAGACGGTCATCGGCGACAATGTGAAGATAGGGTCGCTTGCACACGTGGACTATGACGTGAGGATAGGTAGCGGGACGAAGATTGAAGGTAGCGCCTACATCCCTCCTATGTCGAGGATAGGTAGGAACGTCTTCATTGGACCAGCTGCCGTCCTCACCAACGACCCATATCCCCCAAGCAAGAGGATGATCGGGGTCACAATCGAAGACGGCGCGGTTGTCGGTGCGAGGGCTGTAATCAAGGCGGGAGTCAGAATCGGAAAGAGGGCCGTGGTCGCCATGGGGGCGGTGGTGACGAAGGACGTGCCTAGCGGGAAGGTAGTCATGGGAGTCCCTGCGAGGATAGTCTATACGAGGAAAGAGTTCGACGTCAAGATGAAGAAGTGGGAGTCTGGGTCCTGAGCCTGGACCTGACATAGAGACGAGTCAGCGAAACCATCACGACTAACCAGAGGATGCCTAGTCCGAAGGTGAGGCCGACCTTGAGCAATGTGATCGCCGTGTACACGGTCAAGTTGTGAGGAACGGGGCCAAGCGGGACGATCGTCATGAAGAAGAGATACGTCTCGCCAATAATCAAAAGGAAGGCGGCCACCTCGATTCCGATAAGAGGAGCGAGTCTCATTTCAACGCACCCAGGTCAGGATGGATATCACGCCTGATAAGAGGCAGGCGACTCCGGTGAGTATGAGGACACTTTTCACGAGGTCCCTTTCGCCCAGCGGTCCAGACAGCAGAATTAGCCTGATGAGGGTGTTAGGCGAGGAAGGCTCCAAAGAGGCGTACAACTTGCCATCCTCGCCAAGACGAGTGGGTCTCGCTGGCATCCTCCTCCTCTCCACAAAACCTCGAGCGCTGGAAAGCGTGTAGAAAGAGTTGAGAATCGCCGGAACTATTGCTATCATTGCTGCGATTTCCACGCCTCCCGTTATCGCCAGGGAGGCGAACATCGTCCCCAGCATCAGGCTCCCGCAATCCCCATCAAAGACCTTGGACGGATACCTGTTGAAGACGAAGAACGCTGCCGCAATGGCAACTAGGGGAAGAACGGAGGCGACACGAGCGAGTGAGAAGCCAGGATCAGCGATTGCGTGCAGAACGACCCCGAAAAGCAGGGCTAGGGAAGCCATCAGGGTGAACCCCGATATCTGGCCGTTGAAGGAGTCCATCATGTTGAATGCGTTTGCGACGACTGGGAAGGCGATGATGACCAGCAAAATGTAGATGGTGAAGTGCTCTCCAATATGCCCCAAGAGCGGGAAGGTCAGGTTAGATTCGAAGAGGTCCTGGCGAAACACCACCGAAACCACCAGGGGTATTGCCGCGAGCAGAAGGAGCATGGGTTTCGTCTTCCCGCCGAGAACGAACAAGTCATCGGCAAGGCCGATTGCGAAGGCCACGGCCGCGCCCGCTATCACTGCCAGGGGGACGAACGAACCGAATGCAAAGTACACGAGAATCTCACCAACGAGCGCACCGAGAAAGAGCAGGGGACCTACTGGGAGGGGAACCTTGGTTGGAGGGTTCTTGTGGACGTCGTCCACGACCCTGCCCGACTTTACGAGGTATGTGATGAACTTCGGCATCGTCAGAATCACGAGCAATAGGGATATGATGAACGAAAGCAGGAGGAGTCCGGCATCAGCCAGGCCAGGTTGCATTCTTGACAAGAACCCGCGAGAGCTTTCTGATTAAACGGTTTCGAGGATCAGTCCAGATGCTTCAATGTTATATATGGCTCTGGTCGACGGAGGACATACATGATCGTAAAGGACCTGCGAGATGGTATGAGAAGGGTCGACGCTGAAGGCGAAATCGCCGAGATGGCCGACCCCCGCACGGTGAACCTGAGGACCGGGGACCAGGCCAGAGTGGCCGACTGCATGTTGAAGGACGAAAGTGGACAGATCAAGCTGTCTCTATGGGACAATCAGATTGACATGGTCAAGCAGGGTTCGAAGGTCAGAGTCACCAACGGCTACACAAACAGCTTCAGGGGCGAGCTTCGGCTCAATGTGGGCAAGTACGGGAAGCTCGAGGTCCTCGAGGGCTGAAGGCCTGATTTTCGTCATCATCGAATCAACGCAGTGATGAGTCTTGGGCACCGGAGGGCTCTTCCTGAGGAAGCTCAGGGCGAAGGTCTCTGACCAGCCGACAGGTTTCGTGTGGGTCGAGAAGGGGAAGCTGGCGGGGTCGGGATACCCAGCTTCAAGAAGTCAGCTGGAATGGCTCGCCGGCCAGAGGATTGAGACTATACTGACGCTCACTGAAGATCCACTTCCTGATCACTGGCTCCACGGGCTTGACTTCGAGGTCCGTCACATTCCGATGAAGGATCACCAGGCCCCCGACGCCGCCCGCCTCGAAGAGGCTGCCACCTTCGTCCGTGACGAGGTCAAGAACGGCAGGACGACCCTCGTCCATTGTCTTGCAGGGGAAGGAAGGACAGGATGTGTGCTCGCAGCATACCTGATCAAGGATAGAGGGATCACCGCAGACGAAGCGATCAGGGCCTTGAGGCGGATCAAGCCTGGTTTTGTGGAGAGAGAGCAGGAGAAGGCTGTCCTCGACTATGGGAGAATAGCACAGCCGTAAGTCGAACCGCCTCGTCTGAAACGGGTTTGCGCGTGCATCTCATTGCGATTCCGGCCGCGTTCCCCAAGCTGGAGAGAATTGTTTTAACCAGAACACGAGGCGCCCTCCCTGTTCGACTTGACCCGTTCTGACCGTCGGCTGGCGGCAATAATGTTCACTGACATAGTGGGATACACGGCACTCAGCCAGCGCGACGAATCCCTCTCCCTCAAACTCCTGAAGAAGCACCGGGAACTCGTCAGGCCGATCTTCGGACGTTACGGAGGTCACGAAATCAAGACGATGGGCGACGCCTTCCTTGTCGAGTTCGATAGTGCCCTTCATGCTACGGAATGCGGAATAGAAGTCCAGAAGATTCTCCATAACTACAACAAGCGGGCCACTCGAAAGCTGCTTGTGAGGATCGGAATACACATCGGAGACGTGGTTCATCAGAAGGGCGACGTGTATGGAGACGCCGTGAACATCGCCTCCAGAATCGAACCTCTTGCTGAAGGCGGTGAAGTGTGCATCTCTGAACAGGTTTACGATCAGGTAAGAAACAAGATTCCATATGGGATGGTTAGGCTTGAATCGCAGAATCTCAAGAACGTGACGTTTCCTATCGACGTTTACAAGGTACAGATGCCTTGGGACGAAAAAGGCCGAGCCAGGACCCTGGATGACGGGCCGAACATCAGCCTAGTCAAGAGATACTCTCCCCAAGAGAGAATCGGCAATCAGGAATCTATGACGAAACTCGTTCTGAAACTGACTCTGAAGAACAAGATCGTCGTCGTAGCCCTCGCCAACGACCCAAAGATCCCGCGCGCCCTGGCGAGATTCTCCGCACAGGTGGACTACTCGAGAGGCGAGACCCTTCACATAGTCTCAGGCATCGAAACGGTGAAGGTCGTCACCGATTACAAGAATCTGGAGAAATTGACGACGATAATCCCGAAGAAGCGCATCCTGAGTATAACGACCGACCTCGCAGAGATAGTCATCTCCTTGTCAGACTCCGTTCTCAACACCCCGGGCGTGGTCGCAACGATCAGCACCCATTTGGCAAGGAGCGGAGTGAACCTCATCTCACGTGCAGCCCTCACGCGATTGTTGTGGTCGAGGAGAAGGATGCATTGAGGAGCTACAAGCTGCTCGAGGACCTCGCGACTGGCCAGAAGGAATTGACAGTCTAGACCAGCTGACACTATAATTTCAGAGATCCGTTAACAGCCCCGAACTGTGAGATGGAACTTGGTGCGGGGGGTGGGACTATGACCCAGCATGCTGGGCGGAAACGCTTTAATCACTCGCCAGAGTCCAACGTTTCGGAGGGGGCAACGATGGGTTTTGAGAGGGTTTGTCGTCAGGAAGGCTGCTCCCACAGATGCTCCCGAAGTAAACGCTCTTCTCTCAGAATGGTTTGACTGGAGACCAAAGTCGGGCCGCTTAAGGACCGTGCGCAGAGCAATTAGAAACGGGGAGATATTGGTGGCACAGACAGACTCGGAAGTAATCGGATTCATCCACTATGTCATGCATGAAGACATCATCGATGGCGGACTCAATACCTTCATCTCAGCGTTTTATGTCTCATCAGACTACAGAAACAAAGGAATAGGGTCGCACCTCTTAGAAGAAGCAATTTCGGACTCGCTTTCTCGTGGTGTAGTTGAAATCGAGACGTCTACAATACACTCACGCGCCAAGAGGTTCTACGAAAAGCATCACTTCAAACAGACCTTCGGGGACATCGGCGAAGTTTTTCTCGAATTGGATATCAACGAATACTCGAAGGTCAAGTCTGGGACTGGTAATGCGGGGGGTGGGATTCGAACCCACGAACCCCTAAGGGATGGGAGCCTCAGTCCCACGCCGTTGACCATGCTGGGCGACCCCCGCACAATTCTGACGCCGCGTTCGGGAATTCTAAAAACCCTTGTGCTGGGGAAAATGGCTTTAACGGTTGGCAATCTCGGGTCGAGATTGTGCCGGCGTAGCTCAGTCCAGCAGAGCACTCCTCTTAGGGCTCAGGCGCCTCGTAAGCGCGGGGTCGAGGGAGCAAAGCCCTCCGCCGGCTCTCTCCACCATGATAACAAAGCCGCTTCTATCTAGTAGGATGAAGGACAACAAGAACATCAACCACTTTGACCGAGACCTGAAGGCAAACTGACAAGACCTGTGTTGGTCAAGGGTGCCTGACGGCAGATGATGGGCGAGAACGACACCATCGAAATCGTAGTCTCAAATCCGAATGAACCCTCAGACCGAGGGTGAAGTGTTCTAATCAGTAGGACTATATCCTTGCAGCCACACCAAGACACTGGAGCACCATGAATCGCGTCACCATTCAGAACTTTCTCATCGGAATCATCCCACCTGCTGCAATAGGGTTAATCTTGGCAGTTGCTGGAGGCCACACCGCAATGGTCGTCTGCGGCACGTTGACGCCGCTTCCCCCATGTCAGGGATTCTGTATGTGCGCCCAAATAGCGTGGATTCCATCTTGGAATGCGTTATGGCTGGTACCCGTTGGTTTTGGCATGGGTCTCTTGCTAGCCATAGGCAGGATTCCATACACTCGCTCCTCGCCGTTAGTCTTCCAAGACCCCAATGTAGATGGGTCTTAGCCCAACTATCTGGCTTTAAGCCAAGGATAGAACCCGTTAGAGAGAAGCTTCACACGCAAAGCCATTCATGCCCTCCGCCGGTTTCCATATCATTTGGTCCCGCCGCTGCGCTCTACCAATGTTCGTAATGGACGACCTGGTTGAAGGGCCGCCTACCTCTCTTCAGTGAAGGAGATCTCTTGTCCTTGGCTGGATGTCCAATGGATATGACGCCGACCGGATGGAAGTGTCCAGGAATCCCAACCAACCTCTTCGTTCCTGGCGGGTCGGTCACCCCAGAGAAGGCGGCGGCGAGCCCCGCGTCGATAGCGGCAAGAAGTATGATCATGCAGCCGGCCCCGATGTCAAAAAACCAGTATGGTGTGGGCCAACCGATTTCCTTACCGTCCTCAAGCTTGTCAGGCTCATTGTAACGGTCGTGGTAGAGCTTCTCACTGACACAGGCGATGATGTCGACGGGCGCTTCGGAGATCCATCCGTGGAAACCCGCTCCGATGTATTCTGATTCCCCCTGCAACTGAGCGACTTTCCTCTTCATTTCAGGCCGGGCCACAACGATGTATGCGCTTCCTTGGCTGAAACCTGCGCTCGGAGCATGCTGAGCCAGCTCCAGTATCTTGGAAATGGCATCCCCGGAGACGGGCTGGCTGGTGAAGTGCCTGACCATTCGTCTTCTGCGAACGACCTTCTCGAATTCCAACGTCGGGGGTGCGACAGGCGGCCCTTCTTAGCTTTCCTCAGACTGCCCTCGGGAAGCTGCGTGGAAGAGCAAATCGTACGTCAGTCGTTGAAGAGACGGGGGTCTTCTTGCGCTTCTTGCATTCATCGTTACTCTGGCGGAATTTCCTTGTACGCCAGAGATATGTCAATCCCCTTGCGCTTGTAGTAGGTCTTGGAACAGAGGTAGATTGCTGCGCCGAATAGGAAGGAGAATATCACGAAGCCGTAGGTCATGGTATTGAGACTCCAGACGGTCGGGTTCGCCACAAACTCCGAGGCGACGTAGCCAAAGACGACGATGTTCAGCAATCCAGCTACGCCTAGGATGACTCTGGCCGAACCAGTCTCCTTCTTTAGCGCATGAACGGTCGCAGTCAATCCGATGAAAATGAAGTAGATCATTGCTGCTACGATTGCACCGAAAAGTGCAGACACGGTTCCGTAGTAGAAGGCTGCAATTCCGACGAGAGTGGCCGTGACGATGAGGCTGATGACCTGGGCCACCATTGGGGAGCCGAATCTAGGACTGACGTACGAGATCTTCGCAGGCAGGAACCTGTCAAACGATTGAGCCAGCAGGTACCTTGAGATCACTATTATTCCATACGCGAGGATACCCACGTTCCAGACAATCCAGCCAAGTCCAATCAACCAAGCGAGGTAAGTATTACCCGCTACTCCCATAGCAAGCGTCCAGAAGTTGAACGTGTAGTAGACTGAGATGGACCAAGACGCGAATGCTTGGTTGATGAAGGATATGCCGCCCACATAGTAGAGCGTCGCGAACGAAGACGTTACAAGAACTAATGCGATGACCGCGGAAATCGGGACGTTCCATTTGAGCGCGGTTCTTCCCTTGATTTCTGATGCGACAGCCGGTGCCGCGTTAACCCAGGGGTAGACGAAAGCGAATATTAGCGGCAGTAGGAAGAGAGCAGGTGTCAACCAATTCGATGACGAGGTGAAGGTCTGTGTGATGTTGGTGTAGGTCAGATTCGTGCCGGCTGCGAGGATGTCGTGATATCCTGCAGGGACGTAAGGACTGACTGACCATCCTGCGGAGTTGACGTAGTTAACGACAGCGCTGTGTCCCGCCCACAGAAGGGTGAATATTGCGATGAGAAGGGTCACGACGCCGAAGATAGTAAGGGCGGAGACGAGTTTGAAACCTGCCTTGGGTTTGAAGACGTTAACCAATATCAGGATAGCAAAGATGGCCGCACCCACTTCAAATTGGGGAAGAGGAGTTCCTCCCGAATTGCCGGGAAGGGACAGACCGAGGAACGTGCCGTTGGTGAAGCCCGATTGGATGAAACCTACTGCTCCTATGGCGAAAACTGCGCTCAGAACGATGAGCGCCAGATAAGCAGTGGTTTCAAGAGTGTAGCCCATGAAAGAAAGCGAACTTCCCCAGAAGCCGCCGAAGGTCCGGGAGATCCAGATGTAGTCTCCACCAGTCCTAGGGAAGCGTCGTGTCATCATAGTGTAGATGACAATCTGAGGGATGGCGACCACGAACCCAAAGATGCAAGTGTATGTGAAATTCAATCCGACGATACTTGGGATAAGATAACCATAGAGTCCGAAGACCCCGAGAAGCGCGCCAATCGACATATTGCTGAGGTTGAGCGCGATTGTGTCAAAGAACGATGCGTTCTTGACTAATCCAGTGCTTTCCCTTACGAAAATCTTCGGCTGTACCGGCTGAGCTTTCGTCTGCTCAGAACTGGACAACGATAGCACCGAGACTTTCAAGATATTTAATGGTGTATTAGCATGTTTACGAGAAAACCATCCAAGTATGTCAAGACTAGTACCCGATTTCCGAGCTTGGTCGAAGATGGCGCATGGACTTGATCCTGCCGCATCGCCTGCACTTGTAGAGCCCCCTGCCCCGGGGGTTGTAGTCTCTAGAGTCTCCGACCGCCTCGTGCTCGGTCCGCATCATGCACTTCTCGCACCAACGATATTCTGCCAAGAGAGCCCCGGAGCTGCCCGATGGCTTCTCTGCCAAAAACATTTATCGCGTGCCGGGGTATTTGGGACCGTGTTCGACGTCGTCCTCGTCGGAATCCTGCTGATCATCGCAGGGTTCGCTTTGGTGGCGTTCTCGGTCCTTTCCGCCTCAGGCAAGACGAAGGGTGAAGCCAGAGGAGCGGGGGTCATCATGGTAGGTCCTATACCGATAATCTTCGGTTCGGACGCCAAGTGGGTGGGAATCGTAATCGGACTGGCGATCGTCCTGATGATCCTCACCCTGTCGCTGTCAAAGGTGTGACGGTGCAGAGGCTTCTAGGTTTCGGACTTGCTCTCGTCGTAGTGGGCTTGTTTCTCGTCGCGATTGGCTCTGCCAGCGGCGCCGTCTCCGCCGGAGGGGTTGTGTTCATCGGACCCCTCCCATTCGTTTTCGGGTCCGGGCCAACCGGAGACCAGCTCGCCCTCGTCTCTGTCGTCATCGGGGCGGCCATGATGGTGGTCCTGCTAGTGTGGGCCTGGAGACTACTCTCCCCGAGACGTGCGTGAAGGTCCAGGTCTTCTACTGACGCCAGCGAATGAAACCTATCGCGTCTATCCGCTAAGGCTTAAGAACATAGAGAGTTGCGGCCGAACTCATGAAGTACGTTGAAGGCTCGAAGAGGGTGTTTCTGAACACGGGTACGCGTTTCCCGCGAGAAGTAATCTGGGCCGTGGGGGCAATCAAGTTCTCTGCTGCGAAGTCAAACGTCGCCCTGGGACTGCTCGACAGGGGGATGGGGCAGGTGATTCAGGCCAAGGCTGAGGAACTGATGAAGGGAACACACGACGCGATGGTCTCGGTGGATGTCTACCAGACGGGGTCCGGGACCGGCCTTAACATGAACGCCAACGAGCTTCTGGCCGAGCTCGCGACCGCAGAGATGGGCAAGAACATACACCCCAACGATCACGTTAACATGAGCCAGTCATCCAACGACGTGGGACCGACTGCGGTCAGAATTGCGGCCGCCTATGCCGTCAGTCGGGACCTGGTGCCGGCGCTGGAGACGATGACGAAAAGCCTGACCGTCCTTTCGAGGAAAACTTCATCGGTCTACAAGTCTGGCAGGACGCACCTTCGCGACGCCCTACCGGTGACAATGGGACAGGAGTTCGGCGCCTACGCTGACGCATTCAGGCGAGACACAGAGCTGGTCAAGAAGACCATGCAGTACCTGCTGGAGCTCCCCATAGGAGGAACGGCAGTGGGCACGGGTCTGAACGCCGACCCCAAGTTCGGCGGGATGGTCGCCAAGGAGATAGCGGCGCTGAGCGGACTGGGCTTTACGAGTGCCAAAGACAAGTTCAGACCTACGAGGCTTCTCACGGACGTTTCATCCCTTAGCGGGACCCTCAGGACAGTTAGCATAGACCTGTACAGGTTGTGCCAGGACCTGAGACTGATGTTCTCGGGACCCCTGACCGGACTGGGAGAGATCGACATCCCTACGCAGGAGGAGGTCGCAGGAAGCAGCATAATGCCGGGCAAGACCAACCCAGTCACCCTCGAGAGCGCCCTGTTGGCGTGCGCAGAGGTAACGGGGCTCGACGGCGCGAACACAATCGCTGCCTCTTTGGGAGAGTTCGAATTGACGATGGGGGTGCCCCTGATGGGATACAACATAGTCCTGCAGTCCAAACTGCTCGCAGAGGCCCTGAGGAAGGTCTCCTCGCTGGTGATAGATGGCATCGTCCCGAATCGGGAGAGGGCAAGGAAGTACGCCGAGAGCAGCCCGGCCCTAATCACCGTGATCTCCCCGAAGATCGGGTATGACAAGGCGGCGGTGCTGGGCAAGGAACTGGCCAAGGGCGTCCCAATCAGGACGGCCCTGAAGGGGCTCGGCTATGGGGACAAGGAAATTGATGCGATACTCAATATGAAGGACCTGGTCAGGCCTGGGATTCCGGCCAGGAAACTCTAGAGGCGGTTGCGTCAGAAAACGGGCGTCTTCAGCGCCGGGCCTTCACGCCGATCCTGTCCATCAGCTTGCCGAGCTCTGAGTCATCGGCAGCGTCCATCCTGAGGTACCGGAGGATTTCGTTCTCGTCCAAGCCGACCTTCCTGGCCTCTGCAACTGTGTACCTGTAGGCTTCAAGCTCGGTCGGTCGCTCGACGTACTCGAAGGCTTGGTCATACAAGTCCCTGCCCTCGAGGAACTGGCAGACATGCACGAGAACGTGAATCACATCTAGGTAGAGGAAGTCAGTCTTCGCCCCCCTGAGATGTTTGGCTCCGATGCAGATTGTGCTGGTGTCCCTGTCGAACCAGAGCCCGGAGTCGTTGGGCTCGACCCGCAACTTGAGGTGCTTCATGATCTTAATCATCTGGGACCTGGACCCGAAGACCTTCAACAGGGAAAACGATGACTCGAGACCCGCAAAGACGTCGGTCAGTCTGTACTCACCGATCTCGGTATTCCTCCTGACGCGGAACCCTCTGACCCTCAACTCCTTTGTGTTGGGAGGCTCCGCTCAACAAAAGAACCAAGCTCAAGAATCGTTTACCTTATGTTGGGCTTTGCCTAACAACGCGGGCGAACGAGTTGATATCCTCGCTGAGCGGGATAAGGGGCATCCTAAACGTCGACCTGACTCTCGAGGATGTAGCGCATTTCACAAGGAACTTTGCCCGATCAACGGGGTCGAATGAGATCCTCATCGCTAGGGACACGCGGAGCACAGGACCGGCGATCAGCAGGGCGGTCGCCTCTGCAGCCATGTCTGTGGGAGTCAAGGTCATAGACTATGGCGTAGTCTCGACGCCCGCACTGTTCCGACAGAGCCGAGTCAGCGGAAAGCCTGCGGTGATGGTCACTGCTTCTCACAACGAGCCCGAGTTCAACGGGCTGAAGTTCATCTTGGAGGGCAAGGGAATCACGAAACAGATCTTCGATGTGGTGACAGGACGTGACGCTGGTCAACCAGAAGGTTTTGGGGCCGGCACGATTAGACGCGCACAGAAACCGACCTACGTCGAAGACCTGATCCAGAGATTCGGCACAGATTCGTGCGAGGGAGTCAGGGTCGCGCTCGACTTGGGCGGAGGAGCTGCGATATCACACGCCACGATGTTGTTGGAAAAGCTGGGCTGCGAAACATATTCAGTCAACGACGCGGCAGGTGTCTTCAGCAGAAGGGTCGACCCTGTCACCGATGAACTCATCGTCATGAGGAGGCTCGTCAGGCGGAGAGGCTGCGACATAGGCCTCGGTTTCGATTGCGACGGTGACAGGCTGGTCATAGTCGACGCCTCCGGACGGAAGAGGAATGGCGACTTCATGCTGACCTTCGCAATCTCCGAGCTTCTCGAGGAGACGGGAGAGACGAAGGTCGTGGTTTCTCAGGACACGACGCAGGCTATCGACGATGTCGTAGGGAGGGCCGGAGGGCGCGTCTTCAGGTCGAAGGTGGGGGAGGCGAACGTAGTCGGTGTGATGAGTGATATTGGGGCAAGGCTGGGAGGAGAGGGGAGCAGCGGCGGACTCATCGATGGGGAGTTCAACTACTGCAGGGACTCGATGCTGGCTGCAATCGTGATCATCAGGGCGCTCAGACGAAAGGGGCTCAAAGCGTACGAATCAGTGCCCGTCTACTATCAGGAAAGGGTGGCGGTCCCGGTCTCCAAACCGAAAGCACGAAAGGCCTTCAGGGCGCTGGCTGCCAAGTGCGACGACGCCGACATGACGGATGGAATCAAGATCAGGCTGTCCAAACGATCCTGGGTCCTCATGAGAGCCTCAGGGACAGAGGACCTGGTCAGGGTGTCAGCCGAGGCGGAGACGGCACGGGAGGCCCTCCGGAGCGCCAAGAGTTTCGCCGCGAAACTGGTGGAGCTGAGCAGATAACATGCCGGACGAGAGGCGAATCATAGAATCCATCGTGGGCGCCGCGGGAAGGGTGCCTGATGAGTACGCGAGGATAGGCGACGACGTGGCAGTAATTCCGGCTCGCGGGAAGAAAGTCATCCTCAAGGTCGATATGCTGGTCGAAAGCACGGACCTCCCGCCAGGGATGGGCTACAGACAGGCTGCCAGGAAGGCGGTCGCAATGTGCGTGAGCGACTTTGCAGCCAAGGGCGTGAGACCTGATTCATTCATGGTCTCGCTCGGGCTCCGTAGAGCGACAACACAGGAACAAGTCGATCAACTCGGGAGGGGTTTCAGGGACGCCGAAAGGGAGTGGAGTGTTCGGATGGTCGGCGGAGACACGAACGAGGCAAACCAGTTGGTAATCGACTGCATAATGGTCGGGTTCGCGAAGAAGGTCGTTGAGAGAAGAGGGGCCAGACCAGGGGACGCGCTCGTGGTGACGGGCCCTTTCGGATATCCACCTGCTGGGCTGAAGATAATTATGGACGGCGCGAAAGCAGAAAGGAAGTTCAGAGAAACAGCCACCAAGAGTGTCACGAAGCCGACTCCTGACCTCGAAGTGGGAATCGTGCTTGGCGACTATCTGACCTCGGCGATGGATTCCAGCGACGGGCTGGCTAGGAGCATTCACACCTTGGCTGAGGAGAGCGGAGTTGGTTTCGAGCTCGAGAAGATGCCGGTGGGTGAAGGGGTCGCCGAGTTTGCCAAAGACAATGGCCTGTCGCTCCAGGACCTTGTGATGGCAGGGGGCGAGGAGTACGTCATAGTAGGAACAGTCAATCAGAGGAAGCTCGCCTCTGCCAGAGAGGCGGCGAAATCGGCTGGGGGTCAGATCACGCTAATCGGAAAGGCGACTCGGGAAAAGGGTAAAGTCTTTCTCCGGACAGGGCGATCAAGGAAACTGATTCACGATGAAGGCTGGACGCACTTACGCTGAGGCTGTCTTCACTACCTTCGCGAACTTCTTGACGAGGAGGTCGGCCCTCTCTTGGCTGTCGGACTCTGCAAAGACCCTGATTAGCGGCTCTGTTCCGCTCGGCCTTACCAGTACCCATGAATGCTCATCTGTCCACACCTTGACTCCATCAATGCGTTCCACCTCTCCCTTCGCCTGATGCTCGACGGTCCTCATCACATAGTCGACCTTCTTCCTTTCTACCTCTATCTTGGTCTTCGCCTGGAAGAACCTTGGAACTGAGAACGCGAGCGCCCTAGAGAAGGCCATGCCTCTGGAAGCGAGACACTCGAGCATCAACGCGGTTGTCATGCCGCCGTCACGCACCGGAATGTGGGGCATGTACATGCACCCGCCGTTCTCTTCGAACCCGAAGACCGCCCTTCTTTCCACGACCGTGCGCGAGATGTCGACGCTTCCCACCCTCGTCCTGAAGACTTTGGCGTTGCGCTTTCTTGCGACGATTTCGATTGCCTGACTGGAACTGACGGAGGTCACTATCGTATCTCCGGGATACTTCTCCAATACGTAATCGGCGACGAGGCATCCGGACTGGTCTCCCCACAGAATCCTTCCCTCTTCATCGCAGAAGATCGAACGGTCGCCGTCGCCGTCATAGGCTACGCCGAGATCGGCTCCCACCGACTTCACGGTTGCCGACAGATCCTTCAGTGCTTCAGGAGTTGGCTCCGGACCCCTACCCGGGAAGGTTCCGTCCACTACTGAATTGAGGGTAATCAGCTTGCACCCAAGCGCCTCGACCAAGTATGGAGCGGCGACGCACTGGGCGCCGTTTCCGGCGTCCATGACAACCGTGAACTTCCTCCCTGCGACCAACTTCGAGTTGACCTTCGACAGAATCCCCGCGATATAGTTCCTGACGACTGATGGCTCAGGCCTTGCTATCCCGATGGTCTTCCAGTCGGCCTTTGTCTGGGACCGGTCAAAAAAGATCTTCTCGATTCGCTGCTCGTCAAGCCTCGGTACCTCCACACCGTCGGGGCCTGCGACCTTCAGGCCGTTGTACTGTGCCGGGTTGTGAGAGGCGGTTATCATCACCCCGCCCTTGAAACCCATCGTCTTCACGGCGTACTGCAGGGCAGGAGTCGGGACCAGCCCCACTTCTGCTATATCCCGTCCGGAGCTCATCAGACCTGAGATCGTGGCGTTGGCAAGAGCGGGGCTTGACACTCTTCCGTCCTGACCGACAAGGAGTTCACCGCTCCCAAAATAGGTCCCAATGGCCTCTCCAACGTTAATCGCGAAATCGAGGTCATGAGAGACGCCAGGTACGAACCTGATGCCATTAGTGCCGAAGAGCCGCTGCTGGGCTGCGGCCAAGGCGTCAGTTTCCTCCTACAAGAGAGAAAAACCTTCCGAATCTGTAGGATCTGAGGAGATAATGAAACGACGTGTTCGGGAAAGGCTTATGACGAAACGCAATGCGACGCTATTCGGGCCCGTAGCGCAGATCCATGCTGTGAGCGAAGTACGGATAGCGTGGCAGCCTTCTAAGCTGTAGAGAGCCAAGGCTCGCAGAGGTCGTGGGTTCAAATCCCACCGGGCCCGTTAAGTCCCATCATCCGCTCGTAATCTGTGGCGACTACATAGGATGTCAAGGCCTAGTCA
Organism: Nitrososphaerales archaeon; assembly: GCA_050011055.1. GTDB lineage: Archaea > Thermoproteota > Nitrososphaeria > Nitrososphaerales > Gagatemarchaeaceae > UBA183. The sequence continues at coordinate 54,595 of JBEKJV010000003.1, read as the reverse complement.
GGGCGCTTGCTATCTCCTGACTTAGATCCCTGTGCTGACCCTGATGAAGTGTCCGAAGAAGTACAGCGCCACCGTGACTCCGAACATTATCAGGAGCATCTCCACGAAGTCTCGGAGAAAAGGTTTTCCAGAAATCACTGTACTGTAGTATGAAATCAGCGCGAGAACCACTACGGCGAGGAATAATGACGTCCCAAGAGCATAGATCATGCTCGGAGTAAGGAAATACGGTGCCGCCAGGATTATCGCTGTGATGAAGTAGGAGATACCAGTATAGGTTGCACTCAGCTTGGCAGATCCATGGAATCCCTGTTTGGCCTGCGCGAAGGCCGCTGAGGCCATGGCTAGCGAAGCCGCGGCTCCTGCAGTCACGCCTGCTATCCCTGCATATTCAGTAATGTCGTAGATTCCCAGCGAGCCTGCGTGAATCCCAGTGATTTCGACTAAAGCGTCGGCAAGTCCCAGGACGATGAAAGAGATGTACCGTATCGCCGAACTTTCGATCTTCTGGGCGAATTCCATCTCGTGTTCTTGTTCGTCTGCGACCATCTCCTCGAAGGCTGCCTTGTCGGCTTCGGGGATCAGGCCGGCGAGCGCACGGTATTCCTTAACAACCGAAGATTCATGCCTGTCAAGGAATCTCGAAGCGAATGTGAGCCCGAGTACCCTCCTCAGAAAAAGGACCCAGTAGAGTTTGACTCTGTCCACCTTCGGCTCCTCCTTCGGTGCGTATTTCCTCCAGAATTCGTAGTGCTTGTGCTCAGTCGCCGAGAGTTGCATCAGGACTCCTGCGAATGGGCTAGTGCTGGAGACCGTCTTGGAGAGACGCTCATAGAGCTTCGAGTCGGTGAACTCGTGAGACATCCGCGTCTTTGCGACTCTCGTCAGCTCGGGGTTGGAGGACGTCATTCCTGCAGATGTGGCTCGAACAGAGCGATGTATTTGAACACTAAGGGGTGGCTTGGCGGAAGGAATCCCTGCGAATCTGGCTGGCTCCCGCGGCCGCTATTCGAGGAAGAAGGCAGGCTTCATTGGAAGGGCATCCTTGCCTTTGTCGGCCGGATCGCGGGTTCCCTTATTCCCGGCTTTCTGTACGCTCACCGTAACTCCCAGCTCCCTGGACATGAACTCCGAGGCATCGGAGAGCGCCTCATGCTCGTCGAACCCCCGGTGGGTCAGGTACTTCCCGACCACCTCTTCGCCCAGCTCAAAGCTCAATTTGAAGACCCTGTCCGGCCCAATCTTCAGTGAGGCGAACTTCTTCACTACAGCGCCGACGTTCTCCTTCTTCTGCTTCGCAGCAACCAGATCCATGAAGTAACTCCTCGCCGAGTCGGATGAGACGTACACGTTCAACTTCGAATGTGGGCCCTTGACCACTTTGAGGACGTTGCGGGCATCCTCGATGACCTTACTGACCACGGTCTCGGCCAGTTCAGCCTCCTCGTCCAGGGGGAAGTCCTTCAGCGCGGGCCAGTCTGCCTGGCACGCAAGTCCCTTGTTCCCCAACTCGCGGTTGAGGTCCTCGGCCATGAACGGAGTGAAGGGTGCCATCATCCGCAACCAAACGTTGAAGACGTCGATGAGCGTCTCCTTCCGTGGCTTCGTGCACCTGCGGATGTAGTACCTGACGTCGTTCCACATGTCAAGGAAGGTCGTGGCCGCTGCCCTCCTGATCTTCAATTCCTCCATCGCCTGCGTCACTGTCGCGATCCTCCTGTGAACGGAGGAAACCAACCAGTAGTCCAGCGCCTCTTTATCGCGGCTCGTCGCGGACTTCAGACTCTTCTTCACGAATGGTATCACCGACTCGACCTTAGCCTTGGCGTCCTCGGCACTCCTCTCGCGCCAGTCGGCGTCATCCATCCCGTCGGCTGTCAGCGCTAGAGCCAGTCTGAAACCGTCGGCACCGTACCTCTCTAGGGCCGCCCTCCAGGTGACGAAGTTCCCCTTCGTCTTGCTCATCTTCTTGCCTTCCACCAGAATCATGCCGTTGATGCCGAAGCCCCTTGGCCAGTACTTCTCCGGGAATAGTGCCGCGTGGTGGAACGCGAAGAACGTCAGGTGGTTGGGAATCAGCTCCTTCGCGGAGTTGCGCAGGTCGACCGGATACCAGTACGTGAACTCGGCGTGCAGGTCCCTCAGGCGCTTTTCCGTCATCTTCGCTGCCTTCGAGAGGTTGGCCGGGCTGCCCTTTCCGTAGAAGATGTAGTCAAAGACCTGTGGAGTTAGGCTCTCCGTCGCCAACTTCTCCGAGTTGACGAACTTGCTGAGAGAGTAGTACGCCATGTAAATCGTTGAGTCGCTCAGGGTGTCCACTATCCATTCCTCGTCCCAGGGCACCTTGGTCCCCATCCCCGAGCGCCTCGCGCAGGGCCTGTCGTTCAGCCAGTCAATGGTGGCGTAGAACCACTGGCGGGCATCTTCGGGGAAGACCTCAGCCTGCTCGATGACCTGCCTGGCCTTCGCCTTCCATTCAGCATTCGAATAGTTCAGGAACCACTGGTTCTCTAGGATCTTGACGAAGCAACGGGTCCCGCAGCGGCAGACGACCTTCTCTGGTAGCTCGAGCATCTTCCCCAGGCGAGCCGTCTTGGCCAGCAGCTCGACTGCCTTCTCCTTTGCCTCGCTGACAGTCAATCCTGCCAGCGGGCCAGATGTCTTGGACATCACACCTCTGTGGAACTCCGCGCTGTAGACCTCCTCGGTGGCAGCCTCCAGACGGGGGTCGAGGGAATCTGTGGCACCCGACTTCTTCACTGCGTCCTCGGCCGGGACTTGGGAGTACCCGCTCAGAGTGATGATGGAGACAGGCGCCAGCTTGTCGGCTATCTCTTTGATGGGCCCAGTCACATCGGCCCTGCCCTCCTGAATGTCCTTCAACGCCATCAGGTCGTAGGGCGCGTGGGCGGGGACACTGTAGACCACTCCCGTGGCCAGGGCTTCGTCGACGAACCTTCCTGGGAGGATTGGGAGCGACTTTCCCGTCAGGGGAGCCATCGCATACTTGCCGACCAGTTCGGAACCCTTGAAGGATCTCACAGGGGAGACCTCGTGCTTCTGTTCGACCAGTCTGGTCAGCGCAGAGGAGCTGACGACCCAGAGCTCGCCGTCGACCCTGGCCTCGGAGTACTCGGCGTCGGGATTGATCCAGAGGTTGGTCGCGCCGTAGATCGTCTCTGCTCGCAGAGTAGCCGCTACCAAGGCGAACTCCCCCAGATGGAACTTGATCAGGTTGAACTCCTCGGGCGAGACACCTTCACCCTCCATCCTGTCGTGGTCTCCCGTCGGGCTCTTGTCGAAGGAGCACCAGACTACGGGGTGGGTCCCCTGGACGACGTAGCCGAGCTCCCTGAGCCTGAGGTACTGCCATTCCACGAACTTCCGATATGCGGGGTCCACGGTCCTGAACTCCCTCCTCCAGTCGATGGAGAACCCGGTGTCCTTCATCACCTGCCTGCTGACCTTCGTGTAGTACGAAGCCAGGTACTCGGGGTCGGTGAACTTCTCGACTTCTGTCTCAGGGACGCCATCGATCTCCACGAAGGCACGTCTGACTGCCTTGTCGCCCTGCTTCAGCCTGAAGCTCATCCCGACGATTGTCTTGCCGGTCCAGTGCCAAGCCCACGGGAAGAGGACGTTGTATCCCTGCATCCTCCTGAACCTAGCGTAGAACTCCACGCGCGCGGCGGTGAAGGCCGTGCCGACGTGGAGGGCGGCGTTCATGTACGGGTACGGGACGGTGACGAACATCTTCTTCTTGCCCACAACCGGATCGGGCTCGAAGACCCGCTTGTCTGCCCAGACCTTGAGCCAGTACTTCTCCCTGTTAGCCAATCATTTCAACTCGAAGAATCTGAGAGAAGCCTATCAGCCAGCGCAGCAGCCTCGTCGATCTTGTCAACCAGAGGGCCGCCCCCCTGGGCGAAAACTGGAGAACCGCCCCCCGAACCTCCGAGAGTAGGGGCGAGCTTCCTCACGATGTCGCCTGCGGAGAACCCGTGCTGTCGGGCGGCGGAGCCTACGAAGCAAATCACGCGTGTTGAATTGCCGGCGGCAAAGAGGCTGACGTAAATCAGTGAGGGATCGGACGAAACGCTTTTCTGTCCCTGAGCAATAATCTGTTCCTCGCCGAGCGGTGATCGCTTTGAGATATACAGCTTTGCCGAGCCCACCTGCTTGGCCCGAGAGACAACATCGGCGGTCGAAAGGTCAACCAGTGCCTGGCCCAGGGCCTTCTCATTTGTCCGTGCAGCCTCGAAGTCCTGGAGAAGGGTCTTGGCGACTCTGGGGAGGTTCTCCCTCTGAGTGCCCAGGATCTTTGACAGTTCCTGCAGTTCAGAGTCCATGCGGTGGATGTACTCGATTGCCGCCTCGCCGGCGACGAACTCGATCCTCTCGACCCCGTCCTGGATGCGTTCGACCTTAGTGATTTTGACGAAGCCGACCTCACCAGTAGTCCGAGTGTGGGTCCCGCCGCAGGCCTCGATGTCCCAGCCACCGATGTCAACAACCCGCAGGAGGCTGCCAGGGACAACCCCGCCTTGGTATAGCCTGAAGCCGTACTTCTCCTCGGCCTTCTGCCTAGACATGAAGGTGTTCTTGATCTTCAGGTTCTTCCTCACGATTTGGTTGGCCAGGTCTTCGATCTTCTGTACCTCCTGTTCGGTGAGATGGGAGAAGTGGGTTATGTCGATCCTGCCGTAGTCCTCCTCCTTGAACGCCGAGTGTTGCCAGACCCAAGGGCCTAGCACCTGCCTTGATGAGCCATTCAGGATGTGTGTCGCGGTGTGAATCTGGGTGATCCTCACCCTCCGCCTGCGGTCGACGTGGCATTCGACGTGGGCTCCTGTCTTCGGGGCCTTTCCTTCAAGCCTATGGATGACGATGTCGCCGTACCTCTCCACGTCCACGACCTTCGCGCCCCCTACGGTGCCTCGGTCGGGCTCCTGGCCTCCGCCCCTCGGGTAGAAGACAGTTCGGTTCAAGATGACGTTGTTGCCTGGAAAGACCTTCAGGACCTTCGCCATGAAGTCGAAGTCGGCGTCATCCTCGTAGTAGAGCAGTTTCGTGGGAGGCACCTTGTCGATGTGGAACTCGGGCTTCGGTTCCTCGAACTTGCGGGTGACATGCCTTGCCTGCACCTTCTCGTAGAAGTCCTCCGGCATCTCGACCTTCGCTCCAGCTTCGATCAGCTGTTCCGGGGTGACGCCGTCGGAGTCGTACATCCTGATCAGATCGTCAGTCGAAATTGACTTCCCGCCTGCCGCTATCGAGGAAACAATCTTGGAGACGCGCTCCTTGGAGGAGGCGTACCGAGACTCTTCGACCCCGAGGACCTTAGCCACGTCCTGCCTGTGCTCCTCGAGCTCAGGGTACAGCGCCCTCAGGTAGTCGATGTGCCAGTTGACTATATCGGAAATCGAGAGTGGAAACCTGTAGTAGTTGATGAAGTTCATCGCCCTCCGGTATAGGATCCTCAGGTTGTAACCCCCGCCGGAGTTGCTTGGGAGCATCCCGTCCGCAATCCCGAAGAGGAGGGTCTGAGCATGGTCGGCAATCGCGTACATGGCCTCGAGAGGGGCGAGCTGTGCCTCGAGCTTCTGGCTCTCGACTCCGAGCTTCCTTGCGATGACTTCCCGCTGGCCTGAGAGGGAGCCGAACTCGTCTGCATTCATCATCCCGGCGAGCTTTGAATACTCCAGGAAGAGTCCGCGGTCGACATTGACCTTGCAGAGGTCCTCCATCTTGCTGAGGATGGTCTTGAACTCGGTATCGTAGCAAGTCGCCGTCCCCTGGGTCAACCAAGCCCACCTGTTGAGCCCTGACCCCATATCGACGACCTTATCCTTCATCTCCCTGTAGTCGTCGATCTCGCCCTCGAAGGCTGTGAAGACAGCGTTGCCAAGCTCCAGACCCCTGACAAAGAACTCGAGTGAGTAACCGAACGCACCGTAACCGACCCAGACTTCCTCGTTGAACGTGATTTCCTCCTTGGAGATGCCGAATTCCCTTGTCATCAGTTCGAAGTCGAGGTCCATACACCTGTCCTTCCAGTAGCCCTCCCTGTCGGCGATGCTGTGCTGCCCCACCATCACGTAAGACGTGTTGTGCTTGCCGCTGACGCCGACGTTGGATATGTCATTGAACCTGAGACACATCTGAGGGACGACGAGCGGGTTAGCCGGAAGCTGGAAGACGACCCTGCCAGCCTCGACCCTCTGGAAGTCGATAATCGACGCAACAGTGAAGTAAAGATCGGGACGCCACCTGCTCACGACCGGATATCGCTTGACGCTTGTGTGTCCATTCCTCACGAAGAACCGCTCTATCGCCTTCCAGGACCCGATCTTGTCGAGCTTCTTGCTAGTCGGGGGTGACCCGATGAATGTGTACGGAGAACATGGTGAATCGTCGCACAGATTCCTTTCCGAATCCAGGGTCCAGAAGAAGCGGCCACAGTTCTCGCACTTCCTCCTGACGAAGCCCTCCCGCTTGAAGAGGTCGACGAGGTAATAGCGCCTGTAGTCAGCGGAGAACTTGGACTTCAGAGCTTCCTTTTTCTCGTTCAATTGAAAGGGTCCACTGACTTTAAGGGACTCTCTCGCTTGATGTAGATAAACATGGAAGGCGACTTCCGTCTTGGCCAAGAGCGTCTTCCAGGCGCCTAAGCTCCTTCTTGGCGCAAGAGAAGTACGCCGGATGAGCAGCAACGTCGGTATGTTATCCTCCACGCGGATACGGTTAAATACGGAACCGAGGGCGCCTGTCTGCGATTCGAGATGGAGTACATCTACGCCGCCCTGCTCCTTCACAAGTTGGGCAAACCGGTCAACGAAGAAAACTTGACCAGCGTGCTGAAGGCAACAGGAACAGCCCCGGATGAGGTAAAGATCAAGGCACTAGCGTCCGCTCTCAGCGAAGTAAACATCGACGATGCACTGAAGAACGCCGCTAGCATGGCTGCAGCACCGGCTGCGGCTGCCCCAACCGGAGCCGCGGCTGCGAAGGTAGAAGAGAAGCCCAAGGAAGAAGAGAAGAAGGAAGAAGAGGCTCTACAGGGTCTCGCGTCTCTGTTCGGTTAGAAGGATTCCGAATTCTCTCTACTGGAAGCCTTTTTCCTTAGCCTTGGCTGTGAGCGCCACAGCTTCGGACTCAGCTTTGCCGAAGATCATTGGTGCAGTCTCCTTGGTGAGGAAGCTGGCTTCTACGGCCAAGCTCATGGCTTCCCTGTACGCCCTTGCGATGATGTCAGGTGCGGTCTCCTTTGTCACATAGCCGATTACGATTGCCAGGCCCCGCGAAGAGGTGTATGCTTCGACGAGACTCTGCCTATACTTCTCCAGGTCGATCGCGACCAATTCTCCCGCGTAGATGAGGCCATTTTCGTACGCGAGAGCAATTGTCAGGCCCGCCTTAATGGGCTTGATGTTGAGTTTGGAAAGGAGGCTCGCCAGCTTAGGGGTTATCGCGGCACCTTTCTTTACAGCGACCGAGTCCTTGTTAACCCAGATGCTCCCTCCTTCAATCTTGGTCTGGACGCCCGCCTCTCTGAACTCGCTCAAGATGGGGCCAGCCGGAAGACCCGTATTTCCTGCCGGGACAATTATGTTGTCAGGAGCAAGGTCGCCCGCCCTAGCAGGAAGGTAGACCTTGTTCTTGTCGAGCGTTAGGAAGAGCTTGAACGGGTCGTAAGTGGAGAAGATCAGAGCGTTCTGGCCTGTCAAATGAGTGAGCAGTTGGTCGGCGTTCTTGATGCCGGCCTTCTGTAAACCGAGGATGGTCAGTGTGTTCTTGACCACAAAGACCTCTGCGTGGCCCCTCAGCGCCTTCCTGACCGCCATCAGCTGGCTCGCCCTCACCTTCGAAAGGCTGGTCACGGCAAGGACCGGGTACTTCCTCGCGAGCTCTGAGACCTTCTCTACAGCCTCAGCTTTCTTTGGGTTGGGAGTGTGGACCTGTACCGTTTCGCTCATTCTAGTCTACCGCCTGCTTTGCCGGCTTGCCCATCGCTGTCTTGACCATCACCGTCTTGACGTTCTTGTCGCCGTTGGGGAGCTTTTTCGCGATGGCGGCAACCACGGCCTGGATGTTCTCCGCCAAATCAGGCTCGCTCAGTTTGCTGTCTCCCGCCTTGGCCATGACTCCTAGAGAGCCCCTGCTTCTCACGCGAACCGCGGTCCTCATTCTGTTGATCATAGCTTCGACCGAGGCGTTAGGCGGGACCGGGGTCGGTATCTTGCCCTTGGGGCCAAGTGCTTGACCGAGAATCTTGCCTATCCTCGGCATCAGTGCCGTGTCCGCCAAGAAGAAGTCGTAGGATCGAGCCAACTTCTTCGCGTCCTTCTTGCTCCCGGCGTAGTTCTCGAGCTGGGACGGATCGATGACCAGGTCGGCCTTCGCGTTCTTCGCCCTCACTGCAAGGTCGCCGGAACCAATGAAGCAGATTCTGGCGTTTCTGGCAGTTGGGTGCGGAAGGTAGACGATTTCGTTGATGTTGAGGTCTGTCTTCTTGGGGTCAACCTCCTTGAGAGTCAGAATCACTTCTATGGACTGGGTGAACTTCCTTTCCTTTGACTGGTCTTTCCCTTTCTTGACCAGTTCGGCGAGCTGCTGAGTCGAGAGCATATCCTCTTCACAAATTCCTCAATAAGGCTCTGAGTAGCCGATAAAAGAGTTGTGCCAAGTGAGAGACCTTACTCGAACTTCGAGTCCCATTTTCCTGCCTCAATCTCCCCCATGAACTCCCTGGCGTTCTTCCCCTCTATCTTGACCCCGATACTGACACAGCTACCAACCACTTCCTTGACTGCGGAACGAATGGTCTTGGCATAGGAGCCAGACATCTTGCTCTTCGCTATGCTGACTACCTTGTCGATTGTGAGGTCACCGACAAGATCGAGGTTGGGCTTTCCTGACCCCTTCGCAATCCCCGATTCTTTCACTATCAGGGCAGCGGTCGTCGGGGTCCCCACGGTTATCGTGAACTGTTTGGTCTCCTGGTCGACCTCGACCTTGACTGGGACTCTCATCCCCTTGAAGTCGCTCGTCTGCTTGTTGATCTCGTTGACTATCCCGAGAACATTGACACCGAGAGGGCCCAGGGCCGGGCCTAGCGGAGGGCCAGCGTTGGCCTCTCCTCCAGTTACCAGCGCGTTAATGACCTTCTTCTCTCCCAAACCGGGTTACCTTGGAATCGGGCACTCTTGGCATGGAGTATCTAAGCTTTAGTTGGGTCCCGACGAGTTAAGGGGAGAATGTCCCTGATGGTCGTTTGATGAGAGTTCTCCAGTGGGCAGCGGTGAAGATAGGACAGGAACCGCTCGAAAAATCGAGGTGAGACTATTAGACAGTGAATCTCTGCGGACCTAGGCGACGGGCGCGTTGCTTGACTCGGGCTTGGCACGCCCCACGAGCTTCGTGTAGCTGCCATCAATGGTGATAGGCATGGCAAAGGTTGTGTCAATCAGCACTACGACAATCTCCTGCTTCGCCTGCTCGACCCTCGAGACCTTGGCCCTCATGCCCTTGAACGGACCGGCCACTATCTCCACGGTGTCGCCCTCGTTCAGTTCGGCGACCATTGATTTCGTGACGAGGAACTTCTCGATGTCTTGATACTGCATCATGCCAGGGATCTTGCTCCTGACGTGCTTGAAACCCTGGATGCTCTCGTCGACAACCTGCGAGTTCGGGGCCTCGAAAAGGACGTACCCCTTCCAAGTATCGAGCGCGAGGACCGAATAGAGAGGCTTCTTCTTCTGGATGGCCCTGTTGGCAACGAAGGTGGCCACCGTTCTTTCCTGACCTCCGGTGGTCTTGACGGGGAAGATGGAGCCCATCCTTTCTTGGTCGCTCAAAAAGGTCGCGTAGGAAGCAGTCTGGTTTACGTTGAGCTAATAACCTTATTCTCGCCACGGGCTAACCGAAGAAGACGTTCCCGATCAGTTTGATTAGGAAGCCGATGACCCCGACCACCGCCATGCCCAGGGCGACCATCTTAAGATAGAGGGAGAACTCGTCCCTGTCGCTCTTGTGGGCGAGCCTGAATATCGCGGCGACCGATGAGAGAAAATCCCTGAAACCCATTTTCGGCTTTGGCCCGATTCACCTGTGCGGTTAATATGTCTTAGTGGTACATGACACGACACCAGCGGTCCAGGGTTAATACCGGGTAGATCCATACGCTCTGCATGATTTCCCAAGGCGAACCCGCGACCGTGATCATTGCTTCTTCTACTGACCTGGCTTCGGCCACCCTTGCGAAATCGCTGATCGAGGGACAGGGTTTCCAGTCTACTGGAGTGAGCCTTCTGGGCAAGTCTGTCTACCAGAGGGGGTCGTTCCTGCTCGCGTTCTTCGAAGGTGAGATCGCCTTTCCTCCGGACCTGGACAGGTTCTTCAACCCACAGGCGTACATCTTCCTCTCAAGACACAGCGCAGAGTCCGGGATAGCGTCGCTCACGGCCCACACGACCGGGAACTTCTCGGACGAAGCGAAGTCCGGGGGGGTTGCGAGAGAACTGGGCAGGTCGGACCCGTCGCTCCTCAAGAACTACCTGATTTCGTTGTCGAAGAGGAAGGAGAAGCTCGGCGGGTATGAGGTTACTATGGAGGCTACACACCACGGACCTACGTCTCTCCAGAAGCCCGTCCTCTTCGTAGAGCTCGGGTCCTCCGAGAAACAATGGGGCGATGCAAAGGCGGCCGCCGTTGTGGGCGAGGCTCTCATCGAGAGCCTAGTGGAGAAGACCATCTGGAGCAAGGCGGCGATCGGTTTCGGTGGGACTCACTACCCTGAGAAGTTCACGAGGTTCGTCATCGAGGAGGAAATAGCAGTGTCCTTCGTGGCACCGAAGTACGCCCTGGAGCACGTGGATGAAAAGATGGTAGGGCAGATGCTCCAGAGGACAACTACGCCGGTGAAGTACGCGCTACTTGACTGGAAGGGCCTGGGGGCTCACAAGGACAGGATCCTGGGGTTCGCTTCACAGTTCGGCCTAGAGGTGATCAGGGCCTGAGAGTCACCGTCTGCGAGAGGCAAAGGCGGCCAAGAAGACATATCCCAGGGAAGTCCTTCTGCCGGACTAAACCCTATTTCAGGAGAGAGCCTAGGAACTTCTGCGTATCGAAGGGAACCAGGTCGTCGTAGCCCTGGCCAACGCCCAAGAAGAGGATCGGCTTTCCTGTGGAGTAGACTATCGACAACGCAGCCCCTCCCCTCACATCGGCGTCGGCCTTGGTCAGGATGACCCCATCGAACCCGACATGCTCGTTGAAGAGTTCTGCCTGCGAGACGGCGTCGTTCCCAGTTAGGGCGTCGGCGATGAACATCTTGAAGTCGGGCCTGACCACCCTAGCTATTTTGGACATCTCTTCCATCAGGTTCTGGTTGGTCTGCATCCTGCCGGCTGAATCGATCAGGAGACAGTCGATATGGTGTGCCTTGGCATACAGAATCCCGTCCCTCCCGACGGCCGCAGGGTCGGCCCCGTACCTCTGAGAAACAGTCTTCATCGAAAGCCTGTCAGCGTGCTCGGTCAGCTGTTCTATCGCCCCGGGCCTGTGAGTATCACCCGCTGCACAGACCACAGAAATGTCGTTCTTCTTCAGGTAGCTGGCGACCTTCGAGATGGTGGTCGTTTTCCCTGTCCCGTTTATGCCGAGGAAGAGGATCACGTACGGTTCACCAGCCCTCTTTTTCTCCTTGATGTTCTCGAGGAGGTCGACCCTCCCAGCTTTTGCGAATGCCGCTTCGAGCGTCGTTGTCAGGTGTTCCCCGACAACCTCTGAGGGGTCTGTCGACCGGTCGACCCTTGTTCCAACTAGACTCTTCTGGACCTCATGGGTCAGAGCCTCGGCTACGCTCTGGGCCACGTCACTCTCGATTAGTGAAAGCTGGAAGTCGAAGATGACGTTGTCAAGCTGCGCCTCCGTAAGCTCCTTTTCACGAACCGCGCTCGTGACGGCTGAGAAGGCCTGTTTCAGCCTCTCGAACAAGTGCGGGTCAATCCTCGCTCTGGCGCGATACGAGGGAGTTGAGGACTTGTCGGTCCGAATTGAGCCTCTGAGCTAGTTCGTTCCTCTGGCCTGCGATCGACATGACCGTCTTCTCGACATCCCTGCTCCTATCTTCGAGGAGTGCGACTGCCTTGGCCTTCGGCTTTTCGATCACAACATTGGCGCCGACGCTGACCAGGACCTTGTCAGTAGATGGGGGCGGAGAATGCAGAAACGCCCCTCCGCCGATTTGCATGAGGACCTCCTGCTGAGGCTTGTCCCCGAGGCCGGTGAGGGCGTCGAGGGCCGCCCGGTTCTCCACGAGGGCTCGCTCCAGGAGGTTCTGGCGGGCACTCAGCTCGTTGTAGGTGCTCTCGAGGATCCTGATCTCGACTACCAGCGCATTGATGGTCTCATCTGCGGTCGGCTGCTTGCTCATTGAGAATGGCCTTGATTTTTCAGACGCTCAGCGCCCTTGTTATAAAGACAAGCTCGGGTCCGGTCGTCTGGCTACCCACTACCGCGTTCTTCGAGTTCGCGACTACGCCTGAGGCTACGTAGGGGACGCCGCGGTTGACAGATGTCGGATGAGCTTCGACCCCGAACAGGCCCCCGATCCTGTCTACCTCTTGTTCGTTGAGTCCGGGATAGACTGCCGCACCCCTGTTGGTCGCTACGATGAGGGACCCGACCTGTGTGTACTCCCCGATCGGCATTTGCTCCACCTCGGTCCCTAGCACATCCTTCACCTGCGAAACGGCGCTCGCGTCGAGAACCGGTGACACGATTGCGAATTTGTCGTTGGCTGCCACGAGGTTGCCCACAGCCGTGAACCTCGAATCGAACCTCGAGATGTTCATACCTGTCGCCGACCTGATCTCTGTCAACTCGGTGGATTCCGCCAGTCTGGAGACTAGGATGCCGCTGTTGTTCATTGAGACGAGCGGACCGAGAAGCCTGGACTCGGCTATCGAAGTTGGGACAGCTGTAACATCGAGGCTAGTCGAGAGCTTCTCACACTTCGTCTGGGCCAGGCCCTTCGGAACTAAGATGAACCTGTCGTTAGCTTTCAGGAAGACGCCTACGTTGGGACTGCGGTAGATGTCGACCAGATGGAGACCCATTGATTACACTGGTTCTGACTTTGGAGGGAGTTTCACGGAAACGATTCCGTCCTCGTCCCTCTCCATGTCAAGCCTGATCCGCCTCGGCGGGTTCTTGATTCCCCGGGACCAGATTTGCTTGTTTACCTCCTCCGTTATGCTGACCTCGGTTGCCTTCATATGTCTGGTGGCGAACTCCTTGATTATCCGTATCGCGACCTTGGACCTTCTGTACGGTGGGGCCTCGAAGGCCACGCCAAGAGGGACCATGTAGGTCCTGGTAAGGGCTTCGACTTTCTCTTTCTCTTCCGACATCGGCTATCACTTGAGCTTCAGCTTGCGCTGCCTCCAGTTCCTTTTCTGCGGATTGGACCTTACGTGCCTGTTGGTCTTTGCGATGACCCAGGTGGGGACTGACCTTCCCCTCCTTCCCTCCTTTAGGAGCCTATTCTTCTTCGAAGTGTCCTTCACTCTTGCCATGCTATGCCCTCCTAATCTTGATCTCGTGCTTCTTGCCCTGGAGCGCCACAAGCATCTGCTTCACCTGCTCGTCGTCGAGGGCTCTCTTGAGTCTCCCGCTAGAGGCGAGTTGTATCACGTATTCCTCAATGGATGAAGCGAGCTCAGGCTTGACCATCTTGACGTTGGCGAGCCTCTGCCTTGCTTCCGATGTCAGCGCCATCCTGAGGACGCCCTCCCTCATCGCCTTCTTTTCTGTGACCTCTCGGCCAGCAGATTCCTGCGGCGGCTCGGACATCACTAGCCGTACCTCGCGAGTGATTTGTCTGCTTCACTGATGGTTACGAAGATTTCTCTGCTAGCCTTGTCGAGCATGGCCCGACCCTTCGGGGTGAGTATCCTGCCCTTCGGCGTCTTGACCACCAGCTCGGCCTGTTCCAGCTGTGCCAGGACTTTCCTGATCGGGGACCCCGCTGCGTCCCTGTGGTGCTTGGGGAAGTATGCCACTGCTTTGGACCCTCCGTAGACGCGCTCGAGGTCGCTGAGGCCGACCGGGCCGTGGAGGTAGAGCTTTCTCAGAAGCGATGCCGCTCTGGTGTACCACCAGTCGGGGTTCTCGGGCGGCCGTTCAGCGTGAGAACCCGTCTTTACGAAGTGAGCCCACTCAGGCTCTTTTATCCCGGGCAGGCTCTTGACCTGTTCGGTCAGGGCGCCGATGAGCTTGTCTGAAGGGACATCGCGGGCACTTACCATTGTCTCACGAATCGGATTTCCCGACCTCGCCTGAGCGTATATAAGGCCTCCTCAGGATTTTTCGATTTACGCGTCCGCATTCAGAGCATGTGATGTGGATTGCTGCAGGCTTGCCGTGCCCCAGTCGGACGCGGGCATTTACGCCGGGCACGATGAGGCTCTTGCAGCCGCGACATGTGTACCTCTTCAGGGAGGAATCGAGCCTGATGTTGAACCTGAGCCTGACCCTTCGGGCCAGAGCCGCCTGCTCCTTCGCCATCCCAAGATCCTTCCGAGCGAGGCTGACGGAGGATTCCGTGAGCTGCCTGACGAGCTCTGCTGCCTCCTCCCGGGCGGCCTTCCGCGTCTTCACGCCCAGAAGGCTTCTGCCAAAGGTCTTAACCATACCCGTTGAGTCCGCTCCCCGTGAAGCTCAACTTCGTATTCGCCGAGTCCGCGATCGAGCTCGTGCCGAAAGAAATCCTGAGAAGCCCAGCGGTGGTCAACGATTCCAGGAGAAGGGGAGTCGACGCATCGCGAATCCTGCTTGATAGGAGTCTTCATCACTCTTCGATGGGAAGGCTCAGGGACTCGGAGAAGAGGGGGCGGCCTGACCTGGTCCATGCCGCGCTGCTGAGCGTGACAGGGACGCCTCTGTACCTGGACGGCTCCGTGAGTGTCTTCATCCACACGAACCAGGACGTGGTCCTCGAGCTGGCCGAGAAGACGCGGATCCCCAAGAGCTATTTCAGGTTCAGGGGGCTGGTCGAGAAGCTGCTCTCCGAGATGTCTGATGAAGGACTCGTGAAGGCGTATGGGGCCGGGATTCCGGAGCTGCTGCGAAAGACGATCTCTCCTGACAGGGTCTTCGGTCTATCGGTGCAGGGTCGGCAGAGTGGGCCGGAGGAGCTGGCGAAGGCGATTGTGGCAGCGAAGAAACCATGCGTAGTCGTGGGAGGCTTTCCTCACGGGCACTTCTCGCAGGAGACGCTCGCGCTGGTGGACGAGTTAGTGAGAATTCACGAAAGGCCGTTGGAAGCTCACGTTGTTGCCTCGAGGGTCGTCTACGAGGTCGAGAAAGCCGCGGGACTAACCAACGATTAAAAAGAGTCAGGGCGGGTCCGGACCTCGTGCGGTCGTCGTCCAGCCTGGTCTAGGACACAAGCCCTCCAAGCTTGTAACCCGGGTTCAAATCCCGGCGACCGCACCCCTTCATCTCTCTCTCCTTAGAGGCTGCGCCTGTAGGCAGGATCGTTCGCGTTCACGCACAAGGACTGCGATGTAGCACCACCTCCCAGGCTGGGTTAACTTCAGCCCTAGGTTACTTACCCAGGGAGGTCGTGCTACTTCGGGACACGATGTCGAGAGGGCGCGCCTGTGTGTACAGAGAGATGAGAAGCGGTTGACTAACTCACTTCGAGCCAAGTCGCTTCTTACATTCATTTAGCTTGGTTGTGAGTTCGTCAACCTGTTTCTTGAGGTCTGTGTTCTCGGTCTCAAGAGTCTGGACCCTTCTTTGAAGAGTCCAGATTTCACTTTCGAGTGCGCTTTGTTGCTGCTTGTAGACCCAGACAGGCGCTCCCCCTCTGTAACTCATATCCCATTCTCACACTGGCTGACTATTAAGCCAACTATTCGGATTTTGCCGGTGCTTGGTTACTCATCGCTCATTGGTTTTAGAACCCGCCCATTCCAAGCAATGCGGCAGCGGCACTCCCCCCTATGTCTCCCAGAATGGAAGCGGGCAACCCCTGAACGTATGCCACCAGCCAGTTGGTTGCTGCGGTGATGTTCTGTGAGGGGCTGGAATAAGGCGCTGTGGCGACGATTATAAAGAGCGGGAGGAAGAGGAAGACTACTCCGATGTCAGCGGCGACTTTGTTGACGTCTAGCTTCCACAGTGAATATGTGGTGAATCCGACCACATATGAGCCGCCTCCGAACAAGAGGGCTTGAAGAAGGTCGGTAACCAATTGCGATGCGACAAAGAGGACCCCAGCAAGCAACAGAAGGACCGCCAGCACGCGGCTTCCTGCCCCTGAACTCGAACCCCAGCCTCCAAGACAACAGGAAAGACAGCACGAACATGAGGGCGAAGTAGGCGACCAGAGGAATCGCTACTCGCAATATGTCCATTGGGAGCTGGACGAAGTAGTTGCCCTGCAGGCTGAACATTACTACAAGCGTGAAGAACAGGCCCACCAGAGCCGTAGGTCTACTCAAGAAGATGATAACGTAGGCTGACAGGTTGGCACTTGTAGGTGAAAGGAGGTTACTGTTTGTTTGCGTGCACAACGCGGGCAGAAGTCAGATGGCTGAGGCTTTTGCAAAGAAATACGGTCTGAAAGCGTCGAGCGCAGGCACAGTTCCCGCTGCGAAGGTCAATCCGGTAGTAGTCTATGTGATGAAAGAGAGGGGGATTGACCTTTCTTCAGGAACTCCGAAGATGCTGACTGTTGAGATGATCACCGAGGCAAGTCTGGTCGTCACGATGGGATGCTCAGTTGAGGAGGTGTGTCCGAGGCCCATGCTCGCCCGGATGCAGAAGAAACTTGTGGACTGGAATCTCCCAGACCCTGAGGGAAAGTCAATCGATGACGTGCGGAAGATCAGGGATGAAATAGAAATGAGAGTCAAGCAGCTAACGAAGAGCGAACCTCGGACGTCTGACATTACTTCGGTCTCTGAGAGACAGGTGCTTTCGACGGGAGTTCTTGTCCCGTGAAGGTTTATTTCACTAAATGCTACATTCAACCCGATTGAAGAATCAGGCGGAGAAAGCTGAAGAGTTCAGGGCACTTCACAGCAGGAAGAAGATCCTCGTCGAGAGGTTGGAGAGTGTCAGCCTACCTGTCGAGGTAGATAGAATCTCCCTTCACTTTGACTTCGTACGTTCTTAGTGGTTTGATGTCAATCTCAGCCATTATCTCGCCTGTCTTCTGGAACATGGCAATGACTTCTGGTGGCATCTTTTGCATAATCTCAGGGGACATTCTCATCTGGATACCCCCAACGTTCTTCCCCGTGGTCACGTCGAACTTTGCTCCGTGAAGCGGACAAGTGACGATGCCACCCTCCAAGGTTCCCCTCGCGAGGCTCGCCCTCTGGTGACCGCAGTCGCTCTGGGTCGCATATATCTTGCCACCGACATTGGAAAGAACGATGCTTTCGTCGAATGCGGTGACGCGTTTCATCGTTCCGATAGGGATTTCACTCACTCGTGCTACTTCAAGAGACATTTCTACTATCGCACATTCAGGATTGGTCACCCGATATAAGAACTCATTCGAAGTTAAGGGCCCGTCTGCATTGTCGTTAATGTGCGCGATTTGAACCTAAGGTGCGATGCTCGGCGACCGCACGCTTCTTCCGTCTCACGGGCTAGAGTGCTCGCAATCACCGGTTGGGATGCTGACATTTCGACAACAATTCGCGCGCGCTATGCTTCTATATGCGTACACCACAAACCGCCCCTGAGAATGAACCGAAGCCTCCGTCACGTTGCTTTGTACCTGACCATCGCGCTTGCAGTGGCGGGGACCTACGTCATTTCGATTGAAACCCAAGGCCCGGGCCCTGGTGTCGCCTCGACAACGTCCGCAGCGACCTCGTCGACCATCACCACGACAATATCCTCGGTCTCGACGGGGCCGATTAGCCACGTTGTCGTGATCGTGATGGAGAACGAGGAGTACAGTAGCATCGTTGGAAGCTCTGAGGCCCCCTACCAGAACTATCTCGCCTCACATTACGCTTCGGCGGCCAATTACTATGCTGCCACTCACCCCTCCCTCCCGAACTACCTTGCGATGATCGGGGGGGCGACATTCGGCGTCTCCTCGGACTGCCTGCCTTCCCAGTGCGTCGTCGCATTCCCGAGCTTGACCAACGTGCTGGATGAGCACGGGCTCTCCTGGAAGGAGTATGCGGAATCGATGCCGGTGAACTGCTCTCAGGTGAACAGCCCCGACGGGCTGTACGTTCCCAAGCACAATCCCTTTGTCTATTTTCATATGATAACCGGCAACGACGGAACGGGGGTCACCTCGAGTTATTGCAACTCGCGCGTGGTCTCCTTCGACCAGTTCTGGAGTGATCTTGGGGCAGGGAAACTTCCTAGTTTCTCGTTCGTCACGCCTAACATTTGCGATGATGCCCACAGCTGCCCGCTTTCGACCGGTGACCGGTGGCTCTCATCGGTGGTCCCGAAGATAATCAACTCGAATTCGTTCTCCTCGACAGCCCTCTTCATCACATACGACGAGGGGAGCGCCAACACGGGATTCGGTCCGAACGACGGCGGCAAAGTGCTCTGTGTCTTGGTCTCGCCGTTCGCTGTACCGGGATACGTCTCCCTGGTCCAGTACTCGCATTACTCTCTGCTGGCCACCGTAGAGGCTCTCCTGAAGGTGGGGAACCTGGGACAGAACGACGCCGCTGTCACGCCTATGTCGGACCTCTTTGCACCGCAAGTGTTTCCGTGAGCATGTCTGTCAGCGTGTTCGGAACCAAGTCCAGAGTCTTTCCGACCAGTTCATTGTGCGGAAGTCCCGGCGACTGCACACTTCTACATTGCCCGGGGGCTCGCTGCTGTGACAATAGTCAAAGCTTCAGCCCTTCAGTTCGTCTTCAGGCCTTCGCTAGGCCAGAGACCAACGCGTCAATCACACTTCTTGAGAATCCCTCGGTGCCCTTCGACCCGCTCTCGGCTCTGAGAACGACCCTTTCCGCGGTGATTTTCAGCGTGAATCGAGTGCGTTGTCGGCCATTGGCATCCATACGTTCAGCGAACCCTTACGCCAACCCAATCCCGTGGCGGGAGCCTCAGGGGTCGACCCAATGCGCCTTCCGCGCTGTTATGAAGGCCATCAGGACGACGAAGCCCAGAAGGTACGCCCAGCTCAAGAAGATCTCGGTCTGGGAGAGAGAAGTAGGGAGGAGACCAAAGTAGTACTTGGCCAGCTGTGCTGCTTCAGTAGTGGGCACCAGCATTGCGACGGGACGCAAAGATGCGGGAAGGAGACTTAGCGGGTAGTACACCGGTGGGAGGAATCCGAGGAGAAAACCCAGAATCTGTGGGAGCGAGTTCGCCTTACGCGTGTTCTTCACAGACAGCCCAATCGTATACCCGATGAATACCAGCCCGAGCCACATCAGCGCGGCAATAGCGAGCACGGCCAGGAAGTTTAGCGGTGCGATCGGTACGTAGTAGATGAGGATTGAGAAAGAGAGCACGAGCGCTGGAGTTGACCCGATCAAGGAACTGAAAGAGAGGCCAAGTGCGTAGGAAAGCGCGGAGACGGGCGACGCCACCAGGATGTCCTGAAACCTGAACCAGTGTTTGTTGTAGTATACTGACTGTGCGACGCCCAGACCGAGGAAGGCCAGGGACATTACGGCGGCGCCGACGAGGGCAGGGAGCGCGGCGCTGCCTGTGAAGAGGGCGAGGAAAAGCACCGGGAAGAACGCAATTCCGGAGAGAATCACGAAGAGCGTTGGGTCTCGGAGAAACGGGAGAGAATCCCAGAGCCCGATGTACAGAACTTCATTAAGCTTCATCGTCAATCGAACCTCCAACGATGTTGATGAACGCCTCCTCGAGGCTCGGCGGCTGAAACGTGACCTTGAGACCTTCCCGTACGCTCCGTTCGACGATCTTCAGTATCTCCTCGTTCGATGAAGGATGCAAGACCTCGCGCTGGCCTCCATTGACCAGGGGTTCGACGATCATCCGCATCCCGACGCCAGCGACATCCTTTGCTTCGTCTACGGTTCCGAGGAAGGCGACCCTGCCCTTCTCGATGATCGCCAGGTTGTCGGCGAGGTGTTCGGCCTCGTCCATGTAGTGTGTCGTCAAGAGCACGGTGGTGCCAGCCTTGGTCAGTCGTCGAATGGCGGCCCACACCTGGCGACGCCCGAGTGGGTCGAGCCCGATTGTAGGCTCGTCGAGGAAGAGGAGTTCGGGGTCGGCTATGAGGGCCATGCACAGGAGGACCCGCTGTCTCATGCCGCCTGATAGGTCGGCGCAGACTTTGTTACGGTGCTCCCAGAGGTCGAACTGCTCCAGGATCTGGTTCGCTCGCCGCGTAGCCTCTGCCCGAGGCATGCCACGGATGAGGCACATCATCCGGACGTGGTCGAAAGCGGAGAGCATCATCTGCGGGCGGGCCTCTTGCGGGAGGACAGCTATCCTCGTCCTCACCTTCTCTGCTTCGCGCGGGACGTCAAGGCCGAAAACAGTCGCTCGGCCTGTGCTGGGCTGTAGCTGGGTCGCGAGTATCCGCAACAGGGTCGTCTTCCCCGCTCCGTTCCGTCCCAGGAGGCAGAAGACATGACCGCGTTCTATGCTGAAGGAGACGTCATGCAGAGCCTCGGTCCCGCCTGGGTAGGTCTTTCCCAGATTCGAAACCTCGACGACGTTCGCCTGTTGATGGCTTCCATCGAGGATCTTCGTCTGATCGGAAACTCCGGCCTCAATCATACTTCTTGAGGACCTCCTCGGTGCTCGAGAGCATCTCGTCGAGGTCGATGGGCACACCCTTCATGACCTCCTGGATGTGCTTCTTCGCTTCCTCGGTGAAGAGGTTCCTGAGGTCCTGGGCGAGGGCGGGAGAGTCGGTGCTCTTCGAGCCGCTCTCGGCCCTGAGGACGACTCTTTCTGCCGTGACGTTCAGTGTGAACTTCCTCGTGTTGAGGGTCATCTTCTGATTCGCCACGTTCAGTGTGTGCAGGGGTGAGAACGTCCTGACCTCCGTGGGCGAGTAGAAGAAACCATCGGCCCCAGTTGTCAGCCTCATCGAATCGCCCTTCATCCACAAGGAATTCCCGTTCCACTTGGCTGAGGCCTCTTCGTCCGACACGCTGAGGAACGACGAATCCTGACCGCCGCGTGCGAACCAGGATGTGTAGTGATCACCGTTTCCTTCCGAGTCGAATGTCAGCGACCCGATCCGAACCGTCTCCCCTTCCGGGCCTTTCCTGACGCTGATCGGCCCGACGTCGACCGACTCCCCGAACCCGTCCTTTTCCACATGCACGAAGGGTAGGTCCACGCTGTGGCCGTCACCGTTCAGCCTCGTCATCTTGGGATCGATTCGGGCCTCCTGAATTAGCTGGTCCGCGTCCTTCCCGGTGAGCCTCGACACGTCGTCCTTTCCCGCCTTGTCGCCCCTGAAGGGCATCCCGAAGGTCGTCATCGGTCTTGTGAAAGAGGCCGTCACTGGTCCCATGGGCGTTTCGAAGGAGGCCTTGACGTCGCCGAAGAGAACGCAGCCCACGGTCTTCCCCCACCTCGTCATAGGGAGCGCGATCGTGTCGGCCTTGGCAGACACCGTCGTCTTCCCCGCCTTGACGCCGGAGTCTGCACGGACCAGGATGGGGGGCCCGCCCGCAAAGGGATTCTCTCTGCGAGGGGTCAGCTCTCGGATGACATAAGCGAGCAGTCCAGTCGAGATTGCGGCTATGACGAGGTCGGGAACCGCGTTGGAGAACTCTGTCAGTGAGTTTCCTTGGAGGGAAGCGACCCAGCCCAGGAACCATATCGCGATGACGATTACGATGCAGCCTATCGCGACGTTGCCCAAGAAGCTCGAGACTGCGCGCCCAGCCCCGAAGCGCGTCCTGGTGCTGAATGCCCGGCTCAGAAAGATCAAGCCGAAGCTCGCTACCAAGATCTCGGTCGAGTACGCAGAGATGGAGAGGATTCCCCTTACCAGCCAGACAAGCAGGAGCAGCGCTGCCATCGTGCCGAAGGCGGACGCTACCCTGCGAGTGAAGAATGCGGAGTGTCGTTCGTGTCCTATCTCAATCAACCTTCTCGCCTCCCAATGCTTCGTTCATCAAGGCAAGCGTCCTGACGAGAAGCCTGCCCCTCTTCGTGAGCTGATATCCTCCTTCGTCGCCGTGCGAGATCAGCCCCATCCCGAGCAAGCTCTTCAGATGGTGCGAAACGGAAGCCCCTTCGAGCGCGGTCGCGTTCTTCAGGTCGGAGAAGGTCTTGTCAGACAGGTAGAGGAGCTTGACGATCTTGAGCCTCTCGGTGTTGGCGAGAGACTTCAGGAGTTCGGCCGCGCTGTCCTCGGGCATCCCTCCGACCAGGTCGTCGACCGCCCGTTCGCCCCGCTCCACCAGGCTGGACCTCACGTTCTCGCGGATGAGCTTGACCAGATCCTTGGCGACCACCGACGACGGTTCGGTCTGCTCGACGTCGCTCCGTCCGAGCTCGACCTTGATGGACTCGCCGCCGGCCCCTCGGATGGCGCTCAGGACTTCACGCCTGATGTCCTCTCTGAGCAACCTGATCTCGTCCCTCAGCTCTGCCTTGGCTTCGTCGAGTTCATCGTCCAAGTAAATACACCTTTACCCCCTTGGTTATATCGGTATATATCTCTTTACTAAGAGGGGCAGGTCAGTAAAGTGTGGTTGACTCAGCCAGAGTCAGTCTACCCGTCGTCACCCGACTGCCTCCGGGGAGGTCGGAAACTCCTTGATCTGCCTCACCGGCGACAGGAGCACCCAGAGGAAAGCAAAGGCCCCCAGGGCTGTCGCCAAGCCGATGGCCTCGTGGACCCCTACGACCTCCCCCAGGATTCCGCCGAGGAGACCGCCGAGGGGCAAGATGCCCCACACTATGGTCCTCATCGTGGCGTTCGTGCGGCCCTGAATCTCAGTAGGGACGAGGGACTGCCTGTAGCTGACCTGTGGTATGTTGTACAAGAGGACGCCGAAGGTCATAACGAAGAAAGAAGCAGAGAGTAGGTAGAACGAAGGCGAGAGCCAGTAGGAACGCTGATAGAAATCCGTGTTCGGGATGGCGAAGTAGAGGAGGACCGTGACGCCGTTGAGGAGCATGCCCAGTACGATGACTCTCCCGACCCCCAGGCGCCTCGTCACCCTCATCGCTGTCAGGGCACCCAGTACGCCGCCGGCGCCCCCGATGGTGAAGATCAAGCCTATTTCCTGCGGTAACATGTTCAGGTTCTGAAGGAAATACTTGTAGAGAATCGCGCCCCACGCGCTTGAGGCCAGGTTGGCGGTCGCGGTACAGGCGGCGAGGGACCGGAGTCTGGTGTCCCTCAGGACAACCCGCAGCCCCTCCCTGATGTCCTTGACGACGGGCGCGTGGGCTCGGGAGGTGTCGATGAACTCGGGCTTCTTGATGAGTGTGAGGGAGGCCACGGAAGAAACATAGCCCAAGGCGTCGCCCAGGCAGGCGATTGGGGCCGTGACGATGGGGATGATGAAGCCGGCGATGCTCGGCCCCAAGGTCCCCGCGGTCGAAGCGGTAGTCTGGAGCTTGCTGTTGGCGTCGACAATCTGGCTCCTGTCGACCAGGCTCGGGAGATAGGTCTGGTAAGCAATCTCGAAGAAGACTGTCAGAACTCCCGCGACGAAGGTCACCAGGTAGAGAAGATTCATCGTCACGACGTAGACGAAGGCGGAGAGCGGAATCAGGAAGAGGATGAGGGCCCGCCCGAAGTCGGCGAAGATCATTATTCTCCGCCGCCTGTGCCGGTCGACGTAGACCCCGACCAGGAGCCCGAGCGTCAGGAAGGGGAGGGTGTTCAGGAAGGAGAGGATCCCCAGCTGGAAACTCGTCGCCCCCAGGGTGGACACCGCGATCATCTGGATTGCGAAGGGTGAGAACTGCGAACCGAAGGACGAAATCGACTGCCCGACCCAGAGCTTCATGAAGTCGCTGTGCTGGAAGAGCGACCGCTGTTCTCCCACGGCGCTTGGTGGGGATGTACGCATCTTAAGCTCGGGCTCTATTTCGGTCGGAAGTCTGGTAGTCCGAGACGCGGGCAGCTGGAGCGGGTGGCGTCACATGCGATGTGTTGATGCGTTAGAGTCCTTCGAGGAACTTCTCCCACTGCTCTTCATCGTCGACCTCGTCCATGAGAAGATCTTCGAACAGCTCGTGCGTCACCACGTCCGTAGTCCTGTACTTCTCCGCCATCTTGGCGTAGAACTCAATGGCACAGGCCTCGGCGACGAGCACGTCCTGAATGACCCGCTTGAGGTTTGCTCGGTCCTTCGGCGGCTCCTTGTAGCCGCAGCCGCACTTTTCGAGCAACTGGGAAGGATGCATGACGGGCGTCCCGCCGAGCTGGATGATCCTCCCTGCCAGCTTCTTTGCGTGCCCGAGCTCATCCATCGATTGCTCTTCGAGCACGGGTCTCAGAGTGTCCGCATCCATGCCTCTGATCCATTTTGCCGTGAGCCAGTACTGGTAGTGCGCCAGCCACTCGTCCGAGTACGCAGTGGTGAGGTCCTTGATGACCTCTTTCAGATTAGCCTTGACGATCTCTCGTCCTTTCTTCCCCATATCGGGTTGCTCGTCGTGCCTGTCGGTTATTAATCTGATGCCCTTCCTGACGGTCGATTCATCGGGGCTTCGACTAGCGAAAATCTTACGCGACGCCAAGGCATAATAATCGACGGAACCACTCTAGTGTCTTCTGTGCAGGGAAGAGTGAAGTGAGAATGCCAGTGGAACCCGATGAGGCCCTGTCAACTCTGGCTAGGGAGTACTGGGAGGCGCGGCTAGCAGAAGAGCCGATCCTCGCCACGTCAATCGGGGACCGGCGGTACGACGACCTGCTCCGGGACATTACCCCAGAGGGTCGCCTCCGTGTCCAGAAACAATACGAGTCGATACTTCAGCGCTGCAGGAGCGTCAGGGGAGACGCCCTTTCCGATGTGGACAGGCTGACGCTGACCGCACTTCTGGTCGACGTGAGGGCCCAGATCGACTACCTTTCCTGCGGCCTTGATGATTGGACGGTCGACCCGAATGGGGGACCGCAAGTTCAGCTCCAGAACATCGAGTCGTTCCAGCCAGTGCGCAGCGTCGAGGAGGGCCGGGCTATGGTCGAGCGCTGGCGTTCCGTAGGCCAGTTCCTCGATGACCACATGGCGAACCTCAGACGCGGGTCGGGGGAAGGGAAGATCGCGGTCAGGGCCCTAGTGGAGAAGGTCATCAACGAAATCGAGGATCTCCTCGCAAAACACAACGAGGATTGGGCATTCGTGCGTCCGACCGCGGTCGCGCACGAGGACTGGCCGAAGGCCGACCGCATCAGGTTCAAGAGCGGGGTGACGGCCGCCGTGCAGAAATCGATCCGCCCTGCTTACGCGCGATATCTGGAGTTTCTGAAGTCCGAGACACTTCCTCGGGCCCGGCCCCAGGAGAAGCCAGGGATACTCCACGTCCCTAATGGTCTAGAGGCCTATTCCCGATTGATTCGCGTCCACACCTCGCTCGACCTCACCCCCGAAGAGCTGCACCAAACCGGCCTGAAGGAGGTAGCGAGGATCAACGGGGAGATGGTAGAGCTCGGCGAGAAGGTCTTCGGCACGCGCGACAGGAAGCAGATTCTCCAGCGGCTCCGGACAGACCCAACGCTCTACTTCTCCAGCAGGGATGAAGTCGCAGCCAAGGCGGAGGCAGCCCTCTCAAAGGCCAAGGCCGCGATTCCGAAGTGGTTTGGCCGCCCGCCGAAGACTGACTGCGAGGTCGTCCGGATGGAGGAGCATGAGGAGAAGTACTCCACAGTCGCGTACTACATGCAGCCCGCAACGGACGGTTCGAGACCCGGGCGGTACTACATCAACACCTCCGCCCCAGAGACGCGACCGCGTTACGAGGCCGAAGCTCTCGCATACCACGAATCAATCCCAGGCCACCACTTGCAGATCGCAATCGCCCAGGAGCTCGAGGGAATTCCCGAGTTCCGGAAGCACAGTGGTGTGACCGCCTTCGTGGAGGGGTGGGGCCTGTACACCGAACGACTCTCAGACGAGATGGGGCTCTACTCTTCAGACCTCGACCGGATAGGCATCCTCTCGTACGATTCTTGGCGGGCGTGCCGCCTAGTAGTGGACACAGGCATGCACGCGAAGGGCTGGACACGAGCGCAGACAATCGAATTCATGCTCGAGAACTCGGCGTTGGCGAAGAACAACATCGTGAATGAGGTGGACAGGTACATCGCCTGGCCGGGTCAGGCCCTGGCCTACAAGACGGGGCAACTGGAGATAGTGCGGCTCCGCCAGGATGCGAAGGCGAGACTGGGCGGGCGGTTCGACATTCGGAAGTTCCACGATGCGCTCCTCTGCAACGGGGCGGTGCCGCTGGAAGCCCTCCGACAGGTCATCCACAACTACGTGGAGAGCAGCCTGCAATAGGCTCGGATAACAGGCAGTCGCTCAGGCTCTTATCTTTCCTGTTCGCTGAGGGCGGGATTCTTCCTTCGTCTTCTGTTCGGTCTGAGGATGCATGATCTCGGTCTGGCCGGCTATCTGCGCAAGGGTACGGTTGCTGACGGCGGAGAAGTCATAGTCCTTGGCGTCGTATCCCTGCTTGGAGAATTCGTCGTCGTGCTTGATCAACAGCCAGGACTCCTTACCCCGGAAGCCCGCCGTCCTGATGAGCGCAAAGGAGCCCCGCAGCTTCTTCCCGTAGAGGCGGAACTTCAGAATTCCTTCTTTCATGTCCGCCTTCGCCACCTCCTCAGCCTCCTCTCTCGTTGTGACCTCTCTCCTCATTCCCTTGCTCACTTCGATTTCGGGGACGTAGGTCCCCTCGTCCCAGATCATGACCGGCCCGGCCCCGTATTTCCCGCCGGCGATGACCCCCTCGAAATGGCGGTACTCTAGACTGTGGTTGGAAGTCGGCATCGCGAGGCGCCGCACGCCGCTCTCGAGTGAGGGACCCCTGGGGATGGACCACGACGGCATCACTCCTCCGATCTCGAGCCGGAAGTCGTAGTGTAAGGTGGTCGCCTTGTGCTTCTGGACGACGAAGGCGAGCCTCTGGGCGTCTTCACTCATGGATGTCATCGTGCCGCGCTCATGGAATGATAAGGGCTTGCCTCCAGAAGGTTCTGTAGAATCTTTGGCTTAGAGGCGTTCGACCGCGAGCGGACATGGAAGACCTATTCAGGTGGAGTCTCTCAGCTGGCGCATTCCATGTGATAGCTTTTCTTCATCAAGAAGCCCTTCTTCACATCTTGCCCTACAGGAATCTCTTTGCCGCATTTTGCGCACTTGGTCGCCCTAATCTCGTTCTGACGACGCACGCCAAGGTCTCCAGTAATGAGACCCCCCGAGTTCGAGGAATTAGGCAATCTGAAAGCGTTGATCTGATTGTCTATCTTAAGGGTTTGCAGTTTGAAGCCTATCTCAATACCGCCCTCACGAGGATTGAGGCCTGTCCAAGCCAAACGCACCTGATGAAGCGTTCTGAATGAGAATAGTCCACCTGTTCTCGCCTTCGACGTCGATTCCTGCAGGTAGGTTGAGGCCAAGTTCGCTGCTTGTCTTCAGGTTCTTGGACTGACTGAGAGTCAGGAGAAAGGCGCGGCGGGAGAGTAAGTTGATATCGAGATGCTTTCTTCCCACAGCTGCAGGGACAAGGGATGGTCACCGAGGTGCTGGAGAGGAGGCCCAACTCGAGGGGCGGGACTATGAGGATCTTGGGAATTTCAGGAAGTGCACGGAGGAACTCCTACAACACCGCTCTCCTCGAAGCGGCGAAAGAGTTAGTGCCTCCCGGGGTGGTGCTGGAGACCTTCGACGTCTCCGGCCTGCCGCTCTACAGCCAGGACCTCGAAACGGAGCCGCCCAGGATAGTCAGCGAATTCAAGGAAGCAATCAGGAAGGCGGACGCCGTCCTCTTCTCGACGCCCGAGCACAACTATTCGGTCCCGGCGCTGCTGAAGAACGCGATCGAGTGGGGGGATCGGCCTGAGACAGACAACTCGTGGGACGGGAAGCCGGCTGCAATCGTTAGCGCGTCTACTGGACCGAGGGGCGGGGTGAGGGCGCAGCTCCATCTTAGGCAAATCATGGTAGACCTGAATATGCACCCCATCAACCAGCCCCAGCTACTAGTGGCTGGGGCCCAGGAGAAATTCGATTCCGCTTCGAAGCTCACGGACGAAAGGATCAGGGACAGGTTGCGGGACCTGCTCCTCGCGCTCGTGGAGTGGACAAGGAGGCTGCGGCCATACGGCATCGGGGCTTGACGGCGAGGCGTCGACCATCGGCGCGGGCGAGAGGAAGCACCACGACTGAACCCGTCCCGGACGGCATCGACGGCTGATGAGTGTCTTCAGACCGAAGTCTCGAACGGCGTTGTCCACTTCGCCCTCCTTCTGTGCCTGAAGTTGACCCAGATCCCAGCCAGCGTCACCAGCACAGCCAGAATTGTCGAGACGGTTGGGTTGAGGCCGTAGAGCCTCAGGGCGTCGTATAGTAGGAACCCGCCGGCGAGAGCCGTGACGAGTGACAGAATTTTGTTGTACAGGATCCACCCGACCACGAAGAAGACGAATCCTACGACGAAAGCTGCGACCGTGCTGGAGACGATGTCTACGGTCACCAGGTAGGCGGCGTATGCAACGGCTAGGCCTATCCCGACCCGCACTAGCAAGAGCCCGATCAGGCCGCCAGCGACGAACCCGATCAGGACGCCCAGGACGGTGCCGAAGGAGCCGAGGCTCGTTAGGTAGTGGGCAGCAAACATGCCGCCTATGGAGGAACCTATCAGGCCGACGACCAGGAACGCGAGGGCCTTGATGACTTTTCTCCCGGCGAAGATCAGAAGGAGGGAGACGACAAGCATGGCGATGATCAGGGGCCAAGAAGGAACGCCCTTCAGCAGTTGTGAGAATTGGTCAGTAATCGAGGCCACGGCTTTAGAGCCCCCACTCTTGCGACATGACTGTCAGCGGGTTGGCACTGTCGGAACTTAACTGATTGGGTTTGAACGTGGAGGGTGTGACGACCGGTCGCAGGGGCAGCCTGTTCCCCCGAGCTTCGTTCTAGCCGGCGCGTCGGGCAGCGGGGTCGGTGTTTCTCGTGTCTACTCTTCTAATTTCCTGAGGCCCTGGTATCCAGGACTGGCAGACGCCGGCGAGGTTATCTCCTAGTTGTTTAGGGCCCCAATAGAGAGGACCGGGGAAGTAGACTGGCGACTGGTAGCGCGGTGGTAATGGTCGATTCGCTCGAGAAGAAGTACGGGAGCCTTCATGCGGTGGACGGCATCTCCTTCACGGTCGAGCACGGAGAGGTCTTCTCGCTGCTGGGTCCGAACGGGGCGGGTAAGACGACCACGATCGAGATTCTCGAGGGGCTGAGGAACAAGGACGGCGGCCGCGTGAGCGTGCTGGGCCTCGACCCCTGGGCGAAGGGGTACGACCTGCACAAGAGGATCGGGGTCATACCTCAGGGCTTCAAGTTCCTGGACTATCCGACGCCGAGGGAGGCCATCAGGTACTATTCTGCCCTTTTCGGAACTAAGGTGGACGTGGAGCAGATCCTGAAGGAGGTCATACTCGAGGACGCTGGTGACATCTACTACATGCGCCTCTCCGGCGGCCAGAAGCAGAAGATGGGGATGGCGCTGTCCCTCGTGAACGATCCGGAGCTGGTCTTCCTGGACGAGCCGACGACTGGGCTTGACCCCCAGGCGAGGAGGGCAGTCTGGGAGGTTATCCGGAATCTCAAGAAGCAGGGGAGGGGAGTCCTGCTGACGACGCACTACCTCGAGGAGGCGGAGGAGCTCGCCGACCGGGTGGCGATAATGCATCACGGGAAGATCATAGCCCACGGCACGGTTGACGAGATAATCTCGAAGCACGGCTCCGGGGAGAGGCTGACCGTGAAAGCAGGCGAGGAGCTGGCAGAGTACCTCAGGCAGAACACCAAACTCAAGGTGGAATACTCGTCGGGGAAGGTCGGAGTAATCCTGGAGCAGAAGAACGACGCGCTGATGGCGCTCGGCGCGATTGCGGAGTCGGGGATGGCCTGGTCCGACCTGACGACGAAGAGGGATAGCCTGGAGGACATATTCATCAGGATGGTGGGCGAGCCGATGGTCGAAGGCGCTGCAGCGGAGGGGAGCTGAGCGCAGATGTTCAGCATCAGGAGGACGCTGGCCGACCTCTCGGTCTTCGGGAAGGGGTACATTCGCAGCAGGGTGGGCGCCTTCTTCACCCTCGTCTTCCCGGTCATACTGATACTGCTATTCGGAGCGATATTCTCGGGCAGCGGTGGAGCTTCGACCGTCTACGTCCAGAACCACGACACTGGGCTGGCCAGCGTCCAGTTCATCGGCGCGATGAACAGCACGACGGCGATAACGCTGGTCCCGGTCCAGGCCGGCGACAACTTCTCCCAGTACCTCCTCTCGCAGTCCGCCTCGGACGGCATCATCATCCCTGCCAACTTCACGGCCGACTACATGCAACACAAGCCCGTCGAGGTGACTCTCTACGGCAACCCGGCGTCGACCACGAGTGCCATAGTGGAGCAGATAACGGCCTCGGTCGTGAACAGGTTCAACCTGTACGGGGGAGCCCCCGTCCTGGGGATCAAGTTGGCGACCATTGCTTCCTCCAACTACAAGTACATCGACTTCCTGATCCCGGGACTGATCGGGTTCTCTGTGCTCATGAGCCCAATGTTCGCCCTCGTCAACATCAGCTCCACCTACAAGCGGGACAAGGTCTTCAAAGCTCTCTCACTGACGCCGCTGACGAAGACGGAGTGGCTAGTCTCGAAGATACTCTGGTATATCCTCATGACCCTGATCTCGTTCGCCTTGATGGTCACCACCGGGATTCTGCTCTTCGGGGCCCACATCACGCTCTCGCTGGGCATCCTGCCATTCCTAGTGTTGGGGCCCCTGCTCTTCGTTTCCCTGGGTATGCTCGTTGGGACGTCATCCAACACCCCCGAGTCGGCGGCTGTGGTCGGCAACCTGATCACCTTCCCGATGATGTTCCTCTCGGGGACCTTCTTCCCAGTCGCCGCGATGCCGGGTTATCTGCAGATGATCGCCCACGTGCTCCCGCTCTACTACGTCATAGAGGGGCTGACGAACGTCATGATCTACGGGAACTACGGGGCGGCCCTGGTGGACCTCGGCGTGATTGTCGTGATCGCGGCCGTCATCTTCGGCCTGGCCGTGCGGTTGTTCAAGTGGAGAGAAGACTAACGGGACTTCGCTGGTTTGAAGTGAACTGCGCTTCGAAAGGCTTAAGCGAGAACCGAAGTTGCTGGAGCTCGGTGCCGCGGTAGCTCAGATATGGGTTACCGTAACCATCATAAGCGCGGAATCCCGAATGCTTGATTGTTGACAACGGGAGAAAGAATCCAAGGAAATCCACCACTCTTGACCGACACCAGGTTGGCATATTATTCAACGGGACTCTTCAACGCCGAAGGATACAGCTACTGCAAGAGACGTACTGGACGGCGTGCAGGAGGACCATCGCGAACAATAGCAATTACCATGTGCGACAGAGACGCTTTGGAGCCAACCGCAACATGGTGGGGCCTGCCGGTGAGATCGAGGGGAGGTAAGGCGGTAACATGCCGGGATGGCCCAGCCTTTCGCATCGAAGCGTCCGGGCTGAGAGCCGAGTTGATTGTGAGAGAAATGATGAAGTGTGGCCTCAGCGCCAGGAAGACTGAGCAATGGCGCAAAGTCTTAAGTCGTTGTGCCAAGGCGCCAGAGGCAGTGCCGCGGTAGCTCAGCCTGGTAATCGCTTAGGCTAAGGAGACATCGAAGCTCATCAGCACTCGGCTGAAGACCGAGTTGTCGTCGGCTCAAATCCGACCCGCGGCATCCCGTCATAATCATCGTTCTTTGCGACCGTAGCCTCCTCCAGGCGAGGGCAACTTCACTTTTGGGCGAATGCCAATCATATTGAATTCCACCGTCAGTCAGCACGAATTCTGCTAACTCTTGCCGCAGATTAGATTCACACCCGTGAAAAAAAGAGTGATTGGCCTCCAGAAGGTGGCGCATCATGCGACATGTTGCGGAGTCCGCCAGACCTTCGCCTGTGTGAGGCCTTATTACCTCCCACGCAGACGAAATGAGTGATGAAGCTTCTGGAAGGAGAGAGTCTCAGGAGACGCTTACTCGAGAGTTACTCTAAGAACCCGAAGGGATGGAGTTTCGTCATATCGCCCTCCGGGAAGAACGGATTCTGCGACGCCGTTGTCTCGGGCTCCGATGGAACTTGGATGCTCAAGATGGACTCGATATTCAAACCCACGCCGATTGTGCTCGGCTCTCTGACCGAGGACAGCCCGGAGTTGAGGCCAGCCGGTCCCTTTCAGTACGGTTACCGGAACCTGCCCCCTGGGCTGATTCTCCAGATGCTCAGTGGCGGAGGAGCTCCGCCGAGGGACAAGGCAGAGGCCGACTTCTCGTCTTTGCTCAAATCAGAAACAGTCGTGCCAGAGGAAGGGAGACCCTATGCAGAAGGACCGTTCGTCTTCACTAGTAGGAGGAATGTTGACTTGTCCGAGCGTCAGAGGGATCTTGACATCAAGCTCGCTTCGGAGATGCAGCGACTTCTCAGGACAAGATATCCTGCCTACGGCTGAACGAAAGGCCAGCGTTTGTGGCAACACCAAATCGTTCAAGCGCTCACGCGCGCTTATATCGTCAGGACTGGTGAAGGTCTCTGTGGCACCTCGGC
Organism: Nitrososphaerales archaeon; assembly: GCA_050011055.1. Lineage (GTDB taxonomy): Archaea > Thermoproteota > Nitrososphaeria > Nitrososphaerales > Gagatemarchaeaceae > UBA183. The sequence continues at coordinate 21,798 of JBEKJV010000003.1, read as the reverse complement.
CCGTCGACATCGACGCATCGAAAGAGAAGAAACGAAATTGGATGAAGAGGGATTCAGAGAGTTCTGTACAAAAAGAAAACTAGACGAGAAGACCATTCAAGGGCATATTGGAGTGGTCCGAGAATTCGAGGCCTTCCTCAACAAGAAGGACGGAGACAGAAAGCTGAATGATGCTACGGCCGATGATCTGCGGAGCCATGCTGGAAAACTGATCGAGGAAGGGACGAACACGTGGGAGAACCTTCTCGGGCTTCTGAGATACTCCCGCTTCGCAGGCAACAGACAGGTGGAGATTGCCTCGCTGGAGCTCCTGGACGGCAGCGACGTCATGAAGAACCTCTCAGAAACGACGAGCGAGACGCTCGGTGAGGCCAAACGTACCGAGGTATTTGGGGGAATTAGTCTGCCGCCACTTGGAACAAACTCGAAGGACAAGCCCAAAGTGACAAAGGAAGTCATGGAGAGAATGGAGGCCAGACTGGGCGAAGAGAAGGCCAAAGAAATCCTGTTGAGCGGGCCTCACGCAGGTCCAAGAGAAGCGTATCTGCACGAGAGGGAGGAGTTCCTGGCCTCCAAGGGAATAGACGACTTTCTGGAGAAGAGGCACAGAGCCTATGTTGACCTGCTCGAGAAACACATGAAAGAGAAGACATTGTATTTTACTCAGGAAATCGACGAGGAAGTCCTGGACTACGTGCATAACACGCCGACGTGCCAGAACGGAGTCAGAGACGGAGACACGATCTACGTCACAAAGATCCCGTACATGGCAAAGAAATACCTGCACGAGAACGACGACAGAGGAAGAGGTACTACTACTGCCATTGCCCATGGGTGCGCGAGGCAATACTGTCAGACTTGGACGTCTCGCCGAACTTCTGCTACTGCAGCGCTGCATTCGAGAAGCGACCCTGGGACGTCATCTTCGACCAACCCGTCAAGGCAGACGTCGTTGAAACAGTCCTGAAGGGAGACCTCATCTGCAAGTTCGCCATCCGAATCCCAAAGGATTTCTCAGAACCCAAAGGTCAAACAACGACGTAGAGAAGCCACTTCTGACTGGAGCAGGCTTCGTGGGACCAACATTGTTCCAGCTCACGCCGCTACTGAGTTGATCTCGGATATCTCATCCATGGGCCGCACAGTCGCTTCTCTTCCTCGGGAGTCAGCAGGGGTGTGTCGTGCCCGATCCTCAGCTCGAAGCTGTCACAGACTGAAGTCAAGAGCACGAGGGCCTCGTACCTGGCGCACGTCGCGAGCCTGTTCATTCCGGTCCTGTAGCTGTCGCAGATATCGCACGACTCTGGAGCGCCCGCCTTCCCATTGGACCTATAGTTCGGGGGGTTCATTCCGTCAGAGAGGATCCACGCTCGTATTTACGCGACCGCCGGGACCTATCGACCTGGTGGAGGGAGATGACCGAACCTGAAGGTTCGATTGTTATCTGTGCCGGTCGGGTTCGCGACTGAGCGCCTTCCGTCTGAGCGTGGACCTTTCCCCTCGATGCGGAGGCACCCCCACTGGTTGGATGTAGATGGGTCTCTCCTCCGGTCTGGCTCCTATGACGGAATGAACCTCCTCCTCGTTGAATGCACCAACCATGACGGTGCCGAGTCCAAGCGAGACCGCCTGCAGGAAGACGTTCTCGGCTGCATGCCCAGACTCCTGGAAGACGTACTGGAGTGCCCTCTCTGCGTACTTCGACCTCGTCCTCTGCACGACGGCGGTGGTCACAACACTGACGGCAGCCAGGCCGACCATTTCTTGGTCAAGGGCAGCTGCCCTCAGCTCGCCAGACACGTCGCCGTTCTTCGCCATGGTCATTCTCGCATCCTCGGGCGAGTAGCGATAGACGCCGGCTGGAAGGCCTACAACGCCTCTCTCCCTCACGACGGCGTAGAGCTCCAGCGGGTAGAGGGCTCCTGCCGAAGGGGAGGCCCTGCGTCTGCTCTGTGTGTCTGTCACTCCCTGCGCTGCCCAGAGGAGCTGAGACAGCTCTGCCATGGTGATCGGATCAGAGGTGTACTCCCTGACCGATCTCCTCCTCGCTATTGCCTCCTCGACAGACACACCACCGACGAGGTTCGGAGCGGGGAGTGAATTTGGCGCAGGCTTCGAGACATGTGAATCCCGGACGAAAGTCAAATCGTGGTCTTGGCAGTTGTCATTTATTTAATGATAAAGGGTTGATTGTCCCCCGCCGATAATGCCTGCTTCAGCTGAGGTTGAATCCTCGACTGCGAGAGCCCTTAGTAAATCATCGAGTCACTGACAGCGAGCTTACTCCTTGCACCGACGAAGTAGGGGGTGATACGACCCTGCGATTTCGCCCTCTCAAGGAGCGCGAATTGCGCAAGGAAGATGAAGTAGAACGCTTGCTCGAAGGAATTCGAGCCGAAGGGAGGGATAGCCGCAGCGTTGAACCCGCTCCTGCGCAGAGAGGTAGCGAGGCTCTGGCCGACGTGGAAGGGATCGAATGCGCAGAAGATGTTGACGGCATCGTGCCTGCGGAGTGCGAAAACCGGAGCGTGGCTGAACTCCTCAAGTCGCTCTGCCTGAGCTCTCGCACCAAGGAATTCGTACATCTTCAGAGCATAGTATTGACCTATGGGAAAGGCGGCGTTGTTGCCGAGGAAACGGGTCATGCCCCGGTCTGAGAACTCGAGCTTCTTTGCATCGCGCCTAGCCTGCGAACTGACCCTGGCAAAGTCGCACTTGAACCGCCCGTGAGTCAACTTCAAGAGAGCGAGAAGCGAAAGCGAAAACGAAAGCGTCCCGGGGAGCCTCGGGACATACTCGCAAGGAATGAAGATCACTTCGTCGACGACATCGATTATTTTGCCTTTAGTGTTCGCAGCTACCGCCACCCTCCTCTTGGCGACCTCCCTGGCGGCTCTTGCGGCCGAGATGCTTGCTGTCGTATTCCCTGAAACCGTCACGAAGTACGTTGTCCTGCCCCTTGCGATGCCTGTCTCGGAGATCAACTCGTAAGGGTCGAGTGCCCGATGCCTCATCGAGGAAAGGTAGCTCGCGATGCTCGAAGCAACATAACAATCTCCCGCTCCCACGAACAAAGAGCCGGGCGGGGCTCGCGGTAGAGTCTCGCTGAGGAATGAGTCCAAGATTTCTGGCTGTCGTGCGGAGAGGTCCCTGAGGACCGAAAATGTGACTGGCCGGAAGTTCACGAGGGCGGAATCGGTACGCCGGTTTTAAGTCCTATCCAGCGGTCACCAGCCACCTGACTGGATCTAGCAGACCCCAAGCTCGAAGACTCTTCACGAGCGCTCCGCACAAGAGATTGCGACTAGGAACTGCTGCCTCAGTCCTAATGCAGAACCGCTGCTACTCTAGGGTAAAACCTGCTTCCCATGCCATTTCGATGGCATCACTTCCATTCGGATAGTACACTTTGATGACGCGACCAGTCTCAGAAAAGCCAAACTTGCGATACAGGTGAATTGCGACCTCATTGCTCACGTCGACAAGTAGGGAGCTTCTCCGGTACTTCTTGGACAAATGCTCGATGACCGACACCATCAGCCTCGCTCCCACTCCTCTCCTCCTGAAACTCGGAATCACAGCCATTGACTGAATCATCCCCTCTCCTCCTATGCCGGTCCCGATTACGTATCCCACAACCGAACCGCCCGAGCATGCGACAATGAAGCCTTCATTCGCGAGCAACAGGAGGTTGGCGAATACGATTGTAGAATAAGCACCCTCCGGAAAACATTCTAGTTCGACGGCGTGTATCTGGCCGACATCGGCATACGTGCACGGTCTGAGCGAAATATCATGTTCATGGTCAGGTCTGCTCATTCAATGACCCTGATAGTCTCAGAGCACCCTGTATCGTGGACGCCAATACAGATAGTTGACTGCGGCTGCGATTGTCGCGGGAGCAATGATGGTAAGAGCTATCGCGGGAACAACATCCCATGTCGCTCCGAACCTCTGTACCAGCAGAATCGCCACTACTACCGAAACAGATACAACAATAACGGCCACAATAAGCAATCTAGTGGCGAGGCTTATCATAGGCCCTTTGTGTATGCCTCTCACAATCAATGTCGGCAGTCGCTTTGTGTCTGTCATTCGACTTCAACTTCATTTTGGCTCACCGTCAGATAAGCATTGGTCAGCCAAGTGACGCCGGTATCCTTCAGGCAGTGATAATGCAGAGCTTAGACGGACTAATCGAGACTCGAGAGATGATTTGAAGGGAACCGCCGAACAGTTAAGAGACTCCGTGAAGTAGCGAGCAGGTCAAGGAAGAGAGAATCACTGTGAATATCGCCCCGTTCGTCGGCGACGGTTCGTACCTAGCATTGATCGTTCGGCTCTTCCTTGGAGTCAGCCTCGTCATCCACGGCTACCCGAAGGTGAAGGGTGGATGGCGCCAGGGCGGCCAGTGGATGAAGAGCATGGGCATTCCCGCTAGTGCGGCCGTCTTTGCAACCGTAATCGAGTTTTTCGGGGGACTCCTCCTCGTGGTCGGGCTCATCGTCCCAGTCGTGGCAGCGTTCGTCGCAATTCAGTTCGCCTCGATTATCGGCATGAAGTCGATTAAAATGAAGGCACCCTACATTTCGATGGAAGCGAACAAGCCAACCTACGAAGTAGACTCACTATACCTGGTTCTCGCGCTAGTCCTCGTGGTCCTGGGAGCAGGCGTACTGTCAATCGACTCGGCACTCTTCTAGAGCTCGCTATCCCACCATACCGAACAGACCGCTGGCTGAGCGCGAGATTCAGAGCAAGGGTGCCAAGAGGACGGCCATAAGCCCAGTCAAAAAGACGCCATCGAACGTCCCAGCTCCGCCTATACTCGCCATCGGGGCTCCGAGCTTGGCTATCCCGCGGAGGTTCGTCAAGTCGGCCCCTACGAGGGCGCCTATCGACCCCGAGACGTAAGCCAACACCGCAGGGGACCCAGGCACTAGGACGTACGCTATCAACGCGGCAGTGAAAGGAGGTAGGAGAGCGGGAGTCACTATCCCTACCCCGCGCACTTTTTTCGCCATGAGGTGAACCAGGAAGGCAGTGACAATCGTGCCGACAAGGGCGTATGGGAGCGCTCCAGGGTGTGTCCAGAGGATGTAGGCAGAGACGAGGATAGGTATCACGGCCCCCCCGACGTTCACCGCCACTACGGTCGAGACCTGTCGATACCTGACCTGCGGGACCCTATAGCGCATCCAGAACACCCTGACCTCGTGTATCTCGAGGAGCGGTGCGACGCTCTTGACCTCGCTCACGGGAACGTTGATGGCACTCCCTACGAGGGTTCCCCCCATTATCAGGACAAACTGGAAGGAGCTGAATCCGATCCGCTCGAACGCCACCTCGCCCAGACCAAGGAAGAGGACGCCCACGATGCAAGCAAAGAGGAGGACAAAGATGCCCGTGAGCAAGCTTCCGTGGTGTTGGTGGATTACGAGGCCGTCGCTCAACAGAACAGCGGGGAACTCAGGATTTCTGCGCTATTAATGTGCTCGGTGCAGGTCCACATTTCTACTCGATTGCGTACTTCTTTGACAGGCGCGCAGTAGCCGTGTGATTGATCAGCGGTCCGTAGGCGAGCCCTGAATTACTGACGACAGCAATCGTGCCCGAGTCCATCTTGATCCATGTGTTTCTCAGAGCCAGACGGACGACCCTGCCTGTAACGCCGCCGTATTCCACTGTGTCATTCAGGTGGACCACGCCGTCCTGGAGGAGGAGGATTCCAGAGATGATATTGGAGAGAGTGGTCTGTAACGCGAGTGAAACGGCGAGCGTCCCGATTCCGGTAATGGTGAGGGTCGTGAACCCCGATGCCAGGCCAGTCAGCGAGAGAATTCCTGCCAGGATTACGAGAGCCGCGATGATTCGCAACGCAGCCCCGACATCACGAATTACTGTGGGACTAGCTCCGGAAGCCTTCGCTGCACGCCTGATGATGGAGCTGATTACCTCCTCAATGAGGATTACAACGACGGCGGTGACAGCTGCGCTTGCTACCAGCTGAAGGATTGGGATCATCCCATTTGAGACTGTTTTGCCTCTTAAAAGGAATGAGCGGGCATGGCTCTGCTACAGGCACCTTCTTACATCACGGAACGAAATATGCAATCTCCTTAAGAAACGTTGAGGTGCAGAGCTTGTTATGGTTCCGAGAATGATCTACACGGGAATCAGAGTCAAGAACATGGAAGAATCAATCAAGTTCTACGCTGACATACTTGGTATGCAGCTAATTGAACGAAAGAAGACGCCGCAGACCCATGGAGAATGGGCCACGCTGAAGAGTCCCGGTTCGGAACAGGTGATCGAGCTCAACTGGTATGCCCATGGGAGCAGGTACGGCGAGCCTTACGCGAATGGCTCGGAAATCGATCACCTGGGGTTCGAGATAGAGAATCTGGAAATGTGGATTCGCGAACTTGAGGCAAAAGGGGTAAAGATTCTCATCCGACCTTACGAGATTGGGGGCTGGAACGAGGCGTTTATTGAAGATCCGAATGGAATATGGATTGAGTTTCTCCAGCGTGATTAGGTGGGAGGTAGAGATGAAGTCTTCAATTGGACTGATGGGACCATGTCTGCGGGGAGAATTTCGGTAGCACAGCTTCAGTCGATTCCTTTCTACGCCTTCTACAGTAAGGTGAGGGAAGACCGTGCTTTCCTGAAATCTTCAGGAGGCTAGTCCTTTCCTACTGACAAGTCCTCGTACGAACGAAATCGGCAGAATCTACTCGAGTCATACGAAAAGCCTCTACGTAAGATCGAGCCCAGGCCAGACCCGCCATAGTCGCTTCTCGGTCACATCAGGCTCTGAGGAGGATGGTTTGTTGCCCCAGAAATCGCCTTGAAGAATTTTAAATACTCGGTGGCCTTGTTCAAAGGTGACCTACCGGGGACAGCAAGGTTCCCTTCAGCTCGTCCACAGATGGGGCTGAGGCGGCTGAGTGGTGTGGAATGCTCGAGCCGTACGGGTCGCTCCCCATGTCAGACGTAGACATCTAGCACGCTCAGACGGGCGTCTACATTAGATGCGATCCAAACTAGGACAAGCCGATCTGTCTCATCAATCCGACTAAGTCGTAGAAGAGCCGCTCCTCGAGTATCTCTCCTTTGTCGTTCCAGTGGGCCACAGTGCAGAACTCCACGTGGAAGCTCTTGTTTGTTGGGGGGATCACCTTGCCACCAGCCGCCTTCATCGGGCCCTTCATTGTACCCGAGAAATCTGCTACTGTACAGGTGTAGTCGCCTTGACCGAAGAGAATCATGCACGGGTTGTTGATCAGGCGATTGTCTGGAAAGGTCTTGAAGAATCCCACTGCTTCCAAGTCATGGTTATGCCGTCCTCTCGTAGGTTCGGGCTGACCGGGCCAGTAGACGGCGACGTCCTCTGTAGACGCTTCCTGAAGGTCTCCCAAAGACGACTTCCAGGTCTTGCATTCCAGGCGTCGTCTAGGGTCTTCATCAGGTCCAAGTTCCGTTTAACAACGGACTCCATAAGTCGGGTTTTTGTCTAGCCATTCCTTAAATCTTCTGAGAAGTAGGCCAGTGCAAGATGATAGGGTATTCAGGGTCAATCGAGAAACAGACGCTGAAGAACAGGTACTTCAGGCAGGTCCTGTTCACGGGAAAGCACTCGCAGCTGGTCGTCATGTGTCTGAAGCCAGGAGAGGAGATTGGCAACGAAGTACACCCGAACGTTGATCAGTTCTTCCGAATAGAGAAGGGGAAATTCAGGTTCGTGCTTGATAACGGGAAGGAGACTCACGTTGCCAAGAACGGCGATGCGGTAATTGTACCTGCTGGAACTTGGCACAACATAATCAACGCCTCGAAGGGGGAATCGAAGCTCTACACCATCTACTCCCCTCCAAACCATCCAGACGGAACGATTCACAAGACCAAGAAGGACGCTGATAGGGCTGAAGAGGAAGAGCACAAAGCCTAGCTGCCACTCCTGGTCTAGCCTTAAATCACCACCTCAGCAACCAACGCCGTGTCCTCTAGCGAGGAAATGCTCACTGAACTTCGGAAAATAAGAGAGCTCCTGACTCCAAGACCATCCCCGCCTGCACCCCCTGCGCCCAAGGGAATGGCCCAGGAATTCAAGGCCTTCCTTTCAACATACAAAGTCCTTGGACTCGCCGTCGCGTTCATCCTCGGCGTCTACTTGGGTCTACTAATCCAGGCACTGGTCAAAGATCTAATCCTCCCGGTCATAGGCATCCCACTGAGCAGCGTGGGAGACCTCACCAACCTTAAGGAAGTCTTCTACGGCCAGACATTCAGTATAGGCGACTTCCTGATAGCTGTGATCACGTTCATAATCGTCGCCTTGGTCATCTTCCTCATCGTCAAGATTGCAAAGCGCTACAAAATAGACTGATTCAAAGGAGCTCTTTCCGCTTCTTTTTCAAAGACTTTCTCTTGTCCATTGTTGATCGGTAAATGTGGCGCGCGAGTTGCCTCGTCAACACCGGTCTGGCAGGCAGGTACGCGAAGGTCGCTATCGAATCGAATGCCAAGTCGATATGGGAGAGCACCCACTTGTACCGTCTGGCGGGAGTGCCCCGTCATTGGGACAGCATTCTGCAGTTGCGGAACCGTATTGAGTGGAGCCGTAATAGGAACACACAAGTGATTGCGTTCCGCCTCCGCATGCGTCTGCGAACAAATGACAATGGAGACGTGATTCCTTGACCCGAGAAGGCTCCAAGCGAGTTCGGCCCGAGGGGTACTTTCCCTACTGGCTGCGAGTCGCCGAGGTCGTCCTTGGTCTGCTGACCGTGGCTATCGGCGTCGTAGCCCTGGCCAGCCCGAGCTACGGGGCTGCCAAGCTGGTGCTGCTCTTGGCGCCTGCCCTAGGTTTCAGCGCCGCCAGGATGATTGTAGCCGGCAGCATGAAGGCCCGTCTTGTGAGCTTCGAGGGTCTGGGCCTTGCAGGCGGGGGCCTCCTCGTTCTGATCATCGCGATCGCCGTCATTGTAATGCCCGGCGTGAGCCTCCAGACGTTGGTGCTTCTGATTGCCATCAGCCTGACCATCCAAGGGATAGGATGGATTCTCCATGCCGCCGGAAGAGGGTACCCGAGATGGATCAGAGGCTCTGCATTGGCGACTGGCGCGGTGACCGTCTTCCTTGCGGGAATCGCGCTACTGGTCCAAGGGATCGCGCTCGATACCGTGATGGTCCTGCTCTCCGTTGTAGTGCTCTTCAACGGCGTGGAGATGGTCGTCTCAGGCCTGAGGCCCACCAACAGGCGGCAGCTGACCCTGCTGAAGCTGATCCTGTTCTCGGCCTTCTACGGCCTCGTCATGGTGAACTGGATCGACCTCTACGGGTCGAGCGCGCCGGGCTACCACATCTGGGTCATCATGACCTGCATGGCTCCGTTTGGAGTGCTGATCGTGTTTCAGGGGTTGAAGGACTGGCAGATCGCGGTGGCCCTCGGGCTTCTCGTATCTTTGATGAACGACCTGGGATACTATTTCATGGGAGACCTGCTGTTCGGTTTCCACGTTTCGTTGGTGCCCTGGCTCGGGAACCAGCTGGGCTTCCGCGGAACCGAAGTGCTCTTCACCTTCGAGGGAGGGTTCTTCTCGTTCCCCGTGACTTCGATACTGATGGGAATTTCGATCTATGCGAGGATAGCAGTCGTGGCCGTGGTTCTCTACCATTGGTGGAAGTATCCGGCGCGAATCGCTTCCACAGTCTGACGAAAGATACTCCTAGAGATGACCCACTGACGCAGCGCGCGAATCGCAGTCGCAGCTAGCGCCAAGCCTTAAGTGTCAACTTCATCACGCGAACATACGTGGTAACTTGCTCATAGAAATAACGAACATCATAGCTGGATTGGTATTGGCTGCAGGGATCATGCATAGCATACCTGGCATCGGGAAGGACGTAACAAAGCTCGCCAAGTGGCTGGGCAGATTCCAGACCATCATCGGAGTCATAGCCATAATACTCGGGATTTGGTACATCGGGCACTTCGTGCAAGGAATAGTGGCGATAGTGGCCGGATTGGTACTGGCCATGGGAATTCTACCAAGCATACCGGCTGTGGGGAAGGACATCGCGAAGCTCGCCAAGTGGCTGGGCAGATTCCAGACCATCATCGGAGTCATAGCCATAATAGTGGGGATTTGGGGTCTTCTTTAGCGCGCGACAAGAAGATCTCCGTAGTCGAATCCGCATTTTGAATCCACTCTAGGGGCAGACATCATCGGACCTGCCTACCTAGGTCGACGCCAGGATGCGCTGCTTGGGCCCCGCCTGGGGCGGCATGACCCTGGTTCCTGCAGCACAGGCTTGAGAATCTTTTCCGGCCCGAGCCTGCGCGTGCCTAATAGCTCAGGCAGTCAGCTTCTTCACGGGGACCTGGACCTGAGTATGGGCCCATGCCCGCCTGCTGCTCCAAGGGTTGCCGACGTAGACTTCCCGATATGTACCCGATTCCTTGTACTCCCCCGCCTTTTCGCGCCACCTCAACCAATCCGTCATGCCATGGTAGACCACCCTCGGTGAGACCTGGTCGGGGTTGAATGTCACTGTGGCCACAGTGCAAGCAGGCAGCGTCACCACCGAGACTCCCTTCCCACCGCGAACTGGCTCTTTGCCGAGCACCTGGATCCCGGCCTCCCAGCGCCTCAACGCAGGCGGGGTGTCATCATCGTCGAACTCCCTGAAGAACCACTTCCCTGTCTTCATCCCCTTTCCCTTTGCCCACTCCAGGACCTTCTCGTATTCTGAGCGTAGAGCCCTGTCTCCCGGCCACGGCCCCTTCAGCGTTCGTGTAGCCAACTTGAACTCGGGAGCCTTCCGCATCTCAAAGTCCACGACCATGGCTTGCCCAAGATCCAGCTGATGTTTTTAACGTTCCTAGTGTGGTTCAGTCACAACTCTTAGCGCCAGGGGCAACCCCGGACAGCGTGCCACATCAATGCAAACCCAATAGGAACCACGACCTTAGTCCGCAATACCAACCTGCTACACGCTTCAAAATTACTCCGGATCAGCTGGTTGCGTTCTCATGGGAAACGGGTTGCAGTTGGAATTGGTCAAGCTGACTTCTCGAATGGTTGCCTCAGTATCGTTCGAAGCTTCGACGGTGCTGCTCTCCTAGGGTCTCCCAAGTAGATTTCGTGGTGCTTCCCTGTGGGCTCCCCCCCACTTTCTCTGATGTAGCTGTGGAGTCTCTCGATTGTCGGACCCTCAGCCGAGTACGGTCCGATGTGCATTATCTGAGCCGAGAGCCTTTCGTGAAATGCTTCCAGCCTCGCGACCCCAAGCGCCTTGATGTCCTTCTTCTTCCTGACTTCCTCTTTTGCTCTCCTGTAGAGCGCGTGTGTGACGAATTCCGGCTGCATCATCATTGCGGTCCAATTCCACTCATTCCTGTTAGCCATGTCAAAACGGCCGGAATCGGTCCACCACAATCCCTCGAGCGCCATTATGGGGTAGTCGATCGCCTTCTCCTTCCGTATCATGAACTTGAGGGTGTAGGACAGACTGTACAACGCGCTGATGGCATCACCGAATCCCGCCCCGTTAGGATCTCCCCTGCCATCGATCAATATGAAGCTGAATCGCGGAACATCGACCGTCTGAGCTTCTGATGCAGATGGACTGTAAAGGTACTTCAGCTGTTTCCTGAGGTCTATCTTCTTGGCAGGGTTGTGTGTCATCTTGAGTGCATCCGGTTCAGCAGCATACCTCGCCGAGGTCTATTCAACATTCCTCCTCCGTGGAAGCCTTAATGCCCGTATGAAATTCAACCATGTGTCTTGCACGTCGAGGCATCCTACGTCGTGAAGGCGCAGCGGGAGAAAGTCTACGCGGCGTACACCGATTTCGAAACGTGGCCGAAATGGTCGAGACAGGCGACCACTGTGAGAGTGATCGGAAAGGAAAGAGGCACGGTCAGCATCGAGAGCGAAACCGTATCTGGTGGAAGGCCACGCATCACCTTGGCGAAGTTGACGCTCTCGCCTCCTGAAGAGGTCGAGACGGAGGGCGAAACGAGGCTCACAAGGACGAGGAGGACGGTCAGGTTCGAGGCTGTCCCCGAGGGAACAAAGGTCACGGCCAGGCTGGACTTCCAGATCAAGAGGCCCTGGGGTTTGATCTTCGCGCCGCGAGTAAAGGATGAAGTCGAGTTGTCGGCCCAGGAGGGGCTGAGGTCCTTCGCCGAGTATGTGGAGAGTCTGCCGTAGCCAATCACAGAGCGTCGTGCTTGGCACCTAGAAGAGCGCGCGCAACGTACATAATTCGCATGGCTATTAATCAGGTTCAAAGACCACGCTGGAGCGTTGGTCGCCCTCAAGAGAGACCTGGGTCTCTTTGACCTCACTAACATAGTCGTGGGGGCTATCATAGGGAGCGACATCTACATCGCCTCGGCCCTAACTGCGGGTCTCGTCGGGCCTTTCTCCGTCGTCCTCTGGGTCGTGGCAGGGATAATGGCGATAATTCTTGCGTTAGTCTTCGCCTACTCGGCGTACTACACTCCAAAGGTGGGGGGACCCTTTGCCTATGTCTCTGAGACCTTCAACGATTTCTGGGGGTTCTTGGCAGGGTGGAGCATGTGGATTGCGGAGGTGATTTCGCTCCCCGTTTTTGCAATCACCTTCACGAACTACCTTCAGTACTTCGTGGCTCTGAGCGTTCCCGAGCAGTTGGGGGTCAAGGCCCTCTTCCTCTTCGGACTAACGGCCGTGAACATCGTCGGAGTCAAGGCAGCCGGGAAAGTAAATGACGGGCTGACCGTCATCAAGCTTTTTCCTCTGATTATTCTAGTCGTAGTTGGAATAGGAAGCTTCCTCTTTCATCCCAGTCTCATGTCGAATTACGCCCCGCTGGCTCCGCATGGATTCGGGAACGTCGGTGCGGCAATTGTGCTCATCTTCTGGGCCTATGTGGGCTTCGAGATGGGGACCCTGCCGGCGGATGAAGTGAAGGATCCCAAGAAGACAATCCCCAAGGCGATAATAGTCGGAATGGCCATTGTCTCCTTCTTCTATGTGTCGACGAACTTTGTCATCTTCGGGGCGGTCAACTCCCCAAGCCTCGCCACGACGGCAGTCCCCCTCGTCATGGTCGGTGCGTCGCTCCTCGGAGCTGCCGGGAGCATCATGATGAGCGTCGGCGCCCTCTTCTCCGTCTCCGGCTCGGACGAGTCAGGCATACTCGGCACAGCGCGTCTCACTTATGCTCTTTCAGTGGACGGCCTTTTCCCTCGGGCGTTGTCGAAGGTCCATAAGAGGTACGGGACCCCATACGTTGCCCTGCTTGTCCAGGCAGCGATCGCGTTCGCGTTTTCGGCGATCTCAGGACTCACGAATCTGATATCATTCTCTGTCCTCAACCTGTCATTCTCGTTCCTGATGGTCTGTATTTCGTTCCTGTTCTTGAAGAAGAAAGAGAGGAATGCCCTGCACGGCCAGAGGCTGTTGCCGTTGCTGGGCGTGGCAGTCTGCCTCTTCCTTCTCTACTCGACCACTTTGCAGGACAAGATACTGGGCTCGATTGTCATCCTAGCCGGGATCCCGATCTACACCTACTTCTCGCCCAAGGTTGACATCTCAGATCTGAAGGCGGAGTTCCTCTCTGCGCCTGCTGTAGCATCCAGGTACGCGGAAAGCACCAACAGGTTCCTCGCAAGGCTGCTGAAAGTCCTCAGACTGGCAGTAAGGAAGCTCGTCTCCGGCGCATCCCGAAGCAACAGCGGGCCATGACCCGTGGCATCGAGAATCCAATTCTCGTAGGTCCCCAGCTACGGACCTACTGGCGCTTGTTATACTTGGAGGCGACAGACCTGAACATCAATCCCCAAGCAAAGGTCTGAAGCCACTAGCGAGAATCATCGCCCTCATTAGATAGGAACGCCGGAGGTCTGTCCTCAGAGGAAGCGCTCCACAAGTTGAAGACCTGGGCCGTGATGTATGCTATAATCTGGGTCGCCTTCATTCAGATCCTAATCGTGCTGTTCCCAGTGATCGAGACCTTCCCCACCTACGACCTCCACCTCGTAGTCGGCGTGGTAGTCCTGGGGCTGGCCTACCTCATCTTCGTGCGGGTCAAGGCGACCTCCTGCCCCGACAGGATAAAGAGAATCACCAAAGCGACCTTCGGCTTCGCCATCTTCCAGGTGTTCCTCGGAGTCGCGCTCTACGGCGCCCTAAGTGCGAACGTTGATGGCATCTTGATTGATTTCATCAACTTCTTACACGCGGCCGTGGCACTCACGATAATCACTCAGGCGGCTTCCTCGGCTACTGCATTCGACATGTGGGAGGAGAAGGAATTCATGCCGGCTCCTGAAGCAGCCTAAGGGAAGTCACAAACCCGACGAGGCAGAGGTAATCTTGATAGACCTGTATCACATGAACAGCTGTTCTATCTACGATAGTATTTTCTTGGTCTCCGTCGTTAGGCGCGTTCATTGGGTTTTGACGGAATCAGTCAGATATCATTTCTTTTGTCTCTTCGACAGCACCGGGACAAGGTTAAATCGCAAATCCCCATGGAGCACAGGTCGAATTGGTCACTCGAATCACATTCGTTTCCATCCTTCTGATGATAGTTGGCGTGGGGCTTGTGATTTATGGCATCACGCTTAATACTTCTTTCACTTGCTCATTGGGCTGTTATGTGGGGGGAGATTGTCCGACCGTCCCTTGTCATCCACCGTTTGACCCTGCATCAATCATCGTGCTTGGGGGCGTGATTTTCGTCATCTCTCTTGCTGTGTTGGCTCTGTCGTCAAGCAGACTACGCACCACTAAAAGCAGGACAGCTTCAGCACGCGCTTGACCTAGGCGTTGGTTCGTTCTTGGCGCATAGGTCTGACGTCGGACATTAGGTAAGTCAGTTCATTCTTGCATTTGGAGCAGGTTGCTTTGTGGCGGAGAGTGTGTTTGCCGCCAGTGGAATCCTCACTCTTTTTGTCCGAATTGTCGCAAGGTCTTCGGTCGGTAAAGTGCGTGTCGCTTGCGTTTTGTATCATTGTTACCCTCTTTCCTTAAGTAATCACTGACCACAGATTCTTCCGTGGTCAAGGCGAGAACTGTTGTTCTGGTTGTCGCAGTCCTCGTGGTTTTGTCGGCAGTTGCTTATGTTCTAGAGAATAATCAGATTCTCTCAAAGCTGAACGGTAATTCTGATGCAGTTACCATTCTCAGTGTCAAGCTAACTTACTCCTCTTCTGAGCCATCGAATACGGCGGATGATACGTTGAACTACACAGTGCAGAACTCGGCCAAGGTGAACTTGGTGGGTCTGGCTGTCAACCTGAATCCTGGAGGTTCGATTTCAAACGATTTTTGTTCTTTCTCGCCACCATTATCTGACACCGATCCAGTCTATTCAGGGGAGACCGTGAATGTCTTCTGCTATACGCTTCAAAATTTCAGGTCGGGACTCCCTGTAGGAATTGACATCACAGCGTATTTCTCTGACGGTACTTCATCAACAACGTCCACGAGCGTCGTTGCGGGTATGAAGACGGTCACTAACCCCTTCTTCGGGTGATGACTCTGGTTTATCGCTTCTGAGAAGCGTTCTGGTTGCGTGCGTGCTTATGGAGGCTTCCGCCTTCCATAGTTTGAGCTCTTGTTCGATTACCGTGTCCTTTGGATTGTCTCGTTTGGATTGGACGAGTTCTTGCATTGCCGATTCCGTGATTGGTCTCTTTGTCTGTTCTAGGAATTTCCGGCATGCCAAGAGCGTCGCTTTCTTTGAGTTCTCGCTTGTCGGTTTGCCTGTCTTTGACAGGTCGGCAAGGTATGTTCTCACGGCGAGGTCTTTGGATATCTTCTCGTATTCGGCTTTGAAGCTGCTTTGGCGGTGGCGGTTGTAAAAGCGTCTTCCGCTTTCCGCAGCACAGCTTACCTTACTATCTTGATAGTTCTGTTACCTCCGCGTCGGTTGATTGAGTTCCGTAGAATCTGGAAAGCTAACCCGTGTTGCTCGCCGTTGTTGTGCAGGAGATGGCTGCTCCATGAACTTCGATGGTCGTATCCATGCCATCGACGGTCACACTTCCAGAGTGTTGTGGGAGTGCTAATTGGGGTAGAATCGCATAACTGTAGGTTCCGTTGGGAACCGAGAACCAAATGGCTGAGTAGTTCTCGAAAGAGGGGGAGGCTTTGAAGCTGTTTTCTGATAGGGGGAGCGTCGCATTTGATGGTTGAGCTATCGTCTGCTTGTCCATGACCACGGCCCAAGGGGCAGTCCAGACTTTCGGCGAACATACCCCCTGTTGCGTGAACTCCACTTCATACAGGTGCGACTGCCCATTCGTTGGAGTCCCCATAGGGAAGAAGACCGAACCGATTCCCAATCCTATCACAAGAGCAATAGCAACCGAAACAACCACGCCCTTCTTTTCCATCGGTTGGACACGGGTTCCACTAAGTTATAGCGCTTGGTTCTCCGATTGACTAGGTTCTGTTCCCTCTCCTCCGGTTTGCCTCTTGCCAAAGCCTGTTACCTCTCATCGGGTCCCAGGATTTCGAGGTCGGATTGATTCCATGACCTTGAAGTACTGAGGGAACTCCCATTACACGAAGTCTGCTGCTGGCCTCGTCGCCTCATGCTCCTCAGCAAGATAGGTCAGCGGCGTCCTTATTGCACTAAAAAGCAAAGGTAGCATCATCAAGTAGAGCAGCGGCCGAAAGTCCAGCGACAGGCCCATCCCAGCGACAGAGAGCGCAAGCGTCCCCCCGTTCACTGCGACGTAGATGTAGTAGGCTAACGCGATGTGCGAACCCGTCACCAGCGGGATTGATACTGCCATCCCTTCGGCGAGAACACCTAGGACCTGCAGCCCCGTGATTGTGGCCCCAAAGGCGTAGATGAAAGCAGACGTGATCGGCAAAGGACTCGAAGGCAACGAACCCGAAATGAGACTAAGGACGTACAAAGGTACGATCACCAAGAGAATTACATTGATTACAAGTTGCATGATGGCACGAGAGATCCGCCTCCTCCATGTTATACGTCGCTCTTCGAACAGCTCTAGCCCCCTCCTTGTGTCACGAGAGTTCCCAGATTGACAGCCAAGGCAATCGAGGCAAAGGGCTCTAAGGTGACTACCACCTGCCCGTCGACGTGCATGCCTCCAACAGCATATTGCGAGTAGTTCTCCACTGTCATCACGAAACGCAGCGTCCGGGATTGCCCCGGGAGGACCCTAATCGATGGAGACGTGCAGGCTATCCCGCTCCCGCTTGGAGGGAGGCAGGTCAGGGAGAGTGCAATCGGGTAGAGACCCCTATTCGCTAGGGTCACGTTCAGGTAGACGGTTGCGGCCGAGCCTTGGACGACTATCTCCGCAGTGATTGAGGAGGTCGGCGACCCGCCGCCTACGGTGTTGATGATATTCGATACGTCTGCGTAAGCCGAGTATCCAACCGTGGAGAACGTGACAAGCGACACGAGTGCGATGACGAGCACTACGACCCGGAGTGAGCTGGCCAGAATCGAAGGTTCGCGTTTCAAGAGCCCTTGATTTCTGGTTCGGGCTGCTGGGTCACGATTCCCACCCCTTTGTCCACTTTGAAGGTGACGACCCCCACCCCTCTCTCGAGCTTTTCGAAGTCTATGCCTCTCAACATCAACAAAGAGCCTACCCAGCCCATTATCCCCAGAAAGAGCGCCTGGATCGCGGCGAAGAGCAGGGTTCCCATGGACCCCGCAAGGTCGCTAGTTGGTGTAGCGTTTCTGTAGGTCTGGAAGACGGAAAACCCCATCGCGAAGGTGAAGAGCAGCAAGACGAGCCCGATGATGGCAGATCCAAGCCCAAGCACCCTGGTTGTGCGCACGACACATGATATGCATCGAGTTGATATTTAACATGGGATGGCCTGGCTCCACGGTTTGTCCAGAACAGACCACGTTGGGTTGATCAGCTACAATGGAACGGAGAGGCACGCGTTCCAGACTTGGGAGTCTCTTGCGCACCCAACGGGCTGGCTCACCAAAAGGTGAACGAAGCGCGTGCGATCTTCTTTCTAATGCCCACCCGCGCTCAAGGTGTGGTCAGGCGTAACCGTAGTCCGTGTCCCGACTCCTTGCGTCTTTGTTCCTCAGCCGCCGATTGCCATATCCTCCTCCCCCAGCCGTCTCAATCAACAACGCATCACCCTTTTCGAGGACTAGAGTGCACTTGGATGGAAGACGTGAGACCATTCCGTTCGCGTGTCTCACGCTGTACCTGGAGCATCTTCCGCCCTCTCCCCCGTGGAGACCCCAAGGCCCAATCCTGGCCCGGTCGCCGATGAGGGTGGCCTTCACGCGTGCCTTAGTGGTGAATGACCGCCTTATCCCAAGACCTCCTCTCCACCTACCGTGTCCCCCCGTCCCGTCGCGCAGCGAATACTCTCTGAAGGAGAGAGGATAGTAGTGTTCCATCACTTCGATTGGGGTATTCATGGTGTTTGTCATGTTCACCTGCACCCCATCCACTCCGTCCGAGCCAGGCCTCCCCCCTGAGCCTCCTCCAATCGTCTCGTAGAAGGCCCACGACTCTCCCGTTCTAGGATCCGTCCCTCCCATCATCAAGTTGTTCATGCTACCGTGGGAAGCAGCCGGAATTCGGCCGGGGAGAGCGTTTGCCATGGCCCTATAGAAAACATCCGCAATCCTCTGGCTTGTCTCTAGGTTCCCCGCCGCAACGGGCGCAGGCCTCGTGGGGTTCACAATCGATCCAGGTTGTGCCACAACTTCGATAGTGCGATCGAAACCGTCATTCAGCTGTACCTCGACAGAGAGAAGGGACTTGACCGCGTAGGACACTGCTGCCCTTGTCACTCCCATAACGGCGTTCAACGGCGCATCTACCTGGCGAGCCGTTCCATCGAAGTCCACACTTACCCCCCTTTTAGTGAAACTGACGGCGACTTTTATTGAGAGGAGGCTGCTGCCGAGTTCGAGGAAGTCCTCGCTCGACCACCTCCCCCTCGGCATGGTTGCGAATTCGTGTTTCGTCAGTTCCTCGGTGTGGTCCATTATGGATTCCACAACCGTGCGAAAGCGAGACTGTCCTACTCTAGTGACAAGCTCTATGAACCTCTTCTCCCCGAGGCGGTTTGCGGCTATCTGCGCCCTCAGGTCTCCCTCTGTAGTGTCCGGTTGACGAGAATTGCTCTTCATTAGCGTGAGTACGTCCCTGTTCTCTTTCCCCCTGTCAAGCAGCTTGACGGGCTCCATGATCAGCCCTTCCTGGTACAACTCGGTCGCGTCAGGGGAGATGCTCCCCGGCACTCTTCCTCCCACGTCCACATGGTGGGCCTTGTTTGCTACATATCCCACGATTTCGGAACGGAGATAGACGGGCTCGATCAGAGTCACGTCGTTCAGGTGAGTCCCCGATATGTACGGGTCGTTGACCACGTACATGTCTCCCTCTTTTTGCGGGATGCCGTGTCTTTCAAGATACGCAAGAGTGTTCTTCAATCCAAACGGAAGGGAACCGACGTGCACTGGGATTTGCTCCGCCTGTCCAATCGTCCTTCCCTGAGCATCGAGGAGCGAACAGCTGTGGTCCGCCCGTTCCCTTATGTTCGGAGAAAAGGCCGATTTCCTCAGTAGGACGGCCATCTCCTCGGAGATGTATACGAGGGAGTGTTTGGTCACTTCGGCCTGGATTCTGTCCTCGCTCATCGGCGACTTCTCCTGAGCAGAAGGCACCCAGCGTTCACTGATTGAAGTTCCCAACCCGGTGGAATCACGGTGGTCGAGTCGTATTCTTCTATTATCGCCGGCCCGTCCAGGCTGTGAATCTTCCCGAGGGCACTCCTCTGATAGACGCGAACGGTGTTTGAAATTCCTCCAGACCTGCAGACCCTCCTGCTGGAGGAGCCGACTGTAGAAGGAGACGAAATCTTCCCGATGTCAAGGTTGGGTCTGTGCGTCGTCATCGTCAGTCTTAGAGCGACCGTTTCGACCTGTTTCCCTGCATGGACGAAGTTGTAGACCTGCATGTGCTTGCGCCTGAACGCCGCAAGGACTGCCTTGGGGTTGAACGGTCGAGGCGCTTTCACGTTGATTTCATAACCTTGTCGATAGTAACGGAGGTCCACGCTCCTCTCGAATCCTATCTTTTCGTCCCGAGCCGGAGACAGCCTCTCGACAATAGCCTCCTCCATGGTCAGGAAAGAAGCTTCGATGTCGCCGGCTACGTCCTGAAGCAGCCCGACCCTAGGCAATACCTCGTCGTATCTGTTACCGGTCATCAGCATGCCCAAGGCACTGAAAAGGCCCGGGACTGGCGGGACGATGACGCTCTCGATACCGACTAGTTCCGCGACCTCAGCAGCATGCATAGGTCCGGCTCCGCCGAATGCAACCAGAGTGAAACCGTGAGGATCGAGCCCCCGCTCCACCGTTACTATGTCGATTGCCTTCGCCATCTGGGTATTGATTATGCTAACTGCTGAAACCGCGAGATCGTAGGGGTCAAGCCCTGCCTTTTCCCCGACTCCCTTCAAGGCGTACTGCGCGGCCTTGCGGTCCAATCTGAAAGTTCCTCCGAGAAGGGATTCCCCCAGTCTCCCCAACAATAGATTTGCGTCAGTCAGCGTGGGTGAGGAGCCCCCCCTTCCATAGCACGCGGGTCCCGGATCTGCTCCGGCGCTGGTTGGACCGACGACAACGCCCCCTGCTGAGTCGGCGCTTATGATAGTCCCACCTCCGGCGCTCACCTCCGCGAGGTCGACGCCGGGACACCTGACTGGGTATCCGCTTCCCCTTACTGTTCTTCCCCTGTTTGACCTGCCTCCGACCTCAATCTCTGAGACCATGCCTACTTCCCCATCGACGACCGTCCCGGCCTTTGCTGTTGTGCCGCCCATGTCGAAGCTGATCACCCTCTCTAAACCCAGAGTTTTCGCGACGTCGGCTGTTGCAATGACCCCAGCCGCGGGACCAGACTCCATCGAGATGATTGGTTTTTGCGCGGCCTGCCATCCTTCTATGAGCCCTCCGGCTGATGTCAAGACTTGAAGTGGTGCAGAAATCCCCTCATTCCGAAGGCTCTCTTCAATCTCCGATAAGTAACGGGAGAACAGAGGTGAAAGTAATGCATTCACGACTGTTGTGCTCGCTCGTTCGTATTCCCTGAATTCGGGGTCGACCTGAGAGGAAACTTGAACGTCTAGTCCCTCTCGTTCAAGAATGGCCTTCGTCTTCATCTCATTACGACCATTCGCATAACTGTTGAGGAAGCAAACTGCAACGCAATCGATTCTCTCTCGTTTCAGTCTCTTAGCTAGAATCCGAAGCTCCTTTTCCTTGGCTCCTTTGAGAACTCTGCCTCCAGAGTCGACCCTTTCATCAATCTCGAATCTCCAATGACGTGGGACAAGTTGTCTCGGCCTCTCGAAGAAGAGATTGTAGACCTCCTGTCTGTTCTGCCTCCCTATTTCCAGGATGTCCCTGAACCCCTTTGTGGTGACCAATGCGCACCTAGGAAGTTCCAGCCTCATCTGCCCGAGAAGTTGATTGCTCGCCATGGTTGTGACGTGGACGAGGTTTTTTACTTCTTCTGGACGCATTCCCTGCTCCCAAATCCGTGCAAGGGATTTGCCGAAGGCAGTCTGTGGGTCTCTGGGTGTGCTCGGGACCTTGACAAGACGTACGACCCCGCTTTCTGCATCAAACGCAATAGTATCGGTGAAGGTTCCTCCTATGTCGACGGCAATCCTGACCAACTAAATTGCCCTCCCCGCACTCGTCATTGCCCTAGCATAAGAGTGATGGACGAACGAAATGACTTTCAGACTAGATTCA
>JBEKJV010000002.1:0-68275 GCA_050011055.1 Nitrososphaerales archaeon | reverse complement strand
AGCCTGCCTCTTTAGTGCCTAGACCCATTTTGACCCCTCTGGGAGTACACTAACGATTTTGACAGGGCCGGATTTTCTGAACCCTAGAAGGGAACACGCTGCACTATAGAGATGTTCCCCTTCAGGGACACGGCTTCCGATAATTCGAAGTCCGGTCAGGGCTCTTCCCTCCTAGTCTTGGGAGCTCTAGCCACTCTCCAAACTTTCATGCACGCCAGTTCCAGGACGTCTCCCTCGGTCAAATCCCAGACCAGCGCTTCTGCTTTGGGAACGTGCAGGTAGATTACGCCGGAGTGTTTGACGACCCTGATGCACCCCAAGCTGAAAAGCGGCTCTTCGGTCATTCCGGTTGCCTCCTGCATCTGCAACAATTGAAGCAGAACCCGCAGCTCTTGCAAGCCCAGGCATAGAGCGTCCGGTCCTGGCAACGTCGACAGGTGAAGGTAAGCTCTGGGGCTGTGGTCCTTAGAAATTCAACGTCCGGCCTTGCTGATGTCGTTTAGCTCGATAGAAATCGACCTTGCGTTACTGGCTTCATTCCATCGCAGGGGAATAACCCCGTCCTGCGACCTCTTGTGTGGATTTGGATCTCACTACCGTCAAATGTCCTTGCAGTCGATTTCAGCCTGAGTCACCTCCTGGTTAGCACCATGATTGAAAGGGTCAGACCTCTAGTCTTATTTTAACTTAGACCAGGAGCGCCCGAAGGGATTCGTCCTATGGTGCTATCCAGGGAGTTTTCCCTTCGGACACCACGTCCGAGAGCCTTACTGGTCGACGGTTCGTCCTTCCGGTTCGATTTAAACATGAGTGCGAGAGTACAGCTTCAGGTGGTCCTCCATCCTCCGACTCTTCGAAGCGAGTTCGTTCTTTCGACCACTCCTCACATTCGCCTCTGAGACCCTTTCGAAGCGCTCCAGACGTCGGACCAGTCTCCTGGTCAGGCGCTTCTCATTGCAAGAGTTCATGGTTTCGAAGAGCCTCAATGCTGTCAAGATTGCAGCTCTAGCGTCGGGTGACAACCTCATCGAAGAATCCTTTGACATCCCCGAAGGAGTCGCTACTGTTCTCGCGTTTTAAGACTACCCTTCCCCCTTCCCTGCCTGCCTGTCAACCCCTGTCTGCCCTAATGCCGTCTGTGGTCAGAATCGCCCGCGAATGACCCGATTTTGCGACCATTGCCTTCCGCATGCCTCACCTTTTTCTCCCTTCGCATGTCAGTAATACAGTATCGAGGGTGAATCCGCCCTGGCCAACCCCTTTGACGGGAAATCCGACGTCCGACGCGAATCGGAAGGTAAGAAGGGAGGATCCAGGACTCAAACTAGGGTAACAGCGGTCAAGTCCGACGACCAGACTGGCACTTTGTTTCCGTGCATCCAGTAGGCAGGCTCCAGGAGCAGAAGGGTCTAAGTCACGGTATCACGTAGAGGAGACCGACCATCAGTGCTAGGAAGGCCAGGACGACTATCCAATAGAAGACCTTCGGAGTCACGCGTGCTTTTCCTCCATGTGAATGGCGTACCCTGCCTTCCCTCCTCGAATCGATTGAAGGCAGACATTGCACCAATACCAGGACGTCGGCCCATTATCCTGTATGGCCGTGTGTCCTGACCCCTTCATCACATCAACCCCCAGGCCTGCCGGTGCCCCTTCCTCAATCTCCCCTCTCCACGGTCGCAGAAGGCGCATCCACTCCCGCGCCGGAGCTCACGCTTCGCGCGGGCGCCTCGCCCTCGCGACCTGCGCGAATGGTTGTGGACAATTCATCCATTTTGTTTCGCGGCCTCCAGGTCCACACAACCCCGTCTTCGGTGCCTTGCGTCCAACCAGGCACCATCTCCTTCATCCTTCCCCTCTGTTTCCTCGTGAGCTCATCGTAAACAGGACCGTCGATGTATCTCTCTAGTTTGTTCGGGTCCGTTATCTCGGAGCCGCGACAGAGAAGGACTCCCTGGTGCTCGGACGTCGGAAGGGGTTTCCGGTGAGGCAACCTCAGACCCTCCGGTGGTCCAATCGCCTTCCCACTCCACGCTCCTTTAGGCGTCCCTTCGATATCCCACTTCACGGTCTCGGATTCGAACCCTACACCGAGAAAAACGAGCTTCTTACGGTCGAAATCCTTGATGGGGAGCCCAAGAACATGCATCGAGCAGTTCGAGTTAGACTTAGTCGTGGAGACACCAACAAGGGGACGCTTCGCGTCCTCTGTCTCCTTTTCGTGGAGCTCGCGTCTCTCTTTCCGTTTCGCTGCAATCTTCCGAGTGAGCTCTTGGGACATCGAGAAGGACCGTCTTCGAGCTGCCCACATCAACGCGAGAGTTTGACGGCTCTTCGTGTCCTTCACGCTCACGGTGTCGGTTTCGTACTTCAGGATTTCCTTAGTGATGTACCAAACCGCGCCCGTCGTGGTCTCGCAGCCCCTAACGTCTAATCTTCCCTTCCAATGCGTCTTCCATTTCGCAGCCCCATGCACGCGAGATACCATCTTCCTTTCATTCCGGTCCCATCGGAGCTGAGTCCTGAAGTCGCAATCCCTGAAGATTACCTCCGCATGGAAGTGAGGATAACCGTCTTCGTGAGACTCCCACGATTTCAGGAATAGAATGTCGTGGCCTTTCCTGATGTTTTGAAGGAAAAGGTTCCACGGGTCAACTACTCTGGGCTCCACCATGCGAAGTTTCCTGTTCCATCGAAGTCTGACGGTCCTCCACGACTGAGAAGCACTCTTCGCGTCCGGATTCAGCTTCGAACGATGCGGATACGTCCCCGTGAAGAATACAGCGTTTGTGTGCAGCTCATCGACCCGAATCTCCGGAGTTAGGAGCTCCGCGATCTCTTCAAGCTTCACGCGCAGCATCCATGAGTAAATCGGATTGCCTCGCTTCGCTGCGAGCTTCCAAAAGACTTCATCCCCATACCCCAGATAGATTCTCAGGTTGCGATGATTCCAGACTTCGAAGCGTCGAATCACTTCCTCGACCGTGATTTGCCCACGGTCCCACTGACCTCTTCGGCTGTCTGAGGTGGAGCGAGAAGGGTCTCTGCTGATTCATTCGCATTTCTCGAAGTGTTCGGAAGGATTTGGACGGAACCCTGTTTCGAAAGCGCCTTCCTGGGGAAGCCTGATCCTTTGGTCCAGTAGGCCCTTCTATGTCCCTGCAGGGCACACTATACAAATTGGGTGATGCCCAGAGGTTTGGACCCCCAAGGGGAACAAAGTCCGGGAGCGGAAAAGGCTCGATTCTAGCTCTGACGGGATTATTCAGGTCGCAATGGGATGAGGAGTTTGGGTGCGACACGCAGACCGGTCCCAGCTGCGGCTCCGACAGAATCTCCAACTAGGCACTTTGGGTTGCGCCCAAGTCCAGCGAGTTCATTGAATGTGGAGCCGCGTCGATTCTGTACCCAATGAGCCGATTAGATCCCGGCGCTAGAGACCTTCCGAGGGTGCTCATCTGAGCGCTGGCTGGGCGCCGACAGTTGGGAGCGAACGCTTCCTCACCAGCAGGAAAGTCGCAACGACGAGCAAGGTCAGGACCATGGCTGCTCCGAACTGGTACGGGAATTCTGGTATCCCTCCTCCACTGGAGGAAGAGCTCGTCGATGACGTCGTTTGAGTGCTGGGCGTGCTGGTGCTCGTGTGGGTCGTGCTCGTACTGCTCGGAGTCGTCGAAGTCGAGGTGGACGACGTGGAACTGGTGCTCTGTACTGAGCTCGAAGAAGTGGTAGAGGTTGTGGTCGAGCTGGTAGTGCTTGTGCTCGTGTGGGTCGTGCTGGGCGTCGTACTGGTGGTCGTGGTCGTGACGAGTGAAGCGGGCTCGAACAGCAGTGTGTGAGAGCTATGGGAGTAGGTGACAGTTATCGTGGTGTAGGTCGAGTTCACGTTCGTCACTGGCTGTACAGAGTAGCCGTCTACGAAGGCGGCCCAGGAGCTCGCGCTTATCAGAGAAACAGGGATGACTATGGTGAAAGTGCCGCTCGTGCCTCCAGGCCCTTGCACGTATGCCGATATAGTGTTCCCGCTGACCACTAGCCCGGCTAGGAGTCCCAGCGCAAACTCGGAATCAGTCTTCGTCACCACCAACGCCCCTCCCGCTACTTGCCACTTCTGCATCCGTTGGGGCTGGATCAGGGAAGCGATCATTTGTCCCTGGACGCTCCCTGAGATTCCACCTGGCTGAATCGCGGTCAGGACTAAAGTACCGGCGCTTACGGTCGCGCCTGGCGCCACGTTTGAAACGACGTGGAACGCTTCTAGGTAGCCTGTGTATGAAGCGGTGATATTAACCGAGTCAGTTGACGTAAGCGGTATCTCCAGGTTGAACTGCCCCTGCGCGTTGGTCTCCGTGTCGTTACTGATGTGACTTGAAACCCCTTCTCCATTCACGTACACATACTTGAGTGGGTTCCCATTGCTGTCCTTCACGACGCCAGTGATGTGGGCGGGAGTGACGACAGCGCTGAGCGTGAGTGTGAGCGTAGGCGCAACGGTGGACGTGCCTGCAGTCACGGCCAGAAGCGACGAGAGAGCCGCCTCACTGCTTCCCTTCGATGCCGTGATGTTGTAAGATCCTGAAGCAATCCCAGATTCGAGGACGTAGTGGCCGGTGGCGTCGGTCGAGTTCGTGGCGCACGGCAGGAAGGAAGAACCGGAGCAACTCATGTAGCAATAACTGAAGATGCAGCTTTCCTTGCCGATTTCAACAGTGGCGCCCGCGATTGCGTTCCCGTGGCTGTCCTTCACGTACCCGGAAACCACCGCAGAAGCTGAGACCACGAAGTCGTGCAATACGACATTGCCGGTCGTCGCCTTCACTACGGCAGAACCTGCCGCAATAACATGGGCAGAGAGGGAACCGAACAGGGACTGGCTGAGAGTCACGTTGTAGGTGCCCGACGGAAGGTTGTCTGCTATCGCGTAGCCCCCGGTCGAGTTCGTGATGGAGTAGCAGGCGTAGCAGCTGCCGTTGACCGAGACTTCGACACCTGCGACCCCGACTCCGTTGAAGGTTACCCTTCCGGATATCGCGGCCGACGCCGATAGCTGCTCGTCCTGAGTCACCTCAGCTTGGGCTCCCACGTGGACTCCGTAAACAGTCGCGCTCATGAAGCCAGGGACGTAGTTGGGTTCTTCAGCGCATATTCCGAGAAGGTTCAGGCAGTTGAGACCCAGTATGATGCTTTCCGGAGTGGTGACCGACACCTGAACCTGGTACACTCCAGCTGCCACGTTCGTCTCTATGGCGTAGATGCCGTCGGAAGACGTAGTGTCAGTGCCAACTTCATTCGTGCTTCCGTTCTTGTACAGAGCGACCGTAGCCCCTGCAACCGAGATTCCGCCTGGGCCGGTCACGCGACCGGTCACTATCGATGATCTGGCTAGGCTGAGATCTATGCCAGTGATATTGTGCCCAAGGCTGACTGCGACCAGCGACGGGTAGTACCCCTTGAGGAAGCCGTCGGCGCTCGCGCTTACGTTGTAGCTCCCCGCCGCGTAGAGGTCGCCTATGCCGTAGAGCCCTGCCGCACTCGTGAGGTGAGACCCGCTGCGGGGGCCTTCCGCGCTCACTGTGGCCCCCGGAAGGCCGGCTGTCGTCGCCCCGACAGCAGTCAACGGAAGGACAAGAGGGTAGCTTCCGAGCATGGCCAGGACCGCTACAACAAAGAGTCTACTGCTCAATCGTGAACGTCGTAGATCTCGATTTGGCATATATAAAATTGAACGAGCCGCAGATTCACCTATCGATTCGAGCCGAGCCAGCACCCAGTCGAGGGAAGTGTGGAATAGGAGTGTGGCGGTTAGAATAGCTACCCAACCAGAGGCTGTTGTGCGAATTGGCTGGCAAGCCGGAGCTGCTTCGAAGCATGGAATTGAGCGCATGCTTAACAATTGTTGCGTCTGCCACTCAACTCATACTCTAGAGAAATGCAAATTCGGATGCCTCCAAAGAGCGTCAAGCTGTATTGGAACGAAAAGAATCTGAGCAGTGGCGACTCCCTGGCCCTGCTCTTCGGCGAGAGGAAGGAGACTCTCAAAGCCGCGAAGCTTGTCATCGCGAAAATGAAAGAGGCGAGCACTCTATCCATGACCAAACGGGAAATGAGGTTCTTCGCGAAGGAGCTCCAAACTGGCAGGCTAGGTGTGAAGTATAGCTACCATAATTTCTACACGAAGCTGCTGAGAAAGCTCCTCGATATGGGATTCGTGGAGAAGGACGTCCTGATCTGGGACCAGAGGAGGCGGAAGACCGTGGCAGTCTACCAGCTAAGGTTGCAACCGATACCAGAAAGAGCCCCCCAAAGCGGGTTCGTTAGGCAGGCATGGCAAGTGGCAAAGGGCTGGAATGACATGGTTCAGAGCTGATCGTCGCAGGCCCACGCGCTCTAGAATGCCTGATAGTTCCTTGTTCTAACGG
Source organism: Nitrososphaerales archaeon (assembly GCA_050011055.1). Taxonomy (GTDB): domain Archaea; phylum Thermoproteota; class Nitrososphaeria; order Nitrososphaerales; family Gagatemarchaeaceae; genus UBA183. The sequence continues at coordinate 61,856 of JBEKJV010000002.1, read as the reverse complement.
CGCCTATGACTAGGGCAATACCGGCTATCAAGAGCAGAGCAGGCAGGAACGGCAGTTGGAGCTTCAGGAAGATAACAAGGACATAGACGGTGGTCAATAGAGCGCCAAGGCCGATCGTCAATACGCTTAGTCTTAGCCGCAGGAGGGAACGCATGAGATTCAGCATGATCAATATGATTCCAGTGCCTAGAGCGAAGATCGGGTGGTTGACGCTGGTAATTGGATTGCCGTTGAGGAAGGCCATAACTACACCGAACCATATGAGGAAGATTCCGCAAAATATGTTGGTCAGGGTTTCGTTGCGCACTTGAATCTCACCCAGATGGAGTCAATGTCTCTTTAAACTTGACAAGCGGGTAGATTACGCCAGATCTTCCTCGTATGCCCGCCTCTGAAACACTTCTTAAATAATCGGAACCGGCAACGTCCGAACTTCTGGGGGTAGGGTTTAGCGAACAACTGGCTTCTGGGAGTACTCTTCGGAGCGATTCAAGGAGTCTCCGAATGGCTCCCAATCAGCAGCAAGACGCAGATTATCATAGCGTCACACTACTTCTTGCCGAGTCTGCAACTCGGACAGAGTTACGCATTTGGGCTCTTCCTCGAAGGCGGGACCTTCATCGCCGCGATCGTCTATTTCAGAAGGCAGGTCCTCGGGGTCCTCAAAGCTCTGGTCGGACGAGGAGATCAGGAGGAACGCATGCTTCTGAAGTTCCTACTGATCGCCACGGCGATTACGGCGGTGCTCGGAATAGCGATCTACAAGGTCGTCTCGGATTGGGCGAAAGGACCGGCCCTCGGAGTTCCGATGATTATCCTTGGGTGCGTGCTTGTCGGTGACGGGATTCTCATAACGCTGGCGCGTGGGAGGCGAACACCGACGAAGGGCCTCGCCGACCTGAGGAATCGGGACATAGTGATAATCGGCATAGTACAGGGAATAGCCGCTTTCCCAGGTGTGAGCAGGTCGGGGATGACAGTCTCTGCTATGCTCCTTATGGGTGTCAAACCCGAAGAGTCATTCAGGCTGTCGTTTCTGGCCCTGATACCGGCATCGATTGGAGCCACAGGGGTCACGATGCTGCTATCTAATGCCAGCATTGGCTCGGTGGTCGACACGCTGACTTTCCCTGTAGTCCTGCTAATGATCCTAGTCGCGGCGTTGGTAGGCCTTGTCTCAGTCAGAACGCTCCTCAAGGCTGCCGGGAGCAAGCGGATTGCACTACTCACCTTCGTCCTGGGCGCCCTGGCGATACTCAGTGGGATAACAAGTATCTACTTCGGCGCGGGATAGCAAGGGAAAGTCGCTGAACCCCCAGGCGAACGAGCAACGCGGTGTCTAGGTTAGATCGAGAGACCCACTTCCGTCCGATACACCTTTACATCAGTAGCCGACTCGCCCGAAGACCTGGGCTGCTGTCAAAGAAGGCTGTTAAGACTACAGTGAAGATAGCCTAGACGCATCAAAGCGGGTTATCTTAACGTCCTGGCCAGATTTCAGGACGGTCAGATGTAGTACTTTGCAAGGTCATGTCGTTCCGCTCCAAAGTTATCACTACTTTTCCTGGGGCGTGCCCGTCTTCAAGATACCTGATAGCCTCAGCAGTCTCACTTAGCGGGTAACGTCTATCGATGACTGGTACGACTTTGCGGGCTTCAAGAAGTTCCTTCACAAAAACCAAGTCCTTCTGGCTTATTTTCGCCATCAGAAGACCCATTTTCTTACTGCCGGTCTTTGATATCAATGGTCCTAGAAGCATGACCTGGAGCATTTGAGCCATGGAGCCTCCGCTCATGACATAAACTCCTTTGGGACTTAATGCGCCCTTGTAACCAAGAATCGAATGATATCCGTTGGCAGCAAGAATCAGGTCATAACGCTGTTCTTTTCGAGTGAAATTCTCTTGAGTGTAATCAATGACCTGGTCCGCCCCAATCGAGCGCGCCATATCCAAGTTCTTCGTACTGCAAACGCCAGTCACTTCAGTCCCGAACGATTTGGCGATTTGCACCGCAAACGTACCAACACCACCAGACGCACCATTCGTCAGGACCTTTTGCCCTGGCTGAATCTGTCCTTTGTCGCGAAGGCCCTGCATGGCGGTGACTGCCGCCATGGGTACTGCCGCTGCTTCCTCGAACGATACATTGGCCGGTTTCAACGCCAATGAACTCTCACGAGCACATGCATACTCCGCAAAACCGCCTCTGACGGTCCCGAATACCTCCTCGTCTGGCTGAAACTGCTTTGCGTCTCCGCCGACCGCTTCAACCCGCCCAGCAATGTCAGCCCCGAGTATGTTGTTCTTTGGTTTCAGAAGCCCATATCCCATCAGGCGCACCAAGAACGGTTTGCCTCTCATCATATGGCAGTCCTATGCATTCACGGATGCTGCATGAACTCTTACCAATACTTCATCGTCCTTGGGAGCAGGTTTCTCTATCTCTTTGAGCTGGAGGACATCTGGAGGTCTGTATTTTTCGTATGCAATTGCTTTCATTTGAGTGCCCTTCTTTGTTTGATTGATTGTGGTCACATTCATCTCAACTTATTCACTTCCACTCAATAGCCCCCCGCACACGTGCGGTTGTCATTCGAGGCTTGTGCCTCTCTATCGGCTGACCCTGTGTCTAGGTCGCCAAGGCTTATTTGCCCCGCCCTTCACGCCCTCATGGAGGACCACTAACGGGTTATGCCCATCAAGATGCTGACGCTGGAGGACCTGGAGCTCGAGGACAAACGGGTCTTCCTAAGAGTCGACATCAACACGCCTGTTCACCCCGACACCGGTGCCCTGATTGAGCAAGCGAGACTGGAAGAGGCGGCGGCTACTATTAACGACCTCCGTCAATCGAAGGTTGTTGTCGCCTCCCACCAGGGAAGGGTGGCCAGATCGGACTACACCAGTCTGAACCGCCACGCGGAGGCACTCCAAGGTATTATCGGGAGGCCGGTCAAGTTCGTCCCGGATGTCTTCGGGCCCGAGGCCCTCCGAGAAATCGATTCTCTCACTTCTGGAGAGATCCTAGTCCTCGACAACCTGAGATTCACAGCAGAAGAGAACCAGGAGTACAAGCCAGCCGACGCCGAGAAGACATTCCTTGTCAGCCGAATTCAGAAGCACATCGACGCGTGCGCTCTGGACGCTTTCTCAACAGCCCATCGCTCCTCTCCCAGTATCGTGGGTTTTGCCGGACTCGTTCCGACCTGCGCCGGAAGGACAGTCGGAAGGGAGCTCCGCATGCTTGACAGAATCGTTTCGGTCGAAAAAGGGCCCTACGTAACGGTCCTCGGTGGCGCGAAGGTCAACGACAGACTTGAAGCAATCGACGCACTAATTGCGAACAACAGGGCTGACAAGGTCCTTCTCTGTGGGGTCGTGGGACTCGTCTTTCTAAAGGCCGTTGGGAAGTATAGAGGGGACCTGAAGATTGACGGAGAGCAGAAGTTCCTACTGAAAGCCAGGCAGCTGATTGATGAGGATCCCGGAAGGTTCGCCATGCCTATCGACGTTGGTATCAAGGTCGATGGCGCTCGGAAGAATCTTGATGTCAAGGAGATGGCAGTCCAGGGGCAGGTCTTGGACATCGGTCCCAAGACGGTCGAGAAGTACGAGAGATTCATCAAGGGCGCAGGTACTGTCTTCATGAGTGGCCCGCCCGGAGCTTTCGAGTGGGACGAATTCAGCTATGGAACTGAGCATCTGCTGAGGGCCATGGCAACATCTCTGGCTACAACAATTGTCAGCGGAGGGCACCTCTCGTCGGCACTGCGTAAATACGAAATCCACGAACAAATCGACCACATCAGCACCGCAGGGGGGGCTCTCGTTCAGTACTTGGCCGGAAAGCGGCTCCCGCTTATTGACGCTCTGGAGAGGGCGGCAGAGAAATGGGGTGCCAAGGGTCCGGGAACCCTTTAAGACGAGGGTGAGGTGCTCCCGTCGCGATGATAAGGGTCGGCATCAATGGCTTCGGCACGATCGGGCGCCGCGTTGCCGACGCAGTGAAGAGACAGAACGACATGGAGCTGGCTGGAGTCACAAAGACCAAGCCAGATTACAAGTCGTTGGTCGCGGAGAAGAAGGGCATCCCGATGTACGCGGTGGACATGAAGAGTCTCGAGGTGTTCAGGGCCGCTGGAGCCAATGTGAAGGGGACCCTCAATGACCTTCTGCAGAGAGTTGACGTGATCGTGGATGCCGCTCCTGAGGACACAGGCGCGGTCAACAAGCCGATCTATCAGCAGGCTTCCGTGAAGGCGATCTTCCAAGGAGGTGCCGGAGACGACCTCGCCGACGTGTCGTTCGTTGCTCAGTGCAACTACGAGGATGCTGTCGGGAAGCGGACGGTCCAGGTGGTCTCCTGTAACACTACTGGCCTATGCAGGACGATTGGCGCGATAGATAAGGCCATAGGGGTCACTAAGGCGCGTGCGGTACTGGCGAGAAGAGCGGCCGACCCTGACGACGTCAAGAAGGGGCCGATTGATGCCGTCGTGCTGGACCCGACGACGCTACCCTCTCACCACGGGCCCGACGTGCAAGCCGTCCTGAAGGGCCTCAACATCGTAACGATGGCGTTCAAGATTCCAACCACACACATGCATCTGCACAGCTTGATACTCAGTCTCAGGAAACCGGCGACTAGGGAGGACTTAGTAGCGGCGCTCGGGGCGGCTCCGAGGATTCAGCTGGTCGACGGGAAGTCTGGCTTCAAGTCCACAGCGGCGGTAATGGATTGGGCGAGAGAGATGGGCCGGCCGCGAAACGACATCTACGAAGCAACGGTTTGGAAGGACTCGGTCAGCGTTGTGGACGGGGAAGCATACATGTTCATGGCGGTACACCAGGAAGCGATTGTCGTGCCTGAGAACATCGACGCTATCAGGGCTCTCTACGGCGGGTATACTCGGGAAGAATCGATGAAACTGACCGACGCAGCGCTCGGCATCGTCCACAAGTAGTTATTCGAGGAACTTCGGAACCGACTTTAGGACATACTTCGGCTCTTGGTGCTGTTTGACGAGACTCTTGACCCTCTTCTTAACAAAGTCGACGGGCTTCTTGCCAAGAATTGTGAAGCAGATCAGTTCCGCGACCTCCTCCATCTCCGCTGCGTCGTACCCGAGCCTGGTAAGCTCGGAAGTCCCGATCCGCCCGCCGTTGTCGATAATGATGTTCGCTTGCTCCAGCTTCGCAGAGTAGAAGCCTAGCCTGCTTGCATCATAGCCAAGTAGGACCTGGTGAGACTTTGTGTATCCAAAAGGCGCACCCCTGACATTGACACCACTCGCGACTAAAGCCTTCGCGAGAGCCTGCGAGTTCTTGATCACGGCTTGAGCGTAGGACTTCCCGAATTGCATCATCTCAAGCAATGAAACGGTGAGCGCCGCGACCCTGTTCAGGTGAATGTTATCGACGATACCTGGATGAATCTTGTTTGAGACTGCTTTGAAGACATCTTCATTGTTGGAGAGGATTATCCCTCCTTGCGGGCCCGGAAGGCTCTTGTGGGTCGAGCCAATCAACAGTGAACATCCCTCTCTCAGCGGGTCCTGGAACGCACCCCCGGCGATCAAGCCGAGGACGTGCGAGCCGTCGTATACGCAGATTCCCGACGCCACGTCGGCGAGCTGCTTCGTCGGGTGCGGGAACGGGATGAAGCTCGAGCCGAAGAAGACAACCTTAGGTTTCTGGGACCTAATGGCCGAAATCGATTCCTTTACCTTTACATTGACTGCGTCGTCGTCATACGGGAAATAGAGATTCTCCAACTTCAGCAACCGGCCGAGGCCTAGGTGGGTAATCCCAGCATACCCACCATTGTCCGGCGAAACTGACATGATCTTGTCACCCATTTCGGTAAGGGAGAGGAGGACGGCCATGTCTGCTGTGTGCCCGGAAAGGGGCCGGACGTCGGCATACCTAGCGTTGAAGACCTTTCTCGCGACCTCTTCGGAGAGCGTCTGAAGCTCGTCAATGAATCTCGTTCCCCGGTAGAATTTGTCGGGAGCCGAGTACCTGTTTCCGAGGTCGGTTGTGAGCATCGAACGCATGTGGTCGCTACCGCGATTCTCAGAGGGAATTAGGTTCAGGCATTCCTTGACCCTCCATTCTTCATGGTCCCTGACGGTCTTGTTCAGCCGCTCGAGGTAGTTGTAAGTCAAGTTGTGCTGGCAGCGCGCGGCCACCTCCACGCAGTATTATTGCTTTGTCGAAGATGTCGCTCACCCATAGGCATAGCGGACGCCGTGGCCGCTTCTCTCGTGCCCGAAAGCGACCATTTCTGGGGGTCCAATCGCGCCGCATGTCCCGCAGGCGACGCAAGCCACGTAGTCGAATTTCAAGCGACCCGAGGCTATGTCTTTCTGGGTCTGGGAGAAGGCCTTCGCCTTTGAAACGTCTGCAATCCCGTCGGTAGCGACGAATGCGGCAAGGTTGTGGTCAAAGAGGTCCTTGAATGACGGAAAGATCCCCTTTGGAGTGAGCAGGGTGTAGCAATTCGTGGGGCAGGCTGGAATCCACGGTTTCCTGACCGACTTCGAGGCGCCATCTTGGTCAACCCTGATATGCGCGTAGTCCTTGTCCTCGTCGTAGTTCAGCAGGCTGGTCTCATTCTGGACTCTCTGCGTAGCGTCCCCGGCAGTCTTCTTCCCGAATCGAGGTTCGAACCCGTAAATGCTGGAAATCAGGCGTGTCCCAAAAATGAGCCTTGGAAGAGCATGATAGGTGAAGGAGCTTTCGGAGACGAAACTGTCCCGGCCAGACCGGCTGACGTCATTATAGATGGGAGCCAGAAGGTCCCTGTACATCGACAGGTTCCCGGCTCGAAAGGATCCTAGGGGGCTGGCCTCGAGGTACACCCTTGCGGCCATCAGGCCGGAGGCGATTGCCCGTCTCATGCCGTCGATCATCGGCCCAATTTTGACGAATGACCCGAGGGCGTCCCCTGCAACGAGGAAGCCATCCGTATAGGGAGTCTTCAAGATCGACTTGAACCCCTTGGGAATGTTATGGGCGGCGTACTCGAGCGGCTGAGCCCCGTCGAGGAGCTCGGCCACCATGGGCTGTGTCTCGAATTCGTCCTGGACGTCGATGAGCTTCCCGACCCTGTCGTAGTGTTCTGTCGTCGCACGGAGCAGGGACTCCAGGGAGACGACCAACCCTACAGAGAGAGTGTCACTGTTCGTGTAGATGAAGGCGCCCCCGCCTACGCCCTCCATGAATTCGCCGAGGAAGAAGATTGAGCGTCCGTCCCCGGGAGCGACATTGAAGCGTTTCTCAATGGTGCCCGCGTCGAGCTTGTATACACGTTTGATGCCGTGGTAGAGTTGCTTCGGTAACAGCCTCCCGCGAAGGCCTGCCTCTTCGACCAGTCCTGAAGTGACGCCAGAGGAATCGATGACCAGTCTGGCTCCCAGTTCTTCCCTTGTGGTTCTGACCCCTACGACTGAGCCCCCCTCCTTGATCAGGCCTTCCACCGTCGTCTCTGTTGAGAGCATTGCCCCCGCCTGGACTGCCAAGTTGGCAAACCATCTGTCGAAGTTGCGTCTCAGCACAGAGTAGTCGTGGCCCGTCCCGAAGTTGAGGTTGAAGAGGCCAAGTCTTACCGCTAGCGAGGTCTTGGACAGTCTGAAGTAGCGAGACACTCCTTTCTTGTAATCGGTGGGTCCGAGTAGCACAACCTCGTGCGAAAGCATGTGCCTCTCCAGGGGCGCAGAGGACTCGAAGTCCGGCACGAGCCTGATGAAACCGTACTCATCGGTGAAGTCTCCGTAAAGCACTCCTCCGGTCATATTCCTCTCTCCGGGGATCTTGGCCTTCTCGAGCATCAGGACGTTGACCCCCTTTCTGGCAAGGGTCAGCGCAGCGGCAGACCCTGCAGGGCCTGCTCCTACGACTATTACGTCGAATTCAGTTCGCGTGCCCAGTCCTCCCAACCATTTCGATCAGCTTCGGGAATTCCTCGTAGAGATCGCCCACGATGGGATAGTGCGCAATCTTGAAGATGGGCGCATTCGGGTCAGTGTTCACGGCGACGACCTTTCCCGACCGCAGCATTCCGACCCTGTGCTGGAGAGCCCCGCTAATCCCTAGGGCGAAATAGAGCTTCGGGCTCACAGTCGTGCCCGTCTGCCCCACCTGGTTGGCCTTCGAGACTAGGCCTTCCAATTCCTTGATTTCTGCATAGACTAGGGCCCTGGATGCCCCGATGACTGCCTTCATGTGATACTTCCCCTGAATGGCGTCTCTGAGTTGCTCAGCCAGACGGTAGGCCTCCCTGGGATTTCTGGGGTGACCTGAGCCGTCCTTGAGTATGCCAAGACCTAAGCTTATTACGACGTCGGCCCCCGACAGGTCGAGCTCAGGAGGCGGTAGCTCCACGACCTCTTTGACCCGGGCTGGGTAGTCATGGTCTTCAAACTCGAATTCCCTCAGCTTGCCCTTCCTCTTAGGATCCGGCTGCAGCGGGGTGAAGTTGCCGGGACGGACAGTAGCCATCTGCGGCCTGTGCCTGGGGGTGTAGATCCTCGCAAGCCTGGTCCCGAAGTCAGGCCTGATCTGAACGAGCAAATCCTTGAAACTACCGAGCGCGGGATTGGTGTAGTCTTCAACCTCGAGCTGGACATTGTCTGTCGCGAGCCCGGTGACCGCCCTGTACGCAATCCTCGCGGCCAAATCTTTGCCCAACTCGTTAGCAGCAAACAGGAAGGCGTATGGGCGCCTCTCCTTGACCATGGCGAAAATCGCGTCAATATACCTCAAGTTGAAGTAAGCCCTGAAGGCAGGCGAGTCGACGTAGAGGATCTCGTCGGCACCGTATTGGACCGCCTGCTCCGCGAGCGGCTCGACTCCTTCGCCCAAGAGAATCCCGACGACCTTCTGTTTCATCTTGTCGGCAACCCTCCTTCCTGCGGCGAGGGTTTCGAGGGAGTCCTTGGTCAGGACTCCCTCGTTGTATTGGAGGTACACCCAGACGTCCTTCGCTTCATAGGTCAACCGAAGAGCTCCTCTCCAAGCATGTCATAACCAAAGACGCCGACCGAACCATCCTTCTTGAATCGAGTCGAGAGTCCTTCAGGAATATCTGTGACTAGTTGCCCTTTCTCGAACGGCCCATATTTCTTTCCTTCAAACTCGATCTGTGGAACCAGCTTTAGGAACACGAGGCTATGGTTCAAGGATTTCTGGATCGGGGGCTTACCCACGTCAATCCCCGTCCCTACTATAGTAGGGGAGCCGGCGAGACCCAGCTTCTGTACGTCAGCAGCGAGATCCTCCGCAGTCCACTTCTTCGCCTGAAGGATTTTCCCCCTGTAGTTGTTGTATCGCACTTCGGGCTGGAGAGCCGCAGGGGACTCTCGAGGCTCATATTCAGTCGAGATGGTGAGCAGAGCCGGTAGCATCATCTCCAACTTCTGCAGCAGCTGGCCGATCCTCCTCTCCGAGACGACCTTCGTGGCAGCATCGTCGATGTCGAAGTCCTCGACGTAGGTGGCATGGGGGAGGATCTTGCCGATCAACTCTGAAACGCCCTCGGCAACTTGGGGGCCAACGCTGCCTGTCTCTCCGTCAGTGGTCTTTATTCCGGAGACGATGATGAACCTTGAAAGCGTCTCCTTCACCTTTGCAAGTTCCCCGACCGCCTGCTCGACGGTGATAGCGCCTTTGAGGAATCTCTGAACGATGCTGTCTCGGACAGAAGGAAGCTCCGAGTAGACTCTGTTGGGGAGTAGGTTGGCCTGGTAGAGGGCTGCCGCCTTGGCCTTCACAGCATCGGAGTAACCTGACTTCCTGATTGTCTCTGCCATCTCATCGATGGGCGCCGTGTGCATCTCCAGGACCTTTTTTGCTCCAAGGGAGACCGCATACGCCGTGGCCCAAGTATCCGCGCCCGCCATCTTCTTGTCACTGAGAACATACTCTTCGTCGACTCCCATGACCTCGGCATCGTAGAGGGGCTTCATCAGAGGGATGAGCTTCATGTCAGGGCCCATTGTCAAAGCGATAATCTTCCCGCCAATCCTGCGTTTGAGGAAGTCGGCTGCCTCGATTGCCTTTGAGTCGTGGGGGTTGAGAACCAGATCCATGACCTCCCTGTTGAGAACCCCGCCAATCTGCGCGACCTGGGTGGTGCGAGCCGGAACTCCCTTCAGAAGCGCGATAATCAGCAAGGCAGTTCGACGACCACGGGTGTCTGCTCTTTAGAGTTGTGCCGAGACGGTCTTCAGAGCCTAAGGCCGTAGGATTGGGCGAAGTCCTCGAACTGGTAGTAGACTGACAGGAATTGAATTCCTTTCGCGGAGATCATGTACTTCGAGATTTTCTCGCCGCTCAGCTCCAGAAGGAGACCTGAGCCCACAAGCTCCGAGAGGAGCTTGGACATCCTGGAGTAAGACATGTTTCCCTTGCGCAATAACATCGTGACTCCGACGCCGTTGCCCTCGGTGTTCATGTTCCTAGCGGTGCTAAGGACATCCGCGATTATCCTCACTTGAGTCCTATACTGTACCATCTGGCCTCACTCTAACAGCGAACCCCAAGACAGGTGTAAACAGGATGAGTAAACCGATTTCTTTCATAATAATCTGTAGGAGTGAAAGAACATCAACGTTTAGGTACAATAGCGATAACCACTGGACGAAGGTCCCGATGCCGATAAGGGCCAATCCGACCGCGATGAGTAGGGTGTCGGGCCTCCTAGTCCTCGCATAGGAATAGACTGTCTCGACAACCCCGTACAGTACGAAATAGAATGACAGAATGCTCAGTATGTCGATCAGTTGCGTGCCCGAGAGGCTGATGACTGGAAAAATCAGCAGCGCGGCGCCCATCTTCTTAGATATCATGACATCTATCGCGTGAGAGAAGGCGAGAAAGAAGTACCCTACAGTCTCTAGGAAAAGGCCTGCGACCACTGCCATCGTCGTGAGCGGAAGAGCTGGTATGACCTGGTCGAGCCCCACGAACCCTTCTACAGCGAAGCCAAGACCGAGGAAGATGAAAGCGGTGGTGAGCCTGAGTAGAGATGAACTGTGGGTCTGCCTGACTCCTCGGTAAGCCACGTAAGCAATCGAGAATGAAACGAAGAAACCTATGAATTGGAGCACGTCCTCAATCATCGCCATGCCCGTAGGTAAAGCCAAGAGTACGGAATCCTGAAGAGACATTTCTAGTATAAAAGTGTGCAGCGGCCAGATTCCAGTTTTCGGTTCTGGATGCTCTGTCAGGTTGTTAGCAGCCACCAGATGGACGGGACTCTGGGCGCTGTTCAACCCCCGTCATGAATTACTGGACACAAGAGACTAGGATCCTGAACCCTAAAATAGCCTTATCGGCTATTCTGCACTTCGGGGAATTCTTGGCAGCCATCAAGAGTAGCGCATCGGGGTTTCTCAAAGATCGTCTGTCTCCCAGGGACTTTGCCCGCCTCGAGGTGATCCACAGCGACGCCGTCCTTGAATTCGTCGCAGAGTACGTCGAGCTCTGCAACCCAGCCAGCGTCTACGTCTCCGCCAGCACGCCCGAAGACCTGCAGTTCGTCAGGGACTCGGCTGTCGCCGATGGGGAGGAGTCCCGGCTTTCGGTCGAAGGTCATACGGCCCACTTCGAGAGCTATTACGACCAGGGGAGAGACCGCGAACACACTCTGATACTGGTCCCGGGAGGGGCAAACCTAGGCCCCGGCATCCGAACCGGGGACAGGCTGGAGAGGGTCAAGGAGGTTCGGTCTCTCCTCGGTGGCATCATGGCAGGCCGCCGCATGTTCGTCTCGTTCTACTGCCTTGGTCCTATCGGCTCAGTCTTCTCGATTCCCTGTGTCCAGCTGACCGACTCCAGCTTTGTCGTCCACAGCGAGAACATCCTCTACCGTCAGGGGTACGAGGAGTTCCTTCGTCAGGGAGCAGCCGCCAGGCCCTTCAAGTTCGTGCATTCAGAAGGAGAGCTCGACGAGCGCAAGACGTGCAAGAACCTGGGCAAGAGGAGGATCTACATCGACCTCGATGGAGAGATTGTCTACACAGTCAACACGCAGTACGGAGGCAACTCCATCGGACTGAAGAAGCTCGCCATGAGGCTGGCCATCCAAAGGGCGTCCAAGGAAGGATGGCTCACCGAGCACATGCTGGTGATGGGCGTCAACGGCCCCGCAGGTAGAAGGACCTACTTCACGGGTGCGTTCCCGTCAATGTGTGGAAAGACCTCCACAGCCATGCTCGAAGGGGAGAAGATAGTCGGCGATGACATCGCCTACCTCCGCAGGGTGGACGGACGCGTGCGGGCCGTCAATGTCGAGAAGGGCGTGTTCGGCATCATCCAGGGGATCAATCCGAAAGACGACTCCGTTCAGTGGAAGGTCCTCCATAGCCCCGGGGAAATCATATTCTCGAACGTACTTGTGACCCCCGATGGTGGCGTCTTCTGGGACGGGATGGGCGGAGCGCCGCCGCCCAGGGGGAAGAACTTCAGCGGCGAATGGTGGCCGGGGAAGAAGGATGAGAAGGGGAAGGAGATACCAGTCTCTCACCTGAACGCCCGCTTCACAGTCTCACTGGACTTGTTCAGCAACCTAGATCCAGTCATGGACGACGCCGCTGGCGTGCAAGTGGGCGCCATCGTCTACGGAGGCCGTGACTCCGACACGTGTGTCCCGGTGGAAGAGTCGCTGGGATGGGACCATGGCATTGTCACCTTCGGCGCATGCCTGGAATCCGAGACCACGGCCGCCACCTTGGGGAAGGAGGGAGTCCGTGAGTTCAACCCCATGTCCAACCTCGATTTCCTATCCATACCGGTGGGGAGGTACGTCGAGGGCAACATCAAGTTCGGTCAGGGCCTCGAGCAGCCTCCGAGGATCTTCGGAGTGAACTACTTCCTCAGGAGCAAGGAGGGGAAGTTCCTCAACGACAAGACGGACAAACGCGTCTGGTTCAAGTGGATGGAGCTCAGGACTCATGATGAAGTGGGCGTCATCGAAACGCCGACAGGGAGGATGCCCCTCTATGCCGACCTAAGGAGGCTCTTCGCCGATGTCCTCGGGAAGGGCTACGCCCTGGAGGACTACGAAGTGCAGTTCACGATCAGGGTAGCGGAAAGGCTGGCGAAGCTGGACAGGATAGAGCGCGCGTTCAGGGGCATGGACCACGTCCCCACGAGGCTCTATGACATCATCGGGGAACAGCGCGCCAGGCTCCTCGACGCCCGCTCTAGGCACGGCGACTACATCAAGCCCTCGCAGCTGTCCTGATGAGTCCTTGATCATGGGCAGCGCAACCCATGTTAGCATAGCGTCTCCCGTTATCTGGTCACTATGGTCAGGACATCCTGGTCCATCAGCCTGTGGTTCATCCCGACCCTCTGCCCGCCGAACCGGACGCTCTTGCCCCAGATTTGCGCATACCTGAAGTCACTCTTCATGTTCCTGTGAACCTTGTCGCAGACCTCCAGTATAGTGGTGCCGTTCTTGACTATCATCGGTTCCTCGAAGTCGGTCTCTCCTGTCCGCCGTCGCATGTAGATCCTCACGAAATCGAGTCGCCCGTAGATCTCCATCCTCACCGTCTCCAGGTTGAGGTCGGCCTCGGCCGAGATCGGGATGAACCTGTAGGGGAGCTTCCGGGTCAGCTCGCTGGTGAAACCCGAGTTCACGAGGTCGATCTTGTTCATGACCGTAAGAGAGGGAATATAGGTTCTGTTCCCGGCCAACACGTCGAGGAGCTGCTCGTCGTCAATGTCATCCCTGACGAGCACCCTACCGCTGTTGACATCGTAGACTCTCAGGATGTCCTTAATCAGCGCCTCACTAACCTTGGTGAGCTTCACCTGTGCCGACACGGCAAGGCCACCTGAGTCCGTCCTTTCGATCACGACGTTGGGAGGCCTCTCGTCCACCCTAATCCCGGCGCTCCTGAGCTCCTTCTCAAGGATGCCCCGCGCTTCGGGCTGGAAGACGTCGAGGATGAATAGGACTAGATCCGCGCTCCTGGCCACGGCGAGCACACGCTTGCCAAGGCCCTTGCCCGAGGAGGCGCCCTTGACTATTCCAGGCAGGTCGAGGACCTGGATGCGCGCCCCGTTGTACTCCATCACCCCAGGTACAACCTCCAGAGTGGTGAATTGGTAAGGGGCAACCTTTGACTTCGCATTGGTGAGCCTGTTGAGCAGGGTGGACTTGCCTACGCTCGGGAGCCCGATCAGCACCACCGTCGCGTCCCCCGACTTCTTGATGTCGTACCCCGTCCTGCTTCCTACACGCCGGGCCTGCTGCTCCTCCTGCTCGGCCTTCAGCCTGGAAAGCTTCGCCCTCAGCAGTCCGATGTGGTGCTCCGTCTTCTTGTTGACCTGCGTTCTGTGGATGTCGTCCTCTATCTTCTTGATCTTCTCTGGCAGTCCCAATTATGGGGTTCCTCTTCCCACGACACGCAACCCCTGGATTTTAAGATAGAGTCTGTTGCGCGAATTGTAGCCGCATCGCATTCTACCAGAGTCGCAGAGAGATCTGCCACGGTCGAGAGCCCACGCTCTTGGCCACTCGCGGACCCTGGTTCGCTTATATCCTCGGCTCGACGCGCGGCGTAGTGATAGCGAATGAAGACAGTCCTCTTGAGGAAGCCTAGAGCCCCAGGCACAATCGGCGCCGAGGTTTCGGAGGTTCCAACTCCCGAGGCTGGTGCGGGCGAACTCCTAGTCGAGATGAAGGCGTGTGGTCTCTGCGGAACCGATATCGAGAAGGCTCGGGGAGAATACACCGCAGCCCTGCCAATCCTCGGGCATGAAGCAGTCGGGGTCGTGGCCTCGTTGGGTAAGGGCGTGGTCGGCATTCGAGAGGGAGACAGGGTCTTCGCTCACCACCATGTCCCATGCTACGAGTGCTACTACTGTCTCCACGGGAACGAGACTGCGTGCGAGGAATACAAGAGCAGCAACATCTACCCCGGAGGCTTCTCAGAGTTCTTCAGGGTTCCCAAATGGAACGTGAGCAAAGGGGGGATTCTCACTCTGCCCCCCCTTCTCGGCTTCGAGGAAGCCAGCCTAATCGAGCCAGCTGGGTGCTGTGTCAGGGCCCTAGACAAGTGCAAGGTGAACGAGGGCGACAGCGTCCTGGTCGTGGGGGCTGGTCCAGTCGGGATCCTCCACTCCATCCTGCTCCGTTCGAGGGGCGCCAAGGTAATGATCAGCGATGTCAGCGAACCGAGACTTCGGTTCGCCGAGAAGTCCAGAGTCGAATGCGTCATCGACGCCGGGAAGCAGGATGTCGCCAAAGAGGTTAGGCAGAGCACGGCTGACAGAGGCGCCGATGTTGCTATTGTCGCCTCGGGGAGTCCGAAAGCAGTCTTGCAGGCCCTGAAGTCCGTTAGGAAAGGCGGTCGACTCTGTCTCTTCGGAGTTCCCGCAAAGGGCTCAGTCCTCGACTACGACCTCAGCGACCTCTACAACTCTGAGATTTCGTTGGTGCCCAGCTACGGCGCGACCGATGCTGAGACCGCAACGGCACTTGGTCTGATTGCGGCTGACAGAGAGAAGTTCAGGCACGTCATCACCCACACCTTCCCGATAGCGGAGTTTGCCAGGGCAGTTGAAACGTCCACCTCCGGGGCGGGAATGAAGGTCGTCATTACCCCCTAGACGATGGAGACAGAGCGCGCGCCCTGGTTGTTCACGCTCGCGTCCTTGCCAGCGCAATCAGATTCGCTGCTCTTTGTTTCAACGCAGTTCCAATCAATGTAGTTAGCGCAGTCACACTTAAAATGCCGGCACAGCGCTCACTGCCCCGTAAGGCGAGGGGTTAGCAGTGGACTGGGGCAAGGACAACAGGTTCTCCCGCATTATGAAATCGGGGAAGACCGTCATGCTGGCTGTAGACCACGGGTACTTCCAGGGGCCGACGACAGGGCTGGAGAATCCAAGAAAGACGATCACACCGCTCGTTCCCTATGCGGACTCGCTAATGCTGACCAGGGGAGTCCTCAGGACCTCGGTCGACCCGGGACAAGACGTCCCAGTGATTCTGAGGGTTTCAGGAGGCGCGAGCATCCTAAAGGAGTTGTCGAACGAGGGAGTCACCACGTCCATAGAGGAGGCGATCAGGCTCAACGCATCCGCGGTCGCGGTCTCTGTCTTCGTCGGTTCAGAACACGAGAAAGAGTCGCTGATGAACCTCTCTCATCTTGTCGACGAGGGGGAAAGATATGGGATGCCCGTGCTTGCGGTCACTGCCATTGGAAGGGAGATGAACAGAGACGCTAGGTATCTCGGGCTGGCCTGCCGCATGGCAGCGGAGCTGGGCGCTCAGGTCGTAAAGACGTACTACTGCGAGGACTTCGAGAAGGTCGTCAACTCATGCCCCGTACCTGTGGTCATCGCAGGTGGGAAGAAGCTGCCCGAAAGGGAGGCGCTAGAGCTCGCGTCGAAGGCGGTATCCAGGGGAGCCGCGGGAGTCGACATGGGAAGGAACATCTTCCAGTCATCGAACCCGGTGGGGATGATCAAGGCCGTCCGAGCGGTCGTCCATGAGGGTGCCACGGCCGATCAGGCCTTCTCGGTCTTCAGCAACCAGTCAAGCAGCTAAGCCAATCCGAAGAGGATCGGACGCGGAGCCAATCAGCAACCAGGGCAGGAAGTCACTTCGAGAAGCCCGACAGGTCCTCGCAATCGGGGAGTCCCCCGCAGTTCCGGAAGTGTGATCTGCTGGTCCGTATCTCTACAGTGGAGGACCTGCCGGCATAGCGATGCACACACTCCTAGTGAGGCCAGTATTTCCTTGGAACGGTTTTAACCCCGGTAGGAGTGTCGGTATCGGCGTGCAGCCCGAGAGCGACCGAGACGATGGCCGACCGAAGTTTGTGAGGAGGAGCCCCCTGAAGCCCGCCCAGAAGCTCTGCCCTCGCTGCCTACATCCTGTCAAGAACGCGAGCAAGTTCGGAGGCTGGTTGATCCCCATGAGCTACTATTGTCCGAACTGCGGGTACACGGGGACCGCCTTTCTCGAGAAGACTTCGGATGAGGCTCACGAGGATCCTTAAGTTTGGAGGCTGACAGAGAACCGACGCATGGACTCTTTGGGTCGGTACTAGCGGCGTTCTTCCTGATTCTGCTTTCGTTGACGGCACTCCTAGTGGTGCTCTCCTTCCCACTTGGCGTGTACACTGTCTTCTTCACCCACCTGTCCAACTCGACCGCCAGCACTCTTGGGTATCCCTTCCTTTGGCTCGGCCCGATCGCTGTCCTCGTGCCTATCCCAGTCATGTACGGGGTGGCATTCATCGCCGTCGTCGTCATTTACGTGATGATGTTCGTCTTGACCATCTTCCAGGGGAAGAGTCTACCCTCCGCCGTCTCCTCAGGACTCAGGCGCAGCTACGAAGAGTTCCTGTCTAACCGGGCACTACTGACGCTAGTAGCAATCGGGTTCCTCGTCTTCACCGCAGGGCTGGTGGACGAAGTGGTCTCATCTTTCGGGCCGCCAATCGGAAACCCCTTCAGTGGAGGTGACGACTTGCATACCTTCATCGGGTTGACACTCGCGCCACTCAGAGAAGAGTTCGGATTCAGAGTCCTCTTGATCGGAATAGCGGCGTCAGTCGTCGCTCTTCCGCGGCCGGGAACGTCGGCCCTGAGAATACTCTGGCGTCCTTCCGTCGCCTATGAGGGCGTCGACAACAACACCCTCGCCCTAGTCGTGATCTGGGCTGCAGGCGCCTTCAGCGCGGGCACCTTCGGCGCCTGCCACGTAGTATGCGGTGGTGGGGGCTGGGACATCGGGAAGCTGCCGGAAGCGATCTATGGGGGGATCGTCCTCGGGTACCTCTATGTCAGGTACGGGTTCCACGTCGCGGTTCTGGCGCACTGGGGCATCGACTATCTCCCCAGCGTCTTCGCCTTCTACGGGCAGGGGGCATACGGCATCCCCTGGGCCTCGTCTCCGGGATATCTCCTCCAACAGGTTGTCATGGCGGACGTGTTCGGGATCTTTGGAGTAGGATGCCTGATAGCGATTGCATACATCGGAGCGACCAAGCTCTCTAGGCGATGGCGGAAGCCTCCCCCAACTCTCGCTTGAAGTTCATAAGCGACTGACTCGAGGGAATGATGCGATAGGAATGACAGTCCTCGGTGCTTCGATACTGAAGGATCTCGTATCGAAGTATAAGGCGATCTATCCGTCAGACCCCCGAGCTTTCGACGGCGATGGCTACGTACTGACCGTTAGGGAAGACAGGACGCTGAACTATCTGGAGCACCGGAACATGATCTCCCGCGAAATCGTCTTTACCCCTCCTGACTGTGTCGCCCACCTAACCTCCAAGAGCAGGTTCGGGCGGCTCGGACTTTCGTTCCTCAATTCAGTCAAGGTGCACAGCGGTTTCGTCGGGAGGTTGGCTCTTGAGCTGGTTAATCTGAGCAATGAGAGGAGCCCGATAACTATCAAGCAGGGGGACCCACTGATTCACATCGAATTCCTGCGCAGAGAAGGTGAGCCCTCTCCCTACGCCGGCAGATACATGTTCCAGTTCATGAACGATGACGAGACCGATGCGTATGTCAGAATCCTCTCAGAGAACTTCCCGATCCAGTTCCCAAGAGAGAGACTAGAGCAGAAAAAGAGAGAACGACTCGTCAGGGAAGACTGACGTTTTAGATGCCCAGGGCCGACCGGAGGCCCTTGTACCTGTTCCTTATCGTGACCTCGGTGACACCTGCCGCTTCAGCCACATCCTTCTGAGTCTTGTCCTCGCCCTCCAGTGTGCACGCCACATAGAGAGCTGCAGCCGCAAGGCCCATAGGGTCCTTGCCTGCGGAGATCCTGGTCTCCTCGGCCCTCTTCAGAATCTCCAAAGCCCTCCGCTTCGTTTTCTCTGAGAGACCTGCCTTCGAGGCAATCCTTGAGACGCATTTTGTAGGGTCGACGACCGGCATCTTGATGTCCATTTCCTTCAGAAGCAACCTATAGCACCTTGCGATGTCCTTCTTCTTCACGTTGCTCACAGCCGCCATGTCTTTCAACGTCCTCGGCGTCTGGGTGTCCCTGCAAGCTGCGTAGAGGGAAGCGGCAATGATAGCAGAGATCGACCTTCCCCTGACCAACCCTCTTTCCAGTGCCTTTCTGTAGATGTAGGCCGCCTTCTCGACGACGGCGTCGGAGACCGAAAGCTTGTCGGAAAGTCTGTCAAGCTCGCTGAAAGCCTGCCTCAAATTCCTGTCGACTGGCTCATGCACTTGGCTGCGCGAGTCCCACGTCCTAAGCCTCTCCACCGTTGCCTTCATAGACGCGGAAAGTGATTTCCCAGAGGCATCCTTGTTTATGCCACCGATAACAGTCGCGAGTCCCATGTCGTGCATCGCGATTGAGGTTGGGATGCCTCCCCTGCTTCTATCGTCCTTTTCTTCCTTCGAAAACGACCTCCACTCTGGGCCGACATCCTCGATCTTCTCTTTGACGACGAAACCGCAGGCGCCGCAGAATAGCTCTCCCCCAGCTGTGTCAACTACCATCGGTCCCTTACCGCATCGTGGGCACTTATCAAGTGCCTTCTGTAACTTCATCAGTCTAGAAAAGTCCTTGTCGCCAAACATTTCTACCACTAGCGAAATCTTTACAAGGAAGGTCAACGTCATCATCTATATATGCTTTGTGGAGGAATTCCGAATACTTCAAGTCCACATGAAGGATTTGCAGAAAATCTAACCGTTCAGACTGTTTACAGACTGCTAACGAATCTTTTCAATCTTCTTCCGATGATGCCAAAAGTGAAAATGGAAACGTCATGAAAGAGGCTCAGGGACCAGCTGCTCAACTTCTCCGACCGATTCTGGACACTTACAGGAGCTCGGCCCTCGCTGTCATCGGGTGCCATGCCCGTGGGCTCGAACGTCGGTCATGTGAACTCGACATCGTCGTGGTTACGAATGAAAAGCGCCCCAATTCGACAGTCAAGATCGGTGAAGTATTTGTAGACCTAGTTTTCGTGCCGGAAAAGGAAGTTCTGAAGCCCTCGAATTGCGAACACTCTGTCTCGCTGGCACACGCCAAGATGGTCAGAGACACTTCGTTGATCCTGTCCACAAGCCTAGCTTCGAACACAGCCCTTCTCGCCAGCTCGGCGAAAAGGAGTTCCAGTCGGCGGCTCGCATCTGCTTTGAAGTCGCTCGGCAGGGTCGAGGAAGCACTCTCCAAAGGCTCGGCAATCGACGCAGACTATTGGCTGCTCTTTGCTGCCTACGATTACGCCTACTCACTGCTCTATTCTGGGGAGACCCCCCCGTCCCCCAGCCACCTCCTCGGCCAGCTCAAGGGCCAGTCTAGGTCGACGCCGAAGAGTTACGAGTCATTCGCCACAGGCGCGGGCCTGGGGAATTCGTCGAGGACGAGCTGCAAGTCTAGGCTCGACGGAGTTGCAGTGCTGTACGATGTGCTTGGCGGGGGTCACGAGGGAACTAGGGCCCTTGGGTCAAGGTGGTCGGCCACTCGGTTCGAGTGCGTCAGTTCGAAGGCCCGCGAATTGAATGGGAATATTGAGCATTCAGAATGCTATTCCTATCTTGGGATTGAGATGCTGAACGCCCTAGGGCAGTTGACAACACGCGAAGGACGGGCCACCAAGACAGGCGTGAGTCTCAGTGCGTTTACGACAGAGAAGAATAGACTACTAGGGGACAGACTTATGAAGGAATTAGGCTTAGTGCGAGAACGAGACGTACTGAAAGAGGCGCTGGAGCTAATGAGGGTCCAAGTCTCTAGATTGGCGAGGAAAACCTGAAGCGCAACATGGCTTAGACTCCGTTCAATATGCACGAACCATACTGATACGTAGCATGCGCTTGTCCGCGCGCGCCAAAGAAGTCCCGACCGACGTCTAGGCTTCCTAAGAAATGAGAGGCGACAAGAGCTATGTAGTAGTGCGACGCCTGATGTCATTATGAGCTCAGGGGGGATACTCATGCTGACTAGCAACTACGCACCGGGCTACAAGGTAACCAAGGTTTTGGGGCTGGTCTACGGAATAATTGTCAGGTCACGAAGCTGGGGGGAAACCTCATGGCCGGGCTGCGGTCGATTAGGGGTGGAGAAATCAACGAATACACCGAAATGGCCCACCAGGCCAGACAGCAGGCTTTGGACAGGCTCGCGGAGCAAGCAGCAAGCATGGGGGCGAACGCCGTGCTCAGCATCATGTTCGATTCCACTGAGATAGGGACAACGATGGACGAGATAATCGCGTTCGGGACTGGAGTAGTCATTGTCCCTGTGACGGAGCCCCAGCAGCTAGTGAAGCTGAGTTAGGCCCCCTAGCTCACATGATAGGCATCTGAGAAGCCCCTCGAGAAGGCGTCAAGGAGACGGTTTACACCATAACGGTACCTGCAACCACGAATACGCGCACGACGGCTATCCTTACAACTGCTAATCGTTAGTCCTTCGATTGGAAGGGAGAGTCATCTCGGATCCTCTGAATTCCCCAGTTCAAGTGCCGCGTTGTAGGCTGTCCTTCACTCATCAGTCGTGATCTTGGCTAACGCCGATTATTGCTGGTTGATTAGCTAGATCCAGACCATGTTCCGAAATGCGCTCTAGGATCTCCGGAAGGAGAAGAGCCGCAGCAATTATGGTTGTAGCCGCCACAGGCCAAAGCCACCCGACAAACCCCCTCCACCATTGGTCGAGAGTTCCTTGCGCAAATAGAGGGATCGTGCTGTCAAGGAAGGGCGAGGTTAGCCAGCCTGAATTCCCAGCGAGCGCACTCGTGAGGGCAGCGAGACCGTTTATGACCACCCCTGCGGAATACAGGACGTAGATGACAGGGGCTTGGTACCTCCACCCGCTTTCTATCACGTAACCCACTGGAAGAAGAAGGAACGGGAACGAAGCTATTATGAATCGAGGTCCAAAGGATAGACCCCCAGTGGGACCATACCAGGCGCAGTAAGGCAGGAACAGTACCATAAAGACTGCCAGAATGAGAAGGCCCTCTTTTCTGACCTCAGGACTACCTAACATCTTCCTGAATCCGAAGACACCGATGAGAAGAATAGGAGAGAATAGAAAGATGCCTCTCAACGGCGTGAAGAGGTTCAGGACAATCCCTAGGTACAGAGGCGTCGAGAAGTTTCCCAGAACAGACGGACTGTGAAGAAACAACTGTTCGGAGGAAACCAGGACCTGCCCAAAGGCTTCGTAGTTATACAGGCCAATCGCCAGGACTCCAAAAAAGGAACATAGAGCGAATCCTGTGATAGACTTCACGAGAAGTTCATGATTCTCTCTCAACGACACGACGATATAGACTAGCAGAACCGGCATCAGGAGGAAGTTCACATAATCAACCATCATCGCAGCCGCAACTGAAAGGCCCCCGAGCAGGATAGTTGCGATGCCTCCAATGCCCTTGGTGACTCGCAAGACGAAGTAAACAGCGATGACATTCAGTGCGGCAGAAACGTCGCTCTGGAAGAAGAAAGTGGCAAAAGGCCAGCTGATGGTTGAGAAAGCGTAAGCAAGCGCGATAAAGCTGGCCGTGGCCTCCCGGAAGTACATCCTACACAATTTGTAGAGGTAGAGCGCTGCGAGGGCATTCAGTATCGCAACGAAGAACTCGCTGGAGAGCATAACAGCCCCGTATTCGCTGAAGTGGCCGACGATGATGAAACCCAGCACCACGAAGGGAAAGGCGAGAAGGGCCAACCCTGGCGCCAGCGCAGAATAGTACTGCCCTCTGTACTGGAAGATGTCTACGGAGTTGGGGACGAATTGCCCCACGCGGCCCAACGCGAAGGTGTGGTTGGTCCACATTGCATAGTCGAGATCCAAGAAGCTTGCCGTATGGTCGGTCGCCCAGACTCCGTTCAGAGTGACGCCGAGAACCAGCAAGGTAGCCAAGAAGATGATTGATCCGCGGTTCATATCGCACGGAACCACATGGCGATCATTCTTCGGAGCACTCGTGTGCTCTGGGCTCCAGAAGAACCTTTGTGTGGGTCAACCCCAGTAGAGGTCACGAGCAGGGGCACGCTGTTTCCAGTGCATAGAGCGTAGCCAGAAGAACAGAGCATATCATTAGAGAATAGGCGTCCATCCTCCCGAGGCTGAAGAACACTGAATCTCACCAAGGCACCGAAGAAAATCTGAGAAGTCGATGATTCTCGGGATCTCGACCCGGTGCACAGCGCACAAGAGTTAACCGATCAGTCGTCATGCATCGTCTGCCCAGAAGTTTCTCAAAAGATTATATCGCAATTGGTGCCTAATGTCAGGTGCTGCTAGTTGCTGGATGAGTTCATCTTTCCGTTGGCCTGTCAATCCATACCACGATTGTGCGGTCGTCTCGGCATCGAATGCAGCCTGTCTGAAGAACTCTTCCCGGCAGAGGTGAAAGAACGAGATGTTGCCACACTGCAAAGAGAACGGGAGGGAATTCTAGAAGAACTCCTCTCAAGACATCGCGTATCAATATGGGATGTGTTCGACGAATCCGGAATCGGGCAAGAAAGGAATGCTATGGCAAGGGATTTCGTACGAAGCGGTTCCTCCTTACTCGATGTTGCTACAGGGAGGGGATATTTCGCATTCGCTAGTGCTCGCCTCAAGAATGAGGTCACGGCAGTTGACATCATGAACGGCGCACAGAGGGCCAGATGGTGGAAAGTGTTCTTGGAGAGTTCGAGGAGACTTGGCCTCACTTCTGCTGTTAGTGGGATAAGGTCCGACGGCTCGAATCTCCCGCTAATGTCTGAAGAATTCGAGGTGGTCAGCTGCATTCATGCAATCAGGAACATGTTGGCCCCGATCGACCAGAAGGGGTTCATCGCCGAGATGCGTAGGGCGACGGCAAAGGGTGGGAAGGCTGTCCTGGCAGAGTCCTCGATGGAGGCCGAATCTCCCGCGGAAGAAGTGTACGTTGCCTACATTCAACTCAGAGCCAAAATCGGATGGGAAGTCATTCCACCAGGCAGCGACGAACTGGAAGGAGTGATGGAAGAGGCAGGGTACTCAGAGATTGCATCTGAGAAGAAGCATTTTGGCAGGGATTATGCGCCTGTCGAATTCCCCTCATACGTCATTTCCGAGCAGCCACCAAGAATTCGTGAGGAGCACGACATTATTGAAAAGCTGCGATCGAAGCATGGCATCAAGTCAACTCCCGTGATAGTAATATCAGGGAAGAACGAAGGTTAAGCGAGGACAGGATGTGCGGTCGTCGGGGACTTCCATTCGGGCTCCCTTCGGCAGTCTTCGTCATCGTCAAACACTTAAAATCCCATTCGCCAAATGCCTAATTCAGTTGGAATCCAGCGAAACGGACGCACTTGCGAAGATTGCGGGCAACGTTGTGGCCAGCCCAGACCCGGGGAGGGCAATGAAGGCCTGGAGAGCCAAGCTAGGGATAAAGCAAGTAATGCTTGCGAAGACACTGGCAATCTCGCCCTCAGTCCTGAGCGATTACGAGAGCGGCCGGAGACCTTCTCCAGGCGTCCAATTCGTGAAGAAGTACGTAGAAGCCCTCATCAAGCTCGACGCGGGACGAGACCGGATGATACCAAAGCTGGTCTCCAGTGGAAAGGATGAGGCCATCCTTTCAATAGGCGAATTCGCAGGTCCGGTCGAAGCCTCGGCGGTCCTGAAGGCAATCGATGCGAGGGTGCTCGCGGGTGACGAGAAGCATGTGAAGTTGTACGGTTACACGGTCGTAGACAGCATAAAGACGATCTACGCGCTCTCTGGTTACGACTTCTACAAGATCTTCGGGGCCACGACCGAGAGAGCGCTGGTATTCACTAAGGTCGGGATGGGACGCAGTC
The DNA here is from genome assembly GCA_050011055.1 of Nitrososphaerales archaeon. GTDB lineage: Archaea > Thermoproteota > Nitrososphaeria > Nitrososphaerales > Gagatemarchaeaceae > UBA183. The sequence goes on along the minus strand of JBEKJV010000002.1, from coordinate 37,059 downwards.
CCCTGGTGGCAATCAGGGTCTCCCAGCTAAAGCCAAGGGTCGTCATAATTCACGGCCCGAAGAATCTTGACCCGCTCGCGGTGGACTTAGCGAGGCGAGAGAGGATTGTCCTAGCGCTGTCGAGCGCGCCCTCAGTGGAGTCCCTCATTTCAGCCCTAAGAGCGGTCACCCTGTCTCATCAGTCTTGATTGCGAAATCCAGCAAGTTTGCCTCAAAGCTCACAAAGCTCCATGGCAACCTTCGGACGAGCCAATCAACAGGTTCGTCTGAGAACATCTGGAAACCAGGCATCAACAAGCGGGAGGATCTGTCAGTGTCTTCAAGAACTCAGGCAAGGCTCTTTGTATATAACAGCAGAAGCGCCAGAATCCTCCAGAGTGCGGGCCTGCAAGCCTTTTTACTTCAACTATGAGCGCCGGGAAAGGCTGTGCTGGCGATAATCACCACTACCGTCGAATTCTTCATCGTAATTGCATTCGCGCTGGCGGCGGTCCTTCTCAACACGATTGATGGAAGGGGTTTCCTCGCAAGCACAGCCGTGGGCTTCTTGATCATCTACGGGGGAGGGTTCTCATGGTTCGTCATAGTCGCCGTTTTCTTCACCCTAGGAGTCGTCTTCACTCTCTACAAGTATGGATACAAGCGGAGGCTTGGGAGCGCGCAGGAGAAGGGCGGAGCTCGCAGCTGGCCCAACATCATAGCAAACGGCGGAATCGCCTCAGCGATCGCTCTGCTCAACTTCATCAGACCTAGCATCGATCTATCTGTTCTGTTCCTTGGAGCCATCTCCACCTCAGCCGCTGACACGGTAGCGACCGAAGTGGGTCTCCTGAGTCACAGCAAGCCAAGGCTGATTACAAACCTAACCAGAACTGTCACGCCTGGGACATCCGGAGGGGTCACCCTATTGGGCATCTTGGGGGCAGTCTTTGCTTCACTGGTCATTGGTTCTATGGCGTTCTTCCTCGGTCTGATGTCGATGCACCTCGTAGTGGTGCCCCTATGCGTCATAGGGGGGGTCCTCGGAGCCTGCGCCGACAGCGTGCTCGGGGCTTCCGTTCAGAGGAGAGGATACTGTGTGATCTGCCACAAGCCCACCGAGGCGCTAAGACACTGTGGAGAGAGCACACACATTTCAGGAGGAGTTTGGTACATTGAGAATAATGCAGTCAACCTCCTGGCCAGTGTTGCGGGAGCGGCTGTCTCCCTCGCAATCCTCCTTTTCCTTATCCCGACAGCCTAGGGTACTGAGTCGCGGCCGTCAGCGTTGCTGTTAGGGACGAAACAGGGACCCTTTGCTGGGCACGGTCGTCACGATTCCTAACGGTCACGGTTTTGTCCTTGAGAGTGTCGTAGTCTATAGTAATGCAGTACGGAACGCCCACTTCGTCTGCCCTGGCGTATCTCCTTCCTATCGAACCCGACTCATCGTAGAAAACGTCGAGAGTCTCCTGCAACTCCCTGAATATCTCCAGTGCGGCTTCCTGGAGGCCGTCTTTGTTGACCAGCGGAAAGACCCCTGCCTTCATGGGCGCCACGTACGGCTTCAGCGCTAGAAGCCGTTTCTCCCCTTCGGACCTCAGTGAAGCCTCTAGGAGCGCGTAAACGCTTCTGTCGATGCCCATCGAGAGCTCGAAGACGTGCGGCAGGACTTTTTCACCCCCGTCGTCGACAGTGAAGTCCGTCCCGCTCACGCTCGAGTGACGCCCGAGGTCGTAGTCACTTCTGTAGTTACATGCGACTAGTTCCAGCCATCCCACCGAAAGGCCCACCTCCAGGTCGTAGGCAATCTTCGAATAGAAGGCCCTGTCTTCCTGGGAGAGAATCCTGAACCGGAGCCTCTCCTTCGGCAGCCCCGCCGCACTGTAGAACCTGAGCAGCAAGGCGAGGTAGTAACCAACAAGCTTGTTCGGAACCAACCCCTTCTCGATGGCCTCAGAGACGGCGATCCTGCTGGAAGACCCTTCTGGGCTGCGCAAAGTCAGCTCGTCGCTCTGAGCCGGTCCAAATCTCGCCTCATCCGTCCGCTTCGGGTTGAAGAAGACCTCGACCTCAGCCTGATTGAGTTCCCTCAGCCTGATGAGCCCCTGTCTGGGAGCAATCTCGTTCCTGAAGCTGCGCCCCACCTGTGCCACACCCACTGGGAGCTTGACCCTTTGTGTCTTGAACAGAAGCGGAAAATCCACGAAGATGCTTTGACAGGTCTCAGGCCTGAGATAGGCCTCCTCCTGCATGGGGCCAATCCCGACTCTGAACATCATATTGAAGCGACCTGTTCCTGAGAGCGCCGAACCGCATCTCAGGCACTTCACCCCAGCCTTCACCATCAAAGAGTCGTATTCAGAGTCCTGAAGCTTCTCAGGAACGGGCTTGCGAGTCTTTTCCTCCACGAGCTTGTCGGGCCTGAAAACGGAACCACACTTGGAACATCGGACAAAAGGGTCAGTGAAACTAGACAGATGGCCAGACGCCTCAAAGACCGCCTTCGGCAGGATCTGCGACCCGTCGATCTCAAGCATCCCGTCCCTTTTGACTATCATACGCCTCCACAGCTCAACAAAGTTGTTCCTCATCGATAAGCCGAGGGGCCCATAATCCCAAAAGCCAGCCGGGGAGTTTGGATAGCTGTCTGCAGACTTGAAGAAGAAGCCCTTCTGCTGGGCCAGGCGAGCTACATCGTCGAACGACATCGTCGGCGTAATGCTCGAAGCTGTCCGGATATATGCTATCCGTGCTTCCCCTTTAGACCAGCCGCATCACTTGCTCCTTATTCTGCGCAATTGCTGCTGCGGAAGCGAACCCCGCTCACTTGCTCTTGCCAGAAGGGCTAGCACTCACCTGGTGCGACTATCTGTCGGAGACCCCGGAAAACGGTGTTTGTCCACCGCCAGGAGAGAATTCCTACGAAATAGCGCAATACGGGGCCGCATGTGTCACCATCATGGTTCTGGCGAGGAGGGGCACTTCAACAGAGCTTTGGTCTAGAATTGTCGCTCCATGGACTGCGACTCAGCCCGTAGACCGAGGCTCAAGTAGTGCGCAACACAGTATCTCTCGTACGACCTTTCGAGTTGCCGTGCCTGGAATTATTCTTGCCTGAAAGTCCTAGGCAGGCAGCACAGAAGTAAGTGTTCCCCTGTTGATAATCCATTTCTATCCCGTGGATCGCACAACGCATCGAAATCACCTGGGAAGCGCCTGCATCTGTAACCAATTCTACATCGCGTGTGTCAGTACTAGGCTGAGGATTTGCCTGCACTTCTAGGGTCTTCATGCCTATGGCACGAATTGCCTGGATACTTTGTAAGCATGATGAAGCCCCAATCTGGATTTCTGTCCAAGTGATAGGACTCGTCTGGCTTGTAACCCTCACAGCGCGCCCACGGCTCAAGGTGGAGAATCAGGGGGTGCCTTTCAACTATCATTGAAGGCTGACTGGCTGCGAAGATTTATCTGACGTTCGACAACTGAAGCACGGGTGGATAGGTGGGACTATTGCATCGGATTGGGTTCAGTGATGGTCATTCTAGCTATTGCGGAGGGTCTCTTCAACAAGCGTCTTCTCAACATGGGTCCCGACTATTCACTTCTCGCTGACGCTGCGTTTCTAGCTGGGGCCGTGTTGATGGTGTATGGTGCCGCGCACGGTACCTCGAAAGTCCCTTATGACGAAAACCCGAAAAAGCCGGAGCCATTCACAACCAGGGGTTCGTTCTCATCTTGGATTAGGAACCCTCTGGGACGCTTGCGAACCCCTCATGGAGTTGACACTGAAACTCAATGTATCTCAAGTATCGCTTCGAAGGCAGGACTCTCCGAGAGAACGAAGAAGAGGGCGTTAGGGATCCTGAAGCGAGCCAAGGATACCGGGATTTCAGTAGGTGAAGATCCGATAGGCCTTGCGGCTGCAGCTCTATACGTTGCATGCATCCTCGAGAGGGAGGACAAGACTCCGAAGGACCTGGCCGAAGCGGCAGGGGTCCCCGAAGTCGCGATAAGGAACAGGCTCAGGGGCCTCAGGGACGCCGTAGGTATCTAGCCGTACGCGGCAGCGCAGAGTCAGAACCCTGCCCTCCCTGGCGACGATTTCTCCAGCCGCAAATCGTAGACTATGTGATCACAACAAACTTGTAGCCATAGAGAATCTGCCCCGAATCTCCATCGACCTTGGCTCTTCGCACAGTCGCCCTCACCCTTGCTCCTGTCTTGACGGATTCACCAGGAGAATCGACGACTTGGCTGAGGACTCTCGCTCCGTTATCGAGCCTCACTACAGCGAGATAGAATGGGGCCTGTGCCTCGAACCCGGGCAACACTTCATGGAGTTGCGTGTAGGTCATTATCCTCCCCTCCCTCGGCATTTCCCTGTCCTTGACGCTCTCGGAGCCGCAACGCCTGCACCTGTAGACAGGTGGGAAGAACTCGGCGCTGCACTTCTGACACTGGCTGCCGATCAGCCTGTAGTACCGGTCCCTGATCCTCCAAGCCTGGATGGCCATCTACTCAGCCCTCCCGAATACATGGACTACGCTCGTGGTGTCCACTCCTCCGATATTGTGGGTGATCGCATAGTCGGCGTCCTCGATTTGGTTCCTACCGGCCTGGTCTGTCAGCTGCAGGAAGGTCTCTGCGACCTGGTAGACGCCAGTCGCCCCCACAGGGTTCCCTCTAGCCTTCAGCCCCCCGAACGTATTGATTGGAAGCTCTGACCCATTGTTGTACTTCCCCTCCTTCGCGTCTCTCGAGCCGCGTCCTCTTCTCGAAAACCCCATTGCCTCGAGGGACAGGGCCCCCATCACAGAGAAGGCGTCATGGATTTCAGCAAAGTCGAGCTTCCGAGGGGAGAGCCCTGCCTGGGCCATTGCTCCCTTGAAGGCATCCCGAGTCGCGTGGAAATCGAGCATGTCTTCCCTCTCGTAGACGCTGAACTCGTTCGTCGCGATTCTCCCGCCCAGGACCTCGGCCATTTGCTTCCTGGTGCCAGACGCCGCCCTGTCACTGACCAAGAGTACAGCTGCAGCCCCGTCTCCAACTGGGGCACAGTCGAAGAGTCTCAACGGGTCTGCGACCATGCTCGATCTGCTGACCACGTCAAGCGTGATTGCCTTCCTGAACTGGGCGTGCTCAGCAGTAACCGCGTTCGCGTGGTCTATGACTGGGATCGAGCTGAGTTCATCCCTCGAAACGTTTAGCTGTTCCATGTAGTATCTTGCTAGGAGGCCGTTCAGCGCGGCGAACGAGGCGCCCACGAACTGAGTATACTCTGCTGACTCTGCCATCGTGAGCGCCTGTGATATCTCCTCCGACTCCAAGTCCCGCATCTTCTCGACCCCGACCACGAGAGCAGAGTCAAGCGCCCCTGATTTCACGAGTGAATACGCAACGTTGAAGGCAGAACCGCCTGACGAGCAGGCCGACTCTACCTTGACGGCCGGCACCCCTATGAGGCCCAGGGCACTGGCAAGGAGAGCCCCAAGGTGCTCCTGTCGTGCGCCGATTCCGCTGAACATGTTCCCGACGAAAATCTCCTGCGGCTTGACTTTGGGCGTACCCTTCATCGCCCCTCTGGCTGCCTCTACTGCCAGGTCAAGAAGCGACTTCTCCCAGTGGTCGCCTATCTTGGTGAAACCCGCTGAAGAAACGAACACCTTGGATTTTGGCATCGATTTTTCTACCTGTGCAGTTTGTCCCTGAACTTGGAGTAAGTGGAGTAGTCTATCTTCAAGCCTCTCTGGATCATCGACTTCACGGTGGGGTTGACTCCTCTCGTCTTCCTGATTCCATCAAGGACCTCGATGCAGAAAGCGTCCGACCCGGCGCCTGAGCCGAAGCTTGCAAGCAAGATCTTGTCACCAGGTTTCGCCTCGTCCAGGACCGCCGCGAGACCGATAGGCGAGCTCCCGGCATAGGTGTTTCCTATCATCGGATTGAGCAGGCCGGTCTTGATCTGCTCCATCGTGAACCCGAGTCTGGTGGCAACCTCGACAGGGAATCTCGGATTGGGCTGGTGGAAGACGGCATAGGCGAAGTCGCTCGGCTTGTGACCAGTCTCCTTGAAGAGAGTCTTTACCGAGCTCTCGATGTGATGGAAGTAGGCCGGTTCACCCGTGAACCTTGAGAGGTGCCTGGGGTATTTTTCGTGGGCCCTTCGCCAGAAGTCCCCGGTGTCAGAAACAAACGATGTGCTGCAGTCTATTACTGCGACTGCGTTCTTCCCGCTCTTCCCGATGACATAGGCTGCTCCCCCGCTTGCTGCGGCGTACTCCAAGTCGTCGCCGGGCCTTCCTTGAGCCGTGTCCATACCTACTGCGAGCCCTGCCTCAATCATTCCGGAACCGACCAAGCCCGTTATCGCCTGAATTGCCTCCGTTCCCGCTTTGCAGGCGAACTCCAAATCGGCCGCGAGGGTATAGTGCTGTCCGAGAGCCTGCGCAACCATTGTGCTCGTCGGCTTCACGGCGTACGGCTTCGATTCGGTGCCAACGAAGATTGCGCCGAGATTTGTCGTGCCAGCCATCTTCATCGCGTAACGGGCGGCTTCGATCGCCATCGTCACGGTGTCTTCGTCCATCGAGGCTACCGCCTTCTCGGTGTTGGGACCTGAACCGCCTCCCTTCCAGATTCTGGCAATCTCGGATGTGGGAATCCTGTAAAGCGGGATGTAAGCGCCATAACCCAATATGGCAGCGGGCCTGCTGCTCTTCATGAGATGCATCTAGGTACTTCCGAGCCGAACCACACCCATACATAAACGATTACGCAATAGAGGATGTCATCATTAGCCTATTGCCGAACTTCCTATGTCATCACAACCTAGGGTGACAGTCCCGAACCCCAATCTTACCTAATCAGAGGTGGCGGGTCTGGGCTTCGCGGATGCTCCCAGGTCTTGGCATGCCGACGGCAGAGAACCTAGACGGCCTTGATCTGCTTGACTACTGAGGGTCTTGCCTTCCTGAAGACGCGGTACCCGCAGATGCACTTCACTTCAGGCAGTCTTGAGAGATCCTCCTGAGTCGTCTTGGTGCCGCATCTCACGCATTCGTACACGGCTCCTGCGAAGACCTTCACGGGCTGCTCCTTCGGTGCCTCAGCTGACATTCTAATGCCACGCTGCGATTCCCCGTATTTCTGGCTTTCCCATGACTGGGGGGGGGTCTATTGTCTTCCTTCCATAATCCGACGGTTGTTCCTAAGTGCATGGTGTGAGAGTCTTCTGAACTTGGTTTCTTCCATCTTGACTTTCGGATGAAGGACGATTCCTCACTTCAGCTAAGGGCAATCCTGATCACAGCGAAGAAGAACTGGGCCATGTCTGCCACCCCCAGCTTCGACTTACCCGCAGTCCTGTCTGCAAAAATGTACGGGACTTCTGTAATACGGGATTCCTTCAGCAGATGGAGAGACGCGACTTGGAACTCGAACCCCTTCGTGGGCAGAACCGCATTGGCAACTTGCTCTGCTTTGGCCCTCGTGTATGCACGGAAGCCCGAGGTCGCGTCCCTGACCTTAATGCGAAGCAGCGTCCTTGCATAGGCGTTCGCCCCCTTGCTTACTGTCCTTCGCCAGAGATTCCAGCCTGAGACTCCTCCTCCAGCAACGTACCTGGACCCCACCGCCACGTCGGCTCCGGCCTGAACTGCCCTGACCAGTTCCCTGATCACCGACGGAGGATGCTGGAGGTCCGCGTCCATCTCGATGATGATGTCAGGCGCGACCAACGATATGGCTTTCCTGAATCCGTCCTGGTAAGCGCTTCCAATTCCAGTCTTAGCTTTTCTGACGAGCAACCTCACAGAGGGATCGTGGAAAGCCATCTCGCGTATCAAGTCACCAGTCCCGTCAGGGCTGGTGTCGTCGACGAAAAGGAGAGTGAGACCAGGGACCGCGGCCCTTCGCACCTCCTCCAGCAATCTCCCGACGTTCTCTCTCTCATTGTAGGTAGGAACGACCACACAGAGCTTCTGCTGTGTCTGCAAGGCGGGACTCCTAGAGGAGTTCGCGTGCTGCAGTAAGGAACCCCTGGGCAACCCTTTCCATCTCCTCGCGGCCCAGCCGGGGGTGGACAGGAAGCGATAGCACATGTCGTGTGGCCTCTTCGGTGTTCTTCAGTGTCAGGTGGCCGTATCCAAGCTCCTCGTACAGTGGAGTCTTGTGGACTGGAGTCTTGAAGTAGACGGCAGCCCCAACTCCCATCGCCCTGAGCCTATCTAGGACCTTGTCTCTGTTCCTTCGCAGGAATAGAGTATGGAGGTAATGGGTGTGGGTCCTGTCCTTCCTGTCCTGTGTGAAAGACGCGCCTTTGACTCCCGAGATCTCTTCCTGCAGGAAGGCGACATTCCTGGATCTGGTCCTCAGGAAACCACTCAGCTTTTCCATCTGGACCGAGGCCATCGCGGCGGCGAGCTCGGTGAGCCGGTAGTTGAACCCGAGACGCCGTGAATCGTACCCGTGAACCATCCCGTGGTTCCTGACGAGCCTTAACTTGTCTGCCAACTCGTCGCTGTTCGTCGATATCGCTCCACCCTCGCCTGAAGTGGCGACCTTGGTCGCGTACATGCTGAAACACCCTGCGTCAGAGAGTGTCCCCGTCTGATTTCCTTTGTACTCGGCTCCGAGCGATTCTGCTGCATCCTCCACCACGTGGACCGAATGTGCTGATGCGATCTCGCGGACTTCGTCCATGTCAGCTGGATAGCCGTAGAGATGAACCGGGATCACGGCCTTCGTGTACTTGGTGATGGCCTTCCCAAATTGGACGGGATCGATGTTGTAGTCAGCCTTCGTGTCGACGAAGACTGGTTTGGCCCCGCAAGCTAGCACCACGTTGGCTGTCGCCACAAAGGTAAATGAAGGCACAACGACTTCGTCACCAGGCTTGATTCCAAGTGCCAGCAGGACCGAGTGCAGGGCGGCCGTCCCTGAGTTTACGGCAACAACGTGCTTCACTCTAAGCAATTCCCTCATCTTCGATTCGAAGCTCTTCACCCACTTCCCCCCCTCGTAGGAACTGTCGGTCAGCATTCCGCTCTCGAGCACGGAGAGCACAGCCTTCTTCTCATCCTCTCCCAGCAGTGGAAGGTTGATCGGTATGAAGTCCAATTGCCCCACCGCCCCTCAGCGCAAGAGTATTTGAGATTCATGCAAGGGATCCCAGTGGTGTGGGTCGAAGACCGTGAATCACCATCGCTCGTTCCTATTGCGGCGTTCGCGGTGGCGCGAGCGCTGAACGACAGCTACCCCGTACCTTGAAACTCAGTCTTTGCCACTAGGGCGTCCGCAGCACTCTCCATGACAGGCGGACACTCAGTCCATTTCCTGCGCCGCCTGAACCGCTCACACGTTACTTGACTGGCTTGCCCGCCGGCGAGTATCCTGAGTAGAGCAATACCAAGTGGGCAAACGCGAAGAAGGCAAACCCGACCAGCGTTTCCATGGCGACCAGTGAGAATGTGCTGTTAACGAATGGAATGGCCACGTAAGCCTGATAGGCAGACACCAAGAACCCGAGAATCGCAGAAGAGGTCGCCCAAGGCCAAGTGATTCTTCCTGAGGGTAGGAACTTCAGCAGAAGCCCAGCGGCAAGACACGTAAGGGCAGGCCATAGGACCATGACGAGGCCTAATCCGACTGCAACGACTGCCCACACGACCCCTACGGTCAGGAATTCATACACGAGATTCGACTTTAGAATGTCAGAGGCCTTGGGCAACCCCGCAACCGCGCGCGGTTGTCGTTATAAATTGTGTTGTCGGGCTCACTCTTGCACGGTAGGCTTATCTGCAGTCGGGCAAGGTGTAGGTCGACCCCAGTTTGTCGACCCAGCCTCTCACGCAGACTAAAGAGCTCATCTCGAAACTCGCCGAACTGACCAGACCCGTCACGGAGCTGGGAGAATCGCTTCTCGCATCGGCATTCTACGACGGAGACCTCAGGTTGGCCGTGCTGAAGTTCTACGACCAAAAGGCAGGCAGGTTCTGGCTCTGGCGCGACGACACCGGGCATAAGCCATACTGCTACACCCGGCTAGGATCTGACGAGCTGATCGAAGTGAGGGCGAGGAAGGACGTCATCGACATCACAGAAGAGGAGAAGTTGGACCTTCTCAACGACACGAGAGTCAAGCTGAGGAAGATAATCACAACTGATCCGCTCGCCATAGGTGGCGGGAATAACAGCATCAGGGACCAGATTAAGGCCTGGGAGGCCGACATCAAGTATTACGAGAACTATACCTACGACAGAGAACTCAGAATGGGGACCTACTACCGCGTTGCCGCAGGGAAGGTTGTGCCCGTGGAGCAACCAGTCCCTGACAGGGTCGCCCGTTCGCTGAACCAGATTCTGGGACGGAACCCGCCGGAGTTTGCGCCCTACCTCAAGGAATGGGCAGAGTTGCTCAGCGAGCCGCTCTGCGATTTCCGACGTGTGGCGCTGGACATAGAGGTGGCCAACGAGGCTGGTCGGCTTCCCGACCCGGAGGACCCCAAGCAACCCGTGATAGCCGTTTCGTTCTTCAACGATGAGGAGAGGGTAGTGTATCTCCTCAAGAATGGGAAGGATCCGACCGGGCTCGAGGGGAAACCCTACACCTGCCGAGTCTTCGACGATGAGACCGACCTCCTGAGGGCAACCATGGCGAAGATCCTAGAGTACCCAGTCCTAGTCACATTCAACGGGGACGACTTTGACCTCCGTTACCTGCGGCACAGGGCTGATAGAAGGGGAATCACCGAGGAGGAGAACCCCGTCCAGCTCGAGCGTGTGGCAGCGTCCTTGAAGCACGGTGTCCACATTGACCTCTATCAGTTCTTCAGGAACCGGTCTATACAGGTCTACGCCTTTAGCAACAGGTACGCCGAGCACACCCTCAACGGCATCTCGGATGCACTCCTCGGCAAGTCGAAGATCGAATTTGATGGAGAGATAGGCGATCTGCCCTTGCCTGAGCTTGCCGGCTACTGCCTTAACGACTCCCAGCTGACCTACGAGCTGACATCAATGGGAGGTTCGGTCGTAATGAAGCTCCTGTTAGTGATTTCCAGAATCGGAAAGATGCCGATTAACGACGTCTCGCGGCTAGGAGTCTCGAACTGGATCCGAAGCATGCTCTTCTATGAGCACCGGAAGATGGGGGCGCTCATCCCGAGGCAGGACGAGCTGGCCGAGAAGGGCGGGGCGTCGTCGCAGGCGTTGATCAAGGGCAAGAAGTACAAGGGAGGCCTCGTCATCGAACCCAAGCCAGGTGTCTTCTTCGACGTATCCGTCTTGGACTTCGCGAGTCTCTATCCAAGCCTGATCAAGATCCACAACCTGTCGTACGAGACGGTCAACTGTCCTCATGAAGAATGCAAGGATAACACGGTCCCAGACACGACATCCTGGGTCTGCAAGAAGAGGAAGGGGATTACGAGCCTCGTCACCGGATCACTCAGGGACCTGCGGGTCAGTCACTACAAGCCGCTGACAAAGGACCCGACTCTGTCGAAAGAAGACAGAGAGCTGTACAACGTCGTAACTCAAGGCCTCAAGGTTTTCCTCAATGCTAGCTACGGAGTAATGGGATTCGAGACATTCGCATTCTACTGTCTGCCCGTGGCTGAGGCTACTGCCGCCCTGGGGAGAGACGCCATCACTAAGACCATCCAGAAGTGTGCCGAGCTTGGAATAAGCGTGTTGTACAGCGACACTGATAGCCTCTTCCTTCAGAACCCTTCAAAGGAGCAGGTCCTTTCTGTCACTCACTGGGCGGAAAGGGAGCTAGGCGTGGAACTCGACTTAGATAAGACGTACAGGTATGTGGCCTTCAGCAGTCGCAAGAAGAACTATTTCGGGGTCCTGCCTGATGGAACCGCAGACATCAAGGGCCTAACTGGTAAGAAGTCGCAGACCCCTGACTACCTCAAACAGACATTCTACGAGGCGTTGGGAATACTTAGCAGGGTCCAGACCGAGTCAGACTTTGAAAAGGCTAGGGCGGACACAAAGGCTCTCCTCACTAGGATGATCACTCAGCTGAAGAACCGGCAGGTTCCTGTCGAACAGCTGGCCTTCAACGTGATGATGGGCAAACCGACGGAGAAGTACGGAGACACTACTCCCCAGCACGTAAGGGCGGCCAGGCTTCTCGAGGAAAGAGGGAAAGAGATCAAGGCGGGAGAGATAATCGCGTACGTCAAGACGAAGAACCCCCCCTACGTCAAGCCCGTCGAGTTGGCCAAAGTCGACGAGATTGATTCAGACAAGTATATCGAATATGCCCACTCCATGTTCGACCAGATGCTGGACGCACTGGACTTCAGCTTCGACGAGATGCTAGGAGCGACGACCCTGGACTTTTTCTGGTCCTGAGACCTTCGACAACGTTGATTGTGGGCATCACACGCGCGCTCTAACAGCAATCAACAGGGACAGGATAACGTTTCCGAGGTCTGCCATCGAGTTTATTATCCTTCAGGCGGGCGTGGGCATCGGAACAAGGGTGAAGGACAGCTGAGCTACTTAGATCTGTTCTCGAGCGTTGACCCCCTAGTCGGGCCTAAGGATCTCAAGGAGCCGCTGCTGACGGTCTTCGGGGCGCCTTATGACGGGACAACTTCCTACAGGCCCGGCACTCGATTCGGCCCCAACGCCATCAGGGAGGCTTTCCTCAATGTAGAGGCATACTCGCGGAGGTTGGACGTGGACGTGGAGCGACTCCTCATTCGGGATGCTGGCAACTTGGCGAAGCAGAACGACCCTGGGGCTATGATGCGAACGGTGTCGAAGGTCACAAAAGAACTCTTTGGGGAGGGCGAGAGATTCTGTATGCTTGGGGGCGAGCATTCGCTAACGGCTGGGTCGTTCATCAACGCCCCAAGGGGAACGGCGCTCGTCGTCTTTGATGCCCACTTCGACCTCAGGGATGAGTGGGAGGGCTCGAAGCTCTCTCACGCCTGCTATTTGCGCAGGATCATTGAGAAGGTCGACCCTTCGGTCGTGGCTCACATTGGGGGGAGAGCGGCTACGCAGGAGGAATGGAGACTCTCGAAACGCTTGGGCCTTGTCCTTTCTCCCAAGCAGACCGGCACCCCCGCCGAGCTCAAGAGGTTTTCACGCTTTCTTTCCAATTTCAAAAACGTCTACGTCAGCATTGACATCGACGGCCTCGACCCTGCCTTCGCGCCCGGGACAGGGACTCCAGAAGCAGGAGGGCTCACGACTATTGCGCTCCTCGATTGTCTATATGCGCTCGAAGGGCGAAGGGTCGCCGCCTTCGATATCATGGAGGTAAGCCCGCCGTACGACAATGGTTCTACGGTGACTGCCGCAGCCCGATTCATGAACGAGCTGACGGCACTCTGCGCATCGACGCGGTAGTGTCCTCACTCGAGCCTGTCCGACCGAGACTTCACATCGGCGAGGAAATCATCAATCCTGACACCTAGCTGCTGCTTTCCATCCCTAGTCCTCACCGCGATAGTGGAAGCTGCCTCTTCCTTCCCCCCTAACACTACGATGTATGGGATCTTCTGGAGCTGGGCGTTTCTGACCTTAGCGTTCAAAGTCGCGTGCTCGAAGTCTCCCTCAGCCCTCACTCCTCCTGCGAGCAGCGAAGTCAAGACCTGCTTGGCGTATGGGACCTGGTCGTCGGTGAGAGACAAGACCCTTGCCTGGACAGGCGATAGCCACAGAGGGAGCTTTCCCTGGTAGTGTTCCAGGATTATCCCTATGAACCGCTCCAGCGACCCGCAAATCGTACGGTGGAGGACCACTGGTATGTGCTCCCTGCCGTCTGAACCTGTGTAGGACAACTCGAACTGCTTTGGCATCTGGAGATCGAGCTGAAAGGTCCCGCACTGCCACTCCCTTCCGAGGGAGTCCTTGATATCGACGTCAATCTTCGGAGCGTAGAAGTTGCCCTCCTTCTCCTTGACCTCATACGCGAGACCCTTTGCTTCGACGACACGAATCAGCGTCTTGGTGGCCCTCTCCCACTCCTCGTCGCTCCCCATACTCTCGTCGGGCCGAGTTGAGATCTTGACTTTGTATTGTAGACCGAAGACACGATAGAGCTTTTCCATCATGTCGAGCATATCTGCAAGTTCGGCTTCGACTTGGTCCTCGGTAGCTATGACATGCGCATCGTCTTGAGTGAGGATTTTGACCCTGAAGAGGCCCGTCGCGACACCGCTAAGCTCGTTGCGATACAGCGGGTCGAAGATTGCATATCTGACCGGCAGCTCGCGGAAGCTCCAGCGGCGTGACTTGTAGATTAGGAACGTCGAAGGACAGTTCATCGGCTTCAGGCCCATCTCCTCGTCCCCGAAGTTGGTGAGGAACATGTTCTCCCGGTAGTGATCCCAATGGCCACTCACTCTCCAAAGCATCGTGTTTGCGAGGGCCGGGGTGCTGACCTCGACGTACCCGCGCCCTGCAAGTTCGGCCCGGATGAAATTAGTAAGCAGGTTCTTGAGCTTCAAGCCCTTATCGTGCCAGTAGACCATCCCGGGGGATGGCTCCTGGAAGCTGAAGAGGTCCAACCTCTCACCAATGCTTCTGTGGTCTGTGTCCGGCAGCTGCCCGAAGTCGCTCTTCCTAACCCTTGCCTGCATCTCGTGTTGCGAAGGCTCATGTCTCGGTTTCGCAGACGCGGATGGGGGCTGTGCCTCGTGCGTGTAGCTCCGTGACATCTCCGCGAGGGGATGCCCCTTAACCTTGATCTGAAGCGCTTTTGTCCAGCCGAACGGCGCCCTCATGGTCTCCAACCCTTGTCCGACAGCCTCCCTCTCCATTGAAAGCAGCAAGGAAAGAGCCTCCGAGGGGCGAGCAAGGTTCTGGCTGATGTGCGCGAAAGGGTAAATCATGACCCTGTTGGTCCCGAGCTTCGACAGGAATCCCTTGGTCTCGGAGACCGCCTTCTTGACCAGTTCCTCATCATCCCCTTTCTCGAAGGCGGTGAAAAGGACAACGAGTTCCTCCTCCTTCACTGGTTTCGGCTGAATCTCCTCGGCGCCCGCGATCTCCTTCTTGACTGGCCTGTACTCGATGAAGTCGACGTGCATCTGAAGTATCTTCATGCAGGCTCAGCTCCTGCCTACCATCTCGACCTTTCCAGAGACTTTGACTTCTTGGTGGCCTTCTTCCAGGCCTTGTAATGCTCGTGGCAGAGGTAGGCCCGCCTGCCCTCTCCACCCACGCTAAGCCCGCTCCCGCCCATCTCGGACCTGCTGAGCGACCTAACAGCCTTGTTGCTGCAGCCGGTCACGCTACAGCTGACTCCCTTGTCGACCTTTCCCAAAGACGGGCCGCGGAACACGTCTCACTATATATAATCTTGGCCGAGAAGGTAGTTGTGCTCGACAGGTTGAGGGGAAGATTCGAAACGTACCTCGGGCTCCTCGGAAAGTGGTTCTCATCGATAGAGGCGTCGCCGACAGCCTGGACTATCGTAGGGCTTGTTTTTTCAATCTTGTCCGGTGTCGCGTATTCGCATGCAGGCTATGACGGTCAGCTGGTTGGAGGCATCCTGATCCTAGCCGCAGGGTGGTTCGACATTGTGGACGGGGCAGTCGCCAGAGTGACTGGGAGGGTTTCGAAACAAGGTGCCTTCCTCGATTCGACGCTCGACAGAGTGGCCGAGGTGGTGATCTTCCTCGGAATACTCGCGGGGGGTCTGACATCACCCGCGCTGGCTCTGACCGCGCTGTCTCTCAGTCTCCTCGTCAGCTACACGAGGGCCAAGGGAGACGCGCTGGGCATTACGCTCTCAGGCGTCGGGGTTGGTGAGAGGAGTGAGCGCCTTTTGATCCTTGCGGTCGCCTCGATAGCCGGCTATGCCGGTTGGGGGATCATCCTGGTCGCGATCGTAGCTGGCTACACCTTCCTTGAGAGGGCGTCCAGGGCAATGAGGATTCTGGGTCAGGTCTGACCGATACTCTTCTGAACCTCATCGAGATAGAATTTGGCGCTGAGAAGTTGGTCCTTTCCCTTCGCGGTAATCGCGTATGCCGAGCGAAAAGAATCTGACGACCGCTTCACCAGGCCCTCTTGCCTCAGTCTATAGATCACTGAGTAGAAGGTAATCGCAGCAGGGGCAAACCCCCGCTTCGCCAAGACTCGAGAGCGAATCTCACTTGGCGTCGCGTCCCCAAGCTGGAGCTCCGATAGAATGTACAGCCATAGGTTCCCCTTCGTCAGCGATGTCCTGAGATGGTCCAGGGCCAAGCACGGTGACTGGTGAGCAGGAGGTCAATAACCTTGCTTCTCACAGTCGGCCTCGCGACATGATGTCAGAACCCAGGGATGGCGATGGTGCTTCCGGCGTGTTATGCGCTAGATTGCTGATTAGTTGGACGTTTTCGAAGGATTCGGCTGGTGGCTACCAACCGTGCCTTTCGGACTGAGCCCGCACCTTCACGATCCCGTAATGAACTGCACAGCTGATACAGTAGTAGCGGACGGTCGTCGGAGACGCAATATACGCCCCAGCTGCCCTGAGTTCGCGGGCAAGTGTCGGTTCGACCAGCGACATCCTAGTAGTCACTTTCTTCGCCTTGTCCCTCGGGACCGCGGCTCCGCAGTTGCTGCAGTATATTGTGCTGCTCCTTCCCTTTCCTCCCTTCGAGCGTCCTCGACTCTTTCTCTTCTTGGTCAAACTGGACTAGCGACCAGCTCGCTTGTTCCTCTTTAAACCTATGGTGGGTCGGACCCAAAGGCCTTCTGTAAAGGGCGGGCGGCCCGCGGAGTAGCGTTCATAAGAGAATGCTCCCAGAGGCGAGCGCTCCTTGAGGGTCATCGTGGCTGGGTTTATCACAATTGACACAATACAGCTCCCTGCCCGCCAGATCACGTCTGTCGGAGGCCCTCCCTGCTACGCCGGGTTGATCTGTTCCAGGTTCGGATTCGAGGTCACCGCGCTCACGAAGGTCGGCAACGACTTTCCAGACGAGCAGGCAGTCTGGCTGGCAAGGAACGGCATCATGCTGAGAGCTGCCGACAGAAGCATCTCGAAGCCCACGACCAAGTTCCGGATAGTCAACTCCGCAGGTAACAGGTCGCTCGCCCTCATCAGCAGGTGCGAGAACATCTCATCCTCGCAGATACCTCCGGGTGTCAGGTTCGACGCGTCTCTCATCAGCCCAATCGCAGGGGAAATCTCGTCGTCGGTGCTTACAGAAATCTCCGCGAGGTCTGACTTTACCTTCCTTGACCCGCAGGGCTTCTTGCGGAGCTTTGCCCCGGACGGAACGGTCTCGCAGGGGCCGTTGAAGGACAAGGGCATCATCTCCAAGGTGGACGCCCTGAAGATGGACCTCGCCGAGGCCGAGGCTCTGACTGGCAGGTCGAACCCAAGAGACGCCCTACTGAAGATCGCGTCCGTCGGCATTAGGAAGGCTATCGTGACCCGAGGTGGCGATTCGTGCTTCGTGCTCGACGGGACGCGGATTTACGAGATCTCCGTACCGCGATCACAAGTCATTGACAGCACTGGGGCGGGAGACATTCTCAGCGGGGCCACAGTCGGATGGTACCTGAAAACAAGGGATTTCCTGCGTAGCGCCTGCTTCGGAGTCGCGGCCTCTTCGCTCTCCCTCCAAATGATAGCACTCGCCAAGATCGACCTTCCGATGAGCGTGGACGACAGTGCGGCTAGGCTCTACTGCCTCGCGAGTCCTGTCGCAGGAATCTGAGGCGGCCTCCCAGACCCGACAGGCTAGTATGATTTCGCATAGTTGACAGTCAGCACGGCTTTCTCTCCGCATGATACACAGACGCTCTGCGGCGGGCTCTGATCGAGCGGGATGTTCACAATCTTGCCGCCCCCTTTTTCCTTCAACCTGTCCTCGCAGCTTTGTTTCCCGCACCAAGCAACCTTCACGATTCCTCCCTTCTCCTTGATTATCTCCTTCAGCTGTGAGAGCGAACCTGCCTCGAATGTGTTAGCCCTGAGGAACTCCCTCGCCTTCTCGAGGAGGGCTTTCTGAATCGAGCTCAACTCAATCCCGACCTCCCCACTTAGATCGACAAGTGGCACCGTCCTCTTCCCGCCTGTGTCTCTCCGCACAAGAACTGCCTGCCTCGACTTCAGGTCTCTCGGACCAATCTCGACTCTTAGGGGGATCCCCTTCATCTCCCATTCATTGAACTTCCTGCCAGGAGTGAGGTTGTCTCTGTCGTCGAGCTTAGTCCTCCAGTTCTTCGAGAGTTCCTGAGTAATCTTCACAGCCTCTTTCAGGATCAAGGCCTTATTTTCGTCGTTGACAATGGGCACTATCACGATCTGGATCCATGCGAGCCTCGGAGGCACCACCGCGCCCTTGTCGTCGCTGTGGACTGCCAACATCACCCCGATCTCTCTCGTGCTGATTGCCCACGTGTTCTGCCAGGCGAACTGCTTCTTCCCATCTTGGTCGACGAAGGCAATCTCGAAGACTTTCGAGAACCTCTGGCCGTCCGAGTGGAAGTCGGGCCCTTGTATCGCCTTGCCATCGGGTAGCAGGTGCTCCACGCTGTAGGTTGCCTCGGCTCCTGCGAACTTTTCAGTGTCCGTCTTCCTGCCTATGTAGCCGGGAAGAGCCATGAGCTCCTCTGTGACCATCCTGTAGATTCCTAGGATCTGATCCCGCTCTGCGTCTGCCTCCTCCCTCGTCGCGAAGAGTGTGTGCCCCTCATTCCACAAGAACTCCCTGGAGCGGAGGAACGGTGTTGGATGCCTGAACTCCCAGCGGACAACGTTGTTCCACTGGTTAAGGCGGAGGGGCAGGTCACGCCAGGATCTAATCCATCTCGAGACAACCTCGTACATCACTGCCTCCGAAGTGGGCCTGATGGCCAGCCTCTCGTCCAAGGGCGTGTCTCCGGCCTGAGTGACCCACGCTACCTCTGGCGAGAACCCTTCAACGTGCTCTGCCTCCTTCCTGAGCAGACGTTCCGGGATGAATAGAGGGAAGTAGGTGTTCATAATCCCGATCTTCTTGAACTCGGTGTCAGTGGCCCTCTGGATGTTCTCCCAGATGGCGTATCCGGCAGGTCTGTATGCCAGGCAGCCGGAGACCGGGGTGTAGTCCGCTATTTCCCCCTTCAAGATCACTTGCGTGTACCACTCGTCGAAGTCCTCGGTCTTCTTGGCGGTCATGCCTTCCTTTCCAAGCTCTGACATGTAGCACCGGGCGTCCGCCGCTTCTGCTTAAAGAAGATGCGCCCGGGGTCCGCATCGGAGTCGGCGGGCCAGCAGGCTCGAACTCCTCAAGGGAGTTCACTACCGCTTAGCTGTTCTAAGGCAGACTCGAAATGATGATGAAAGCGCCAATGACAAGGAAGACGACCATCGAGAAGTATCGAATCCTCTGAGGAGTGAGCATTCTGCCCAACCTGCTGCCGAGGGCTGTCTCGAAGGCTGTAGCTGCTATCAGCCCAGTACAAGCAGCTGAGAAGACCAGGATTGGATTGGAGTAGCGGACCACCAGGACTATCGTCAGTACTTCGGTTGCATCCCCTGCTATGTCCAGCAGAGCCAATGCCGCGACCATGCTAAAGAAAGCCATCCAGGGATCGGACTGCCGTTCCACGCGCCTCTCCTCCTTCTCGACCTCTCCATGATTCACGACACCCCGTGCTTCCCAGAGCCCATAGCCCATCATGAACCCTCCTCCTGCGAGCCTGACCCAGAGAATCGGAACAACGGCACCAATCAGAGTCCCTGCTGTGACGAATACGGTAGTCGTGGTGATGAAGGCAGTCACGCCGGCAAGAAACACGACTACTGCACGAGTCTTAGAGGCCAACGCGAGCAAGAGCAGAGCGTCCTTGTCCGTCAGTTCGGTCACGAAAAGCGCAAAAGCTATCGTCGCGAAGGCCACTGGAAGGGGGTCGACCATCAGAGGTCACTGGCGAAGCTCCGAAGGGCTAGACTGGTGGTCAAACCGCGAGCAGAGACTCCCACGCTGAACTCTATTCCGTCTTCGTAGGCCGAGATGGACGAATCCTGACCTTCCATCCGCGGCTGCGGAGAACTGCGGGATCCAGCGCGTATGGTAACTGTGCGAGAAGGTGCATGTCGCCGCGTAACTATTGACCATTGCCGCGGCCCTTGTCCTGGTCGGCGACCTTCCTGTTCGCCATCAGGAACAAGCTGAGCCCGGCCATCATGAAGACGAAGGCGACGGCCAGACCTAAGGTCGAGCTTCGCTTTCCAATTTCATACAGGGAGGCGGGGACGAGGATCATCGCAATGATACCCAAGATGGTCGGCGTCCTGAGGGAAACGAGGTCGAAGCGCGCGGTAATCAGATAGCTGAAGAGAACCATCACAATCGGGAAGACGAGGCCGAACCTGCCCGTGAGGAAATCGTTCACTGCTCCGGAACCGTCAGAGAACCCGTTGGCGTAAAGCGCACAAACGAACGCAAGTATGAAACCAGTTACAGCAATGGTCTGCAGCGTGTTACCCACTGAACCCAACTTCGCCGGCCTTCCCGCAGGAGCAGTAGAGTTGATCTCAAGCACGACCCCCAGCATCACGCAGAGCGTCCCTGCCAGGAACAGAATCGGATCCCTAGTGACAGTCAGATAGACCGAGCCCGGGAGGACAAGTGAGATCCCGCTACCCACCCAGAGATACAATGCATAGGCCCCGCTCGCGATGAAAGGGACCATGTAGAGGAGGACGGACGCATCGTCCGAGGATAGCTTCTTGCTCATCGGTCAGCGTGCGCGACCTGACAGGGCTTAAAACTGTTGCTTCTGGGTTATTGATTTGTCCAGGCATCGTACTGCATCCACTCGTGCATTTGCGCGCGCCATCAATGCATTGACGGTCACCCTTTCATTGGCGGTTTCCTTCCTAGGAGAACTTGCCAGCGATTCTGGGAATCTGATCGTCCTGAGAACGGTCATTCGCCTTTCTACGGTCGGGCCAGGCAGAAGGACGGCTCTTGATAGAGAGGATTGTTCCCCCGCTCGGGTTTTGGTCGGTGAGTATCAAGTGTATTGTGAAGTGTACGTCCTGAATAAGTGGGGCCTTCCCGATTAAAGAAGCGCGAGTCGCATGAGAGACATCATTGGGGCGACGCCGAATCAGCATTCAGGGTCGGCTGGTTCAGGACATCGCGAGCTCAGATTCGAGACGGCGGCATATCTCGGTCTGTCACTTCCGAGCCTTTCAGTAGCACTTGTAAGGGATGCCAGCAACCGTTCGACACGTCTACCAACGTCGTGTGACGCTTGCCAGAAGATGATAAGCAACTACCCCTACATTGCCAAACATAGCAACTATGGTCGTCATAGGAAGTATCACATCTCTTGTGCTTTGAGAATAGGGCTAGTATTGCAAGTCCCGACGCTCGGCACGGGCGAAGTCCGATCCCGAACCCGAAGAGCGCAAGCTTAGAGGCACCTAACTGGCTGGCTGGCGTAATCCGGAGCAAGACTGAGAGTATCGTTCTCTGCGCCCCAAGGGGCATCCGATGAGATTCCCGTTCAAGATCCATTCCCCCTCCCCAGCCAACTCTCCACGACCCCGATGAAACCCGCCATAGTCAGCACCCCACCTACGGCAGCAAAGAGGAGGCTCCAGTAGAGGTATGTGTAGATGGGATCAGTGGGCGGGGGGGCGATTGAACTTGGCGATGCGATTGCTTCACGTTGAAACTTTGAGAGCACGACCTGAATGGAAGCGAATGCGGCGGCTATGAGAGCGAGCCCCGCAAATAGAATGACAGAGAACTTCTTGCTGAACATGAATCCTTCCCACTCAGACAGGCTGTGGTCCGTCCTCCTATTAGGATTGAGGTGGAGACTCAGTCAACTGACATCGGAGTCTGGGATTGGTTCCTTCCAGCTAGCCAGCGTCCGCTGGCTATTCAAGTCACTTGGGTCTTCGAATCCCCATCTATGAATTGGATGTTGCACGGAAGAAATGAGTCACGAAAGCCCAGATCTCAATGGATTTAGTCTGAGCCAGGAATGCTTTCGTTGTTCTGGGGCGAGGGCCTGCGTCTTCGGAATGCTCTGGCTTTGCTGGGTTTCACGTGATGCTCGAAGCCGCTCCGCGAAAGCCCCAAGAGCATGGCGGTCAGGCACGGGAGGTGCTCCGCCCGAAGGTCAGGTAGGCTGTGTGCCCGACCATTATGTTGGCAGGTCTCGTCATCCCGACTCTGGCCTCTAGATGTCTCATGAGCACTTCCACGGTCTCGATAGAGACAAACCCTTCCTCGATCATCTTGGCCACCAACTTCTCCGCCTGGTTGGTAGTAGGGGTGATGGCCACCATCGGCGCCGCCGGCCTTAGGCTCTCCCTCATGCTGCTGACGACCTCCCACGGGTCTCCCACATCCAAGACTCCTGCATCCATACCCCTTTCCTTGAAGCCTTGCCTAGAATCCCCCACGGTGAAGGTCACGAACCTTGAGAGGCTCAACTTCTCAATATTCTTCCTAGCCACTTCCTGGAATTCAGGCCTGATGTCGTAGGTGTAGACCATGCCTTCCGGTTGGACAAGATAGGCCATTAAGGCAGTCGTCGCTCCCGTGCCTGTCCCAGTTTCAATCACTCGCGAGCCCGAATGGATGCCGAGCTTCACCACGATCAGGCCGAGGTCCTTGGGGTAGACAACCTGGGTCTTTCTCGTCAACTTCATGATTAGATCCTCGATGGTCGGCTTAAGTATGGTCACGGTGTCGCCCAACGTAGTAGTCACGATGATTCCATATCCCCTGCCTACAAGCGAGGAGACATCAAGAACCCCGAGATGCGTGTGGAGTTTCGGAGTATCTCTCGGCCTGACCAGCCATCTCCTCCTCCGATCCCTGTACACGAGGATCAGGGAATCTTCAGCAATAGTCTCGATCTGCTGTACCGTCACCTTGGCGTCGCTTTCCGTGAGGTCCACTCGTCTACGCCCGCCACCAGTCGTACCTGAGGAACTCAACTGTCTTCTTGCTGGGGTCGGGAATAGCTATGATGAACTGCTTCCGCACGGTGGTCGCGAGCCTCCCAGACCTAACCATCGCGGTCGCAGTCATGGTAGAGGTGAGCCCCATCACCTGGATGATGTAGGGAGCATGGTCGATCCCAGGTCCGTGCTCGTAGACAGCGAAGTCTGAGCCGAACTTGATCCCTGGAGTGACAACGTAACCAGCCTCCCTCAGCTTCCTGTAGACCATGAATTTCTCCCTGAAATCAGTGTATGAAGCTTCGCAGACCTCCTGGAGCTGCTTCAAGAGCAACTCGTTGCCCGACTGGTCCTCGATGGCGATTACCTTTCTCATCGTCAGGTAATAGGCTTCCATGAGGTCGAGGACTAGCGGAGCGTCGAACTCGAAGTCCTTCGGCTTCGGTATGCCAAGTGGCTTCCCATAGTATCCGTCCTTGAAGAGACGCCTCGAAGCTTGGATATCCCAGACCACGACCCTGTTCTCGAAGAGCCTGCCCCTCGCCTTCTGCTTGGGCATGGCTAGAGCCCTAGCGCTAGAATTGTGTTCGCGTCTGCGGCACTTAGCACGGCATCCGCACAGTCTTCGATCGATTCGAGAACTTCCTTGACTGCGATCAATTCCTTGACATTGGACGCGGTCTTCATCGTCATGGCGATGTATACTCTGTACTTTGAGTCGATCGAGCTCTCAATCTGTTGGACCTGTGCGGCCATCTGGATCGATTGTTCCGAGTTAATCGAGAGTGCCCTGATACTTTCGTTGAGTTTCGAAATACCGTCGATCAGAAGGCCGAGCAACTCGGTTATCGCCTCGCGGTACTTCTTGTTTTTGGCCGATGCTCGCGGGAGCTGCGACATTCTAAACGCGACCCCGTTTATGTGCCCGAAGATGTCCTCCACCGAGAAAGCAGCCCTGAGCATATCTTCTCTGTTCACGAGCAGTGTTCCCACTTGAGAGAGCTCCCTGATCAAGGCGCTCCTGAGCGTCACGACGTCCTCTTCCGCCTTCTTGACCTTCTCGAGGGCTGATGCGACCTGCATCTTGTCTCCCTTGGTTAGGGAAACGTATTCGTCAAGGAGGACCCTCGTCGCGTCCAGGACCCTCCTCATCTCATCCTGGAGGACCACTACAGTACGCCGTCTGGCTTGAATCTCATTCTCTGGACCAGACATGAAAAGCGCTCGCTTCAAGCCTTGAGTAGG
The DNA here is from genome assembly GCA_050011055.1 of Nitrososphaerales archaeon. Lineage (GTDB taxonomy): Archaea > Thermoproteota > Nitrososphaeria > Nitrososphaerales > Gagatemarchaeaceae > UBA183. Next base: position 12,941 of record JBEKJV010000002.1, on the reverse strand, counting down.
TTTGGATATAAGACTGGGCCTTCGTCCGAAAGGCTGCAGGCCGCCGCCCATCCAACCGCGCTACCACTTGCCCGAGTCCTTCACGTAGTCTCTAGGCGGCACTATCAGGTTAGTGAACTCCATCAGGCGTTCACAATCACCCAGAGCGCCTCTAAGAACGCAAACCACAATTGGCCATCACCCCTTAAGTAAGACAGTCGAATGCGCAGAGGTATGTCTGTGGTCCAGAGTTTCTTTCGTCACTGCCCATCGTGCAGTAGAAGATTCGAAATCAGGCTTGTAGGCAAGAAACCCGTTGGTTCGAAGAACTTTGTCGACAAGGAGACTCACCTTCGGATCGCTCCTCCCTACGGGGCTAGACGCTCTCCACCGCTGACGGCAGTACTCGAGGAGGGTAAGCCGTTCGTGGTTGATGTCGAGAAATTTCAATATGAATACAGATGCAAGCATTGTGGGCATGAATGGTCAGAGATTCGTCAGACAGAGCACAGGGTAGGGTCTAAGGGCTATACTGGGGATTGAATCTCAAGGCTAACAGAATCCATGGATGGCGACTGTCAACAGCGAGACGAATCTGAGCTAGATGCCGGAAAGTCAACAGAGCCTACAAGAATATCCACGAGGTCATATTTGCGGACTACAGGATGACGGTAGAGCGCCCGAACGATACCCCCCTCAAGAACCGGGTGTTGTCTTGCCACATGACCGGATCCGCTGAAAAGGAAATTTCTGGAGAGAGTTCACCGAAACATCAAGTAGCCTGGTCGCAGTTTATCTTCGAGCCGCTTAGAGTCGCTGTTCTCGACGTTAGGAGTAAATAGCCAACATTACCAGTTTCATCGACCCTGATTGAAGAATGGACTGGCTGCTTCTGTTGTGGTTCTGGTTTTGGTGCTCGGTGGGGCGACGGGATACTTAATCGGTGTTGCAAACTCGCACACCAATATGACTACAACAACCACATACACCTCTGCTACATTCACCTCGGTCTCGGACAACGGAATCTATTTGATGAAGGTGAACGGGTCGTTCTACTGGGCTGACGACGTGTCCAAGGACATCGTAATCGGGATGCCAGGATACAGCTACTTCTTGAACGGATCGGTTACGTTTGATGGGGTGAAATTTCAGACCATATGCCCTTCAAATTTCCGAGACTGCCCAGGCTCTAACAGTTCGTCCACAATAGTGTTAGCAGGGGCAATCCGTTTCAATATGACGTTCTCAGACAAGAGCACGGAGATTGTGGGGGACGTCATTGGGGATTCAATTTACATGTTCGTCCTTTCGCACCACTATCCAAGAGCAGGTATGCTCATTGAGTATGTCAACGATTACCCGCACAATTCCGTAGTATACGGCGTGTTCCTGCTAGTGTCGTCCTGTTGCGCGCCCCCGTACCTGGACTAACATCTGTGCCCGAGCCCCAACTAGAATAGAGGGTTTGGACTCCGGAGTCATTTGGAAACCACTAGTGCTTTGAACTGCCCTTTCGGTCCGACCGATTCAGCCCTCTTTTCCTATTTACTCACTTTTCAGTGGTCTGCTTGATTATGTCCTGAAGGGGTTTCGCAAAAAGCGAAGTGAACTCCATCGGGAAGATGTACTTGGTCGACGGGCTAGCACCGAGAGCCTTCAATGTGTCCAAGTACTGAAGCACCATCGTCTTGGAGTCGATCCCCTTTGCAGCCGCAAAGATCTGGTTGAGCGCCCCAGCGTAGCCCTCTGCCCTCAGAACCGAAGCCTGCTTATCGCCCTCTGCCCTGAGGATGTTAGACTTCTTGTCACCCTCGGCGACCAGTATCGAAGCCTCTCTCCGTCCATCCGCCTCCGTGACCGTAGCCCTCCTCGTCCTCTCCGCGGACATCTGCCTGACCATCGCCTCCTGGACATCCTTGGGCGGACGGATCTCCCGGATCTCCACGTTGGTCACCTTGATCCCCCATCTTTCCGTGACCTCGTCAAGCTTGGTCCTGAGGACCTGGTTGATCTGCTCCCTCTTGGCGAGCAGTTCATCAAGCGGAATGTCTCCGACGACGGCCCTGAGCGTCGTCGTCGCGATGCCTATCGACGCCCCTTCGAAGTGCTGGACTTGCACGACGCTCTGGGCTGCGTCAGTCACCTTGTAGTAGATCAGGAAGTCGATGTCGGTGGGCGCGTTGTCCTTCGTGATACATGTCTGATGAGGAACCTCGAGGTACCTCTCGCGGAGGTCTATCTTGTTGACACGATTGATGAACGGGAAGACGAAGACTACCCCGGGCCCCCTCGCCCCAGTCAACCTGCCGAGAGTGAACTGGACCAGCCTTTCGTATTCCCTGACAATCTTGACACTGTAGCCGATGAACCCGATGACAATGATTATCACGAGCGCGTAGATCACGTAGCTGATTTCGGCCCCAGTCGACAGCTGCAGCGCAATTGAGCTGAGAATGCTCATTTTTCCAGTTTCTCTACTATCAGCTCCAAACCGTCTACTGCTATAACCTTTACCGAGTCTCCACGCTTCAAATCTTTATTCGAGGTGACGCTCCACTCTTCTGCCCCGATGCGGGCATCACCCTTGCCGCCCGCGACGAGGTCTGTCTTCATTTCACCAGTCTTACCTATGGTGGCGGACGAATCGTAGACCTTCGGCCTAGCCATCAATCCGGCTCTGATCCTTCGTAGGTAGAGACTCCCTATCACTATCGCAGCCCCGAGAGCCACGATGAGTGCATACGTAATGTTAGGAATGCCCGAGAAGTTGGCCGGAGGTACTGGAGGCAATGAGGGGTTCGGAGCCGAGGCTGGTGGGAACTGGAATATGAACAGGAACCCCACGATGAAGACTACCACTCCGACGAGGGCGCTGATGCCGTGTTGCGTCTTGACCTCGAGGAAGATGAAAGCGGCTCCGATTATCATCAGCGCAACCGACAGCGGAGAGGCGCCGAAGACGCCCAGCCCGAAGAGCGCCAAGGCGATTACGGTTGCGCCCACGAATGTGAAGACAAACGTCGGGTGGTATATGTCGAAAAGGATCAAGAAAATGCCTAACAAAAAGAGGAGGCTGGACACGTTCGGATCGCTAAAGATTGAGATGAGAATCGAGCTGATCCCCGGAGTGTTGATAGGCGTAGAGGCGGGAAGTCCGAACTGCGCCTGCAAGGCCCCGACGACAGAAGTCGCGTCCGTGACATTGGTGATGACACCGTACTTGAAAGCCTGCGCGTCAGTGTAAGACAATCCAAGCGTGACCATCCGACCAGTGGCGGTCTCATTCCTCTTGTTGGCTTCCGTCAGTGCCTGCATGTAATTGGTGAAGGCTGAAATGTCCTTTGCCATCGTTGAGTTCACCTCGCCTGTCGGGATCCCTGACACTATGGGCGTCGCCGAGCCAATCACAGTCCCGTTGACCATGTAGATCTCGTTCGAAGCCTCGGCGATGTACGAGCCTGCAGAAAAGGCGTGGGCTCCCAGCGGAGCCACGAGGGTCACAAAATTCCCCCCCCACTGCTGGTAGCTGGAAATCGAATTGACCATCGACTCCATGTCTCCTCCGTCCCCGCCGTTGGTGGATAGAATGAACACAATGTGACCGTCGCAGGCGGCCTCGGCGTTCGCTACTGTCGTGGACATGAAATTGGCTGCCCCGGGGTCGATGTCAGCGTTCAGCGAAGCGATGTAGTACCCGGTCTTGGAGGTGCAGCCGTCAGCGTGGACCGGCGCGAACCCACATACAAGCGCCACGAGGAGCGCAGCGACGAGGAGAAGCCTCAGTGACTTCAAGGCATCTGGGCACCCCTGACGGGTCTGACATAAACGCTATGGAACCTGCAGGCGGGGGTGCTGGCGACGCCGAAGACTGCCGAAACGCAGATACCTGGATCACACAGGCGGGGAGGCAGACTCGCCGGCAGGGGCGTCGAAGGATCTCACGCAGAAGCTTCAATCTTCTTGAGCTGGCTGTTGTACATCTCCACGATCTCTTGGACAGTGGTGGCGTTCTCAGCGCGCTTGTCGTCTCTGATCTTCCCCGTGAACTTGGGGAACCTCAATGAAATCCCTGACCCTGGCCTGATCAATCCCATGGCCGCGGTATGAATGGGCGACAGAGTCAGCTCGGACGCAATCGTCTCGATGACCAGCTGCGGCCTGAACCAAACGTCGGGCACTATCTTCGACTCGACGTTCTGAGGTTTCACGTGCGTTTCCAGCGGCTTCAGGAGCTTCGGAATCTTCTTCAGGTCTTCATCGGAGAACCCAGTCCCGACCTTGGCTATGCTGGTGAAGAGGCCCCTCTTGTCGTCGTACGCCCCCAGAAGGTAGGTCCCGTATCTCCCCGTCCGCCTTCCCTTGCCATGAAAGGCTCCTATGATGGGTAGGTCGATGGTGTCAGTTAGTTCGCTCCTGTACTCCCGCTTGAGCTTGATCCAAGCGAACTCCCTGGCACCGGCCCTGTACGTCGAATCGGGGTCCTTGACGACGAGGCCTTCGCAGCCGTTCTGGATTGCCTCCTGCATGAAGCCCTCGATTACCTCGGGGTCGGAGGATGTGAGAGCGGGCACTGGCCGCGTCCTCTCGGTCGTCTCCACTACTTTCTCCATCTTCTTCCGCCTCACGGAGTAAGGCTTTCCCGTGAAGTCGGTCTGTCCGACCAGCAGGAGGTCGAAGAAGTTCAGAGCTACAGGATAATCGACCACTGCCTGGTCGATCCCATACTTCCTTCTCCTGTGCATCAGTTCCTGGAACGGCAGGTACTCGCCCGTCTCTTCGTTGATTGCCACCACCTCAGCCTCCAGAATCGCGCTCTTCGCCAAGACGTGCTCGCGGACCAGGTCTACGGCGTCAGGATAGTGTTTCGATATCACCTCCAGCCTTCGAGAGAACAGTGCGACCTTGTCTCCGGACTTGTGGATCTGAAGGCGTTCCCCGTCGAGCTTGTATTCTGAGACGACCTCCTTTTCGCCCATCTTCCTGACGATGGCCCTAGCGGATTCGAGCCTCTCGGCGAGCATCGGCCTGATGGGGACGCCGACCTCCACCTTCGCAGACTCGAGCCCCTTCAGGCCCTTGAGCGCAACCGCCTCGACGACAAAGCCGAGATCCGGGTGGACGTTGTACGCACGCTCGACTTTCGCCCTCTCCTGCTTGCCTCCCAGGAAGGCCGCGGCCGCCGCATCGAGGATAGTGTAGTCGGCTGCACCAAGTCTGAGCTGGCCTGTCACCGTCCTCATGATGAACTTGGCCTCCTGAGGAGACGCGTCGTTCAGTAGGCTGACGAGCTCTTTGAGCTTAACTTCCACCGAGCCAGCGCCGCTCTGACCTGCCATCCTGAACAGGGTCGAGTAGACTCGCTCGAGCGTAAGGGTCTCGGAGTAAAGCGTTCCCTGTGACCTCCTAGGGAGTAGCCGCTCGGCAGCAGTGCCTATGTCCCCCGCCTTGATGTACGCGTTGTAGACGACGTTTGAAGGAAGCCCGGTTGCTGTGCTGATGGCCCTGAGTGCCATCTTCTCGGCCAGCCCGAGTTCGATCCCTTCGTAGTCGGGACGGAGTTTTCCCTGAGTGAGGTACACCAGCCTCCTGAGCTCGTCCTTAGGGGTCGCGGCGAGCAGTGCCGCCATGACCTCAGTCATCTCATTCCTTCCCGAGATGGACTCCAGCTTCGCGTACGCATCAGCAACCACAGAGTAGTCCAAGGCCTCTCCTTCGTAGGGGAGGCGGTTAAACTCCTTTTCTCGTCCACTCGGGCAAAGCCTTATCTCCACTCTACTCTTCCTGGTCTTGAAGCCAGTTGGGTGGAGTCAAGAAGAAGTCGCTAGCCTCGATGGAGAAGAAGCAGGATTCGCAGGACACAGAACAACAGACCGGAGAGGCGCCGAAAGGGAAAAAGGGAACGGAACAAAAAGCGGCGCCGCAGCAACACAAGCGACTCCCCTTCCTCGTCCCCAAGATGACTGAGGAGGATATGATGAAGAGCCTCGCCCCGCTCAAGGCAATCACCATCTACACGGCGTCAAGGGCGCTCGGGGTGAATGCATCAATCGCGACAGGGCTGCTCCGCGACCTAGAAGTCAAGAAGATGATCTCAAAGGTCGGGGGCTTCAGCGGGCATTCGATCTGGTCAGTCGCGCCGAAGGCGTAGTCACTAGTCTAGCAGGGACGGACACGTCACTACACAGATAATGCTGGCCAGGGAGGTCCGTCGGCTCCGCGGACTCCTTAAGTTGAAGGTCAAACACTCTCAGAATTCGAAAGGACTCGAGGTGTCAAGATTGCCCCGTCGTGGGCGGTTCGCTGAGAGAGAAACGCACCGTATCACCCGCCCTCAGCCCCTCGAACAGCTCGAGACCCGAGTCGACCTTCCCGAGCGGGTTGAGCGGGCGGTCGCTTCTGGCCTCTTGTACGAAGACGCAGATCAGACCCCCGGATGCGAGGAAAGCGACGTCTCCTCTGACGAACGAAATCCGGGGTTTCTCGACTCCGACCTTGAGGGGGGTGAAAAGGCAGCACATCCCCGGTTGAACGTTGATCCTGCTGTCAATGGGAAGGATTCTCATGATGGCGTTGATTGAAAGAGGAGAAAGATGCCGGTAGAGAGAGACCTTGGCCTGACCTCCCCCAATGAACGAGGCAACACAATTGACCCTGGAGACAGAGCCCGCGAGAGGTTCAGTGGCCAATAGTCAGACCCTGCCTCCGCAGCTCTTAAGCGCTTTTCCCACTTCCATCGGCAAAGACTTATCTGATGACCCAAGAGAGCGAGATATCTCCGAGGATTCCTGTTGTCACCTGCGAAAACACCGAAGAAACCTAGACAGCCCTCAATCGCCGCGTTTGAGGTCAAAATCGGCCCTCCCAACCTGACGAGGTTCGAGAAGGCAAGAATAGTCGGGGCCAGATCCCTTCAAATCGCGATGGGAGCGCCTCCCTTCATCTCTACAGAAGGTGCGTATCGTGGACCGATCGAAATAGCAACGGCTGAGCTTGAGGAGGACGCCCTTCCTATCTCAATCAGAAGGTCGCTTCCCGACGGAACTACTCAGGACATACCAATAAAGGCCCTCACCAAATAGCGGGCGAGAGTCGGCCTTGAGGACGAGAATCTTCGTCACCGCGACGCTGCCTGATCAGGCAAGAAGCATCCTTGAAGGCCTCGACATCGTCGAAAGTGAGACAGACGACGCGACCCTAGCCCAGTGCCAAGTTCTGATGGCGTGGCCAAAGCAAGCCGGAGAAGAGCTCCTCAGGAAGATGCGGAGCCTGAAAGTGATTCAGGTTCTGTCGGCGGGGGTTGACGGAGGGATTTCGCCTCACTCCCTTCTGGCATTCAAGTCTACTCTAATGCGGGTGCGTACACAGAACCGGTTGCCGAGCACGCGTGGGGGTTGCTGCTTGGCGCTGCCAAAGGACTCCACGCAAGGAGACAGAGACTAGTGCCGAGCGCGCGCGCGCTCGGCGGCGAAGTTCACAACAACAAGATGGAACGGATGAATGGAGAGGTCAAAGACAGGGAGAAGGTCATGCGCGGTCTCAAGCGAGACGACACGTCCATCCTGAAGGGCTATCAGCTATTCCACAACTTCATCCGACCCCATGAGGCACTTGGCGGAAGGACGCCCTCGGAGGCGGCAGGGGTCAAAGTGGAGGGCGAGAACAAGTGGCTGACGATAATACAGAACGCGGCCAAGAGCGACTAAACCATCAGAGGAACCCTCTGATAGTCCATGCGTTTGCTAACTCCTCGAAGAAACCGTCAATTAACCGCTGGCTCCTCAGAACTGATAGTCTGGATTAGCGCCAAAAAGGGCATATTTCGTCTTCGTGACGGACGGAGAGTATGTCTTCATCAGAAAACGACGAGCAGGGGACAAAATACAAGTTCAAAGGTAAGTTCGGTGCGAACCAGATAACTCCACACCCTGTTGCGGAGGCGTCTTATGAGGCGGTAGATGCTTTCGTCAAGCAAATCCTTGGTCTGACAAAGAACGGAGAGACAGATTCAACAGCGACGAAATCCTGAGCCGTGGCCCGACGCTTAACAGAAACAAAATTCTGAGTCGTGGCCCATCAACCTAACAGAGCCCCTACCCCCGATTCTGTTAACTGATTAGGTCTTCGGGTTCTGCACCTCGTCCCAAAAACAATTGGAGCAACGGCGGTAAGGTCCACCGTATTCATTGTCCGTGATTAGTCTTGTTTCTCCACAATCGGGACACACACCATCAACGTAGTAGGCCACAATCTTGTCTGACTGAGCAATGTCTTCATCGGTCACCCAATTCGCCGGAGAGTATTCGATAATCGTGCTGGGATCATCACCCGAGAAGTCATGCTGCCTGTACAGGTTATGCAAGGCCATAGCACTCCGCGGGACTCCAGCTTCGATGACAGCCCCCAGTCCTTTGAGTTCATCCGGGGGTATCAACGCTGAGTGTGAAGCGTGAAATCCATCCTGCAATAGGAGCCTTTTGATTAACTGTCGGACCTTATCGTCCTCCCGTATGGACCTACCCATGAGATACTTCAGGTTCTCCTCTGTTTGTCTTAGAACTCTCCCAGTTGCAGCCTTCAAGACCCCATCACGGCTTTTCTCCATATCGAGAATCGAGACCCAGTTCCCTTTGTATTTGTACTGAGACTCGACAGGGGTAAAATTGGCATGGGTCCCACAAAGTATCTTATCGGCCGCGAGCGCAATGACGGTCGCCGCGCTATATGCTTCCTCAGGAACAATCACGGTCAGCGAACCCATGTGTTTTCTTAACCGAGTCGCAATCATGCTTCCAGATGCGGTGAGGCCTCCTCTCGAATCCAGAACAATGGCAAGCGGTTGTGCATCGCCCATCTGATCGAGGACAGCTACGAGTGAAGTGTAGCTCTGTTCGTTTATGATCCCGCCGCCGTTATTCGCATTTCTATAGAACGTGATGACCTTGGCATGGGTTTCTCGCTCCAAGTTCCTGATTACTTCGAGCCTGTCCAGAACCTGACCGAACTTCACGCTCCGCTCCTTCCTGCCAATGCCAAGATCGATGAGTCCAATTCGGACAAGACTTTTCGAATTTCTTGGTAGCCTTCGCGCTCCTTCTCGATAGATTGCTTGAGGAGCGATCCGATTTCGTGTTCTAATTGCTTCGAGACAATCGGAACCATTATGCTGCGAACCTCACCGAAGGGCAAGTGTTTGATGACTGTCCCAATCGAATGGCGTTCCGCCTGCGCCTTACACAGTTGGGAGTTTAGAACAGCCGTTAGGTAATACGGGTCAACGGAAGGCGATCTAATTCGTACTATCCCTCCGCTTGCCAAGCAATCGGGAAGCTCGGCATCGGTGACCATTGCTGTGCCGATCGTTCCATCCTTCGAATAGAGTACCTCGCCTTCATGTGGTTCGAATTTGTCCCTCAAGTCAAAGAAGACGTTCTCCCGGACAAACTTGTCACTTTGGCTTAGTTGGAGTCCCTTTTCTGCGATGTTGGAGATTCTCAGGAACAAGCGTCCCCCGCTATCGACATAGGAGTTGGAACCGACGTTAACCCCTTGAAGCAATCTGCTTATCTCGCCCAGTTTCTTCACTTTGAACAGGCCACTCTTCTGCCCGCTTTCGAGGATTTGCAGAATGTCAGTGAAGGCCGGTCTGAAGTATTCGACATCAAGTCTTCTTCCAGCCTCAACTTCAGAGAATCTTGTGAGAAAAGTGTTGGATGGCTTCGGCTTTTCCGTCATTTGGAGTGCCTCCGATAGCCTCTCCTTTGCAATGGAATACTCCTGCTTACCTTTGTACACCTTGCCGATTGCCGATTGCAACTTATCAGAGATAATAGGTCGCTGCGCTTCGGGCAGCAATACAACTCGCAGGTTTCTGATGGGATTGAGTTCAATGTGAGGCTGCGCTAAACGAGACCTCATTCGTTGCAACTGTGTCCTGCCAAACCTGCAAGACAGGAATGCGGCGAGATACTCTGATGATACGTCCTCCTTGACTACCACACCCACAACGTCTTGACTGATATTGACTCGACCCAGATGCTTCGGAATGATTGCTACTTTCTCCCCGGCGTATGCCCCTGTTTTCGTAATGACGAGATTCTGAGGTTTCAGACACGTCTTGCCCTCCGCAATATTCTTCTCTTCGGAAATGTAGGTGAGCCCTGATTCTTCAATCACAAGGTCCCGTATCTCTGACACACGAATGAACGGTACTCCAGCATCTCGGTACTCGGTCTTGAGGATCGAGAATATGCCCTTCCGAATGCTGACCGTCAGATCGCTCATCGGGGCAATGCTGGCAGTTGGATTACGTCCAGCGTTCTCAATGATCGATTCGACTTCAAGGAATTGCGGATGGTAGAACTCAGCGTCCAGCCTGTCGGCTATCTTCGCGAAGGTGACTGTGGATAACACCGCCAATGTGGCCCACTAAAACCTCAGCCCATTGGCTTGCTTGAATGAATCAAACGCCTTGATGATGTCCTCGACATCGGTATCAACGTCAGCGTCGTCCTCATTTGTCACTACGTTTCCTTTAGAATCCACCAGTTGACCTTCAGCATTCTTTCTATGAATGACTCTTCCTCTGATGTCGAATCCGATTCTTTCACAGATTGCCATGAAGATTGGGTAATTGGAGCTTCTCAACTTGAAGAGTTCAGTGGATGATACTTTCTGAAGCAACAGAAGCGAGGTCTTTGCGCTCGCGCCATGTGGGATAAACGTCTCTTGCGGCAAAGACACGACGCCGAGGATTCGAGCATTCTGCTTGATGTATTCTCTGACGTACTCCTGCTGGGCATTGGTCAGGATTCCATCAGGAATCACGATTGCCATCCTCCCCTCTTCCTTCAAGAACTCCAGACATCTTTCGATGAACAACACGTCCGGAACCTGCCCTTCGAGAAGTTCCGCATCATCGGGCGTCCACAACCCCGTCTTCTCACTCTGACTCCACCTGTGGGCAAGCTTGTAATTCTCAAGAATGGTCTTATCAGTTACCAGCCCTCTCGTCCCGAACGGGGGATTCGTGAATAGCGCGATGAACTTCTTGGGCCTTATCTCTCCTGCCCCTGCTTTGTATGCTGTCTCTGCTATCCTTGCGAAGAGGTCAAGCGAGTTCGCAGAGAATATTCCGGTGTGCCCGTCATCGTATAGAATCATACGCATCTTGGAGACTCGCGCCAAGTCCGGGTTGACATCTATTCCACGAATGTGCATCCTGGCGTAATCTGCCTTGATGCTTGCCCGTTCGGGCTCAGAGAGGTGCTTCCGGCTTCGATCAATTCCTTCGAAGACATGTTTCATCGCCTCGACCAAGAAGCCGCCTGATCCGCATGCAGGGTCGATTATTGATTCGTTGTCTTTAGGATTCAGCATCTTCACGGCCAAGTATGGAATCGGGTGCGGGGTGAAGAACTCGCCTCGTTCCCCTCGTTCGTGGGCATAGACGAAGGTCTGGAAAGCAGTTCCCTTCACGTCGGTTTTCGTCCTCAGTAGACTGTATTTCTGAAGCCGGCTCACGACTACCCCAAGGGTTAGAGCCCTGAGATTGATTCGTTCGCTCGGATCGGGGAATACATCTGGGTATGTCTCTTTTACTTTGGTGAACAGGGCATCTATTCGTCTGACAACGTCATTGGGTTGCTCCTTCTCAAGCTCGTCCAATTCTTTGTCTGTAATCCTAAACTCACATCTTTCACTCGGCCCCTTTTCATCAATCATCTTCATGAAGATCAGCTTCAAAACTTCAGTGAAGACCTTCTCCTTGAGAAGTCCTTCATTGGCATAAATGTAGTTATGGCAAGTCTCGAAGATGCTCTTCATTTCGGTGGCCGGAACGAGCTTATCCTTCTGATAGAGGCCGACATCTTCGAGCGTCTCTCCTTTCTTGGGAATGTCTGGAATCTCTCTGTAGTATGGGGCTTTTTTCAGACTCTGAATGTAAATGACCTCTCGTCCGTTGAACCATACGCCAAATTCGGCATTGGTCGGCGCGAAGTACGAGAGGAGTTGGTCCAAGCCATCCTTACGTTCTTGCCGCTTTGTCTCCACGATGATGTATACATTGTCGAAGGTCTTCCTATCGCTTCTGAAGACGACAACATCAGCCGGCCCGATCTTCTTGCTGCCCTTCTTGATGTAGAACTCCGGTATCGTTTGTATCTCGGCAGTTGGGTAGCCGTACTCTTCAACGAGTTTGCGAACGATTATTTGGCGGACATGCTCCTCTGGGGTCGCACGGATCATCCTCTTCGTGATGTAATCTTCGATTTCGGGACTCCGCGCCTCGCTCAAGACTATCGTCGGTTCGTCTTCAGGCAATCGTCTTTGCTCACTCAAATGAGGGTTTCACCTCAGGTCCTTGAAATCTGTCAAACTGTGGGCGTCCTTCAGTCTGGATTTGATAAGACGTTCCCATTCAGCATGAGTAACTACGCCTTTCTTCTCTAAGAGATCCACGAGGGCCACAAGCATATCGTCGAGAATGTCAATGTCCTTCTGCCTTTCAGTCATGGCTTTTCTCCGCCGCGCTGGGGGCACCTTTGCCTCTCTCCTTCCGTGGTATCAAATCCTTGTCTGATAAATATGAGATGACGATGTTCCGCACCACTTCGCTCCTGTTATCGCCCATGTCGTCAGTCAGTTGGTCAACCACGCTCAGAACTCCAGTGGGCAGAGTCACTTGCACCCGGTCTTTGCGCTTGTTCATCCAGCTATCACTACCGGGGCCTTCTGTGAACCGTTCGTCTCTCCCTTGGCCTTGTGCCTTATCGATTGAACAATCAGATCATTCCATCTACCCAATGACTCTATTCCTGCGGCTGTTGCCGGAGTCCGTCCTCCAAGCGCACTGTGAGGCTTGCAGTAGTTGTAATGCACGACATACCCTTCGAGTATCTTTCGGGAGCATTCCTTGTTTTTCAGACCTCTCATTGGCTTCAGTCTGTCCTTCAGGCTGCCAT
>JBEKJV010000001.1:0-100247 GCA_050011055.1 Nitrososphaerales archaeon | reverse complement strand
CGATCAACGTGAAACCTTCAGTTATAAGCCTCGTCGAGACGAAGAAGATGAAGCCCGATCTGGTTCTGGCCAGGACCCTCATGCACTACCTGAAAGTGGAGCTTCTGGTTTCCAGCAGCGATCTGGAGTCAGCCCGAGTGTAAGCACAGTGGGAACCCGACCCGGCATGTTGGGCGGAAACCGTGATCTACTTCTGCATTCCGACCGAGTTCCAGTCGTGAGCTGGTGATTGCCACCGGGCTCTGAATCGCTTAAATGGTGTTGGAACACCGCTCGCCCGTTGGCATCGTCCGGGTTCTGCAGGAAATGCGGAAAGGTGCTTTCTCCCGGCGCCGCTTTTTGCCCCTCGTGTGGAACTCCAGTAGATACTGGACCCCAGGAAACTACACAGGCACCAATCAGCGGTATCGACGCCATCATGAAGGAGACTCGCGCTCAGAACTATTGGGTCAAGCGTTTCATTGCATATGTGATTGACTGGGTGATTGTCGACCTGGCGTTGGTGATCTTGGTGACGATCGCCACCCTGCCCTTCCTAGTTCTCTCAGGTCCCGGGATCTTCAGTGCAGTCGGGTGGGGTGACTTCTCCATCCTTGCCGGAGTGGTACTGGTCCTTTACTTCGTCGCTTTCGAAGTCCTTGCAGGCGCCTCAATTGGGAAGCGAGTCATGGGGCTCAAGGTAGTTGCATCAGGAGGTAGGGTCCCCCATTTTGTCGAGGCTCTGGTTAGAAACATTAGCAAACTCTTCTGGTTGCTTCTGATCTTGGACACTATAGTCGGCTTGGCCGTCTCAAAGGGTTACACCCAGAAGTACGCAGACAAGCTGATGGGCACTTCAGTGGTGGATGCCTAGGTTTAGCTTCCCCATCTAAGATCTTGACTCGGCAATCAGACGACTTTCGAGGCGCGTGGAGCATACTGGTCAAGCGCGCTTTCCTCGGCGTGCGTGTGTCATAGCCTGTCATGCTCTCCAGCCGGGTGTGTAGGGCTTTGGACGTAGTGCTTGCCTCCGAAGCAGGCCAGGGAAATGGATTCCAGGGAAGCAATCTGACTGACGGCCCTTACCAGGACTGTATGCATGACACCCGACAGACAACACGTAAGTAGGGTAATGGCAGTCTTGTGTATCGGAGGTCATCCCCTCGTCAAACGCTGACATGGACAAGCGTAGGACCCAGCTTAGGACGTTCAGATTCTCGGAATCGCTAATGCGTTCTCTTGAAAAGGAAGCCGCCGACGAGGACACGAGTGTCAACGCACTAGCCAGTTCAATCATCAGTGGATACTTCGACTGGGACAAAAAGGCAAGAGAGTTTGGATTCATTTCGCTTCACAAACCAATCTTCATGAGGCTGATTGAAGAGTTGGATGACGAGACACTCGATAGAATAGGGCGAGAGGTGATGGCCTCCACGTGGAAAGAGATGGCGGAGTTCTGGCTTCAGGACTCCTCTCCGGAAAAGATGCTGGAGGTTCTGAGCATGAGATCCAAGATAAATCCCTCCAGACTGCGAACAAGAATAACACGGGAAGAGAACAAGTATACAATTATCCTCCGCCATGACTTTGGTCCCAAGTGGAGCATCGTCGAGAAAAGCGCTCTTCAGGAATTTGTGAGGAAGACTTTCCTTGTCGAGCCACAGATCAGTCAGGGAGAGTCGGTCGTCATGGCTCGCTTCACGGTCAATCCGCATGACTCGTTGAGCTGACCAGGAGGGGCCGGTTGAGGCATTTCCCGAACCCTGTCACTGGCCTGCGTGGTTCCCACGGACCCTTCCAACCGTCACTTCGTGGGCTTTAGAACTCACGGGGCTCGGTCTGGGACTGAATTCACATCGTGGATGAATCCACATCGTAGCGTCTTGATTCCTGATGGTTGTCTGTCGTGATGATCAGTGATCAAATCGAGAGACAGGTCATTGTGCTTCAAAGGGCAGCGAGAGCTTCTTTGCCTTGATGTGATCGCTCCCTCGCCTTGTGCCCATCATCATAGAGTTTGGCCTTCTCGACGCCGTGTCAGCTCTTTCGTTACGAGGGACGGATCTAAGGGGGCAGGATTGGTGTCAGGGGACAGGCGGGACTTGAATGAAACCCACCTGCCCCCCTTGGGATCTGTGATAGAGCAGAAATGTCGGGCATTCCCGATTCCAACGCCCGAGGTAGGATAGTGCACTATAATAACCGATTACTTCTGATACCGAAAGTACACATCTGGTAGACTAGGGCAAATCTAAGTAGGGGGAGTCTCTCATATCTAATTGAGTTCTCTTGCCAACCCCTGACATAGATAAGGGCAAAGCTGTTCTCAAGACGTTCAGACTACCAGAACAATTGGTAAGTTCTCTTCAGGAGGAAGCCGCAGATGATGGTACATCCGTTAACGCACTAGTCAAATCAATCGTTCTTCAGCACTTTGAGTGGGACAAGAAAGCCAGCGAGTCTGGGTTCACGTCGATTCACAAGTCGGTATTGGAGGCGCTAGTCCAAGGATGTGATGACGAGACACTCGCTACAATAGGACGGGAAGTCGTACCACGTTGGTTTCAAGAGATGGCCGAGTACTGGTTTCAGGACTCCAGTCCTGAAAGGATACTGGATACCGTAAGCCTGAGATTCAAGTTCAGTCCCCTGATGCGAGTAGAGATAACGAAGGAGGGGAACAGCTACGCAGCTGTCTTCCGCCATGACTTGGGTCCCAAGTGGAGCGTCCTCGCGGAAGCTGCCGCCAAGGAACTTGCGAGGAAGTTCTTTCATGCTGAGCCGCAGGTTAGCCGAGGGGAATCAGTCGTCACTGCCCGTTTCAAAGTCGGTCCACGAAAGGAGTAATGCAGAACCCCATCCAAAGCAACAAGAAGCAGGCTTGATTCGGCTAAACCCAACAACCCCGGCGCGCCTATGAGGAACAGAAGAACGGGTAGTGACTCGCAACCCTAGAACAAGCTTTGGAGGGCACCGCTTGGCGGAATCCAGAACCTCTCTGCTAGAGAATGAATCATCAATCCATGATGGTCATGTTCATAAGACGCACCTTTCTCTCAGAGAGTCCCAGTTTGTCCCGCAACAAGGATGTAATGATCTTCCATTACGACCCGAAGCAGAAGGTCTATCTGGTGTCCCTGCATCTCGAGAACGAACCTGGGGCCCTGGGGAACCTGGCCAACATGTTCGCCGTAAGAGGGATGAACATCCTTGAAGGCTTCTTCGGAGGAATGTCCTCCGAGCCCAAGGCGACGGTCAGCTTCTTCGTCGAGACGACAAACCAGCGAATGGACGAGAGTTGGCTCAAGGATTTTGTCGAGTCGTCTGTGTACGCTTCTGATGTCGAGGTGAAGCCTGGGGTCGACGGATTCATTGCGGACAGCGTGAACTTTCCGCTCACCTGGAACACTGGGGACCGTGCGGTCCTAATGCAGATGGCCAGTCTAAGGTCGATGCTCGACGCGGTCATGGCGACAGATCGCGATGAGGGAGCGCGAACCATCTATGATCAAGGCTTCAGCTACGCGCAAGCGACATACGAAAGATTGTTCTCGACCTACAGGCCAAAGACCAGGGCAGGCCTCGCGGAGATGCTGAAGATCTTCTCGGCGACGGGCTGGGGACGACTCGAGTTATCAGGTCTTGACCCCGAGCACAAGCGAGCCAAGCTCAAGCTTGAGGAGGGGTTCGAGTGCACAGGTAGGAACACCGGAAAGACGGAGAGTAACTTCATCCGGGGGCACCTGGCAGGTGTGCTGTCTACCTATTTCGGGTCGGAGGTGAAGGCAGTGGAGACGAGATGCATTTCCAAAGGAGATTCGCACTGCGAGTTCGAAATCTCGCCCTAATCCGACCTTAAAGCCTCGTGAGAATGGAATCGAGGAGAGTGCAGCCATAGTGACTATGCGCAGAATCACCATTCGCAACGCAGAGGTCTGCGACTACTCTCGCTGTCTCTCGCTGTTCACCTTGCTACTACACCAACACTCCAAGGTCGTCTCGGGAGATCGCTCTGTTCTTCTCCCTCGATCTGTAGATAGCATCGACCGTACACAAGGGTCGATTCCTTGGGGAATTAGACTACTTGACGAGTCCGAGAAGATTCTGCTTGAGCTTGGCAGCTACGAGAACGTCGACGGAGTCTCCGCCTTGTCTGTAGCATTCGAGCGCCTTATCGCATGCTGGTAGAGCCTCTTTGGCTCTTAGTTTCAGGTCTTTCTGCTGTGAAAGCACTCTCTTGACAGCTTCAAGGTACCAATCACCACTCATCTTGTAGTCCTCAAGTCGTCTATGGCATTCAGCCAGCCAGGTGCAGTACTCGGCCCTTTCAAGTGGAGACCTACTCTCGTTGGAGACTTCGTGTTCAAGAGAAGATATCGCTCTTCCGTATTCCCCATCATGGATTAGGACGACTATTTCTTGCAGGCTCATCTGTTGATCCCAAGAATCATCTTGTACTATAAACGAACCGTGTAACCACGCGTTACCTTGAACTCAAAAAACCCACACAACGATGGACACGCGACAGAGTTGCCCTCGTCCAGTTCTGGGTGAAGAGGCCAAACCCACCGCCAAAGACCCAAAGAAGCTGAAAGTGGTGGCGGCAACATTGGTCAAGTATCTGAACAGTGTCACCCGCTCCCGGCTCAGGTCGACAGTTGCTTACTCATGGAACTCAGACCTTCTGCGGAATGGCCGATACCAACCCTATTCTCAACGCGCATGCGATATGGTACATCCTATGGCGACCAGAGTTGCTGTGCTTTGCAATGAAGGGGTATTCGCTTATCATCTTCTGGCAGACATCACATGGCGACGGCAGACGTGTAGAACGACCGGTGGCACTCTTAACAAGCGACACCGAAAGGCTCGGGACCGACAAACCGAGACTGGCCGCTTTGTCCATAGCAGGCCGTTTCAACATGGCCAAACAGAAGGCGAATGTTACAATTATGGTTTCTTGCCGAAAGCTCTGTTATCTTGACGGTTGTTCGTTGCTGGTGTCAACTCGCAGCGGACGGTTCTCAGTCTGTCTAGTCGACAAGCTGAGTGACCTTTCTCTTCGTCTTCTCCAACAGCAGATGCACGTTGACGCGGAACTCCTCGACTATTGCATCTCTTAGAATCTTAGAGCCTCCATGGAGAATCGAATCGAGCGCCTCAAAGACCATATATGGACTCTCAAAGTTCGTTCTTGCCATCAGTCTCATTAGGGTTCTTGCTTCACTCTGGCCCAGTATGTTCGCAAGAGAATCTGTCACCGCTTCTTTGAATAAGGTGTGGAGGTCCTCGGTCATGTCTGGTGCGAGGACTTGAAGAGAGAGCAAGTCCTCTTCTACTGTCTGCCTTTTGGGAAGACGGCATTCCCAGACCTCTTCATAGAGCGTCCTTGCTCTTGAGATGCTCACATTCCTTCAAGGTCCTGTCATCTAAGCCTCAAGATACGCAGTTTCAGCAATTTCATAAGATTCACGCCCAAGTCATGTGGGAAAGGAGACCAGCGCATTGCCTCCCCTGTCAGGTCCCGATTTCTCGCTCGCACTCTAGAACGGTATCAGCCACATGCTTTCGTCCTCGAACCTGGGGGCTATCCTGTTTGGCGTCAGAGTCTGAATCAGGTTCCGATTCACAGAAGAAGCCTGAAACTGCCCCGGCCGGGATTCGAGCATGGGAAACGATGTTCAAAGCAAGTCTCCGAGGATTTCGGAAAGATGGCGCAATGCCCCGCCTACTCGCCAATCTCTAGGTTCGGGCCCGGCGGGAGTCGCTGTCATATGGGTTCGATAGCGGGTTTAAATCAGATATAGGCCACGAATGACCACAGAAAGACCACGGCTAACCTTGAGGTGCCAGCGACAGGAGGCATTCGGAAGATTGCGTTTCTAGGCGACTACCTGCCGCGCAAATGTGGCATCGCCACGTTCACGAACGACTTGCACTACTCTGTTGCGAAGGAATTTCCGACGATACATTGCTCGGTCGTGTCCGTCAATGATGTCGAGGGCGGTTATGACTACCCAACCGAAGTGCGCTTCGAGATCGCGGAGCAGGACCTGACATCCTACCTGCGCGCAGCCGATTTCCTCAACATCACGGACGTGGACGTCATTTGCGTGCAGCACGAGTTCGGCATCTTCGGCGGGCCGGCCGGCAGTCATGTGCTGGCGCTACTGCGCGAGCTGCGCATGCCCATCGTGACCACTTTGCATACAATTCTCCGCGAGCCCAACGCAGAGCAGCGACGCGTGATGCGCGACCTGGTCCGACTTTCGACGCGGCTCGTGGTCATGACCGAACAGGGCCGGGAGCTGCTTCAGGAAGTCAATCATGCACCCTGGGCCAAAATCGACCTCATTCCGCATGGCATTCCGGACATGCCGTTTTCGGACACAGATCATTTCAAGGACGAGTTCGGCGTGGCGGGCAAGCAGGTCCTGCTGACGTTCGGCCTGCTCTCGCCGAA
Organism: Nitrososphaerales archaeon; assembly: GCA_050011055.1. Taxonomy (GTDB): domain Archaea; phylum Thermoproteota; class Nitrososphaeria; order Nitrososphaerales; family Gagatemarchaeaceae; genus UBA183. The sequence goes on along the minus strand of JBEKJV010000001.1, from coordinate 93,805 downwards.
CAAGGGCATTGAGTATGCGCTTCGTGCGCTGCCGGACATCATCCGGGAGTTCCCTGACATCGTCTACATCGTGCTAGGACAGACGCACCCGAACGTGCTGCGTCAAGAGGGCGAAGCCTACCGACTGAGCCTGGAGCGGCTGGCCAAAGACCTTCGCGTGGAGAAGCACGTTGTGTTCTTCGATCGCTTCGTCGAATTGGAGGAGTTGATGCGATTCATCGGCGCGGCGGACATCTACCTGACGCCCTATCTGACAGAAGCTCAGACCACTTCGGGCACGCTAGCCTGCGCCTTCGGAGCGGGCAAAGCCGTGGTGTCCACGCCATACTGGCACGCAGCGGAGCTGCTGGCCGCTGGGCGCGGCAAGCTGGTGCCGTTCCGCGATGCAAAGGCCATCACAGCCGCCGTGGTTGAACTGCTTCGCGATGAGCCGTTGCGCAACTCGATGCGGAGGAACGCCTACAAGATGGGACGCGACATGATCTGGACGCGTGTGGCACGGCTCTACATGAAGTCCTTCGAGCAAGCGCGCCAAGACTACAACTTCATCGGTCACATATCGTCGCCCATCAAGACGCTCGACGAACAGCCCGGCCAGCTGCCGGCGATGAAGCTCGACCACCTGTTTCGGATGAGCGATTCGACGGGCATGTTCCAGCACGCGAGCTTCACGATACCGAACTTCGCCGAAGGCTACTGCACGGACGACAATGCGCGCGCCCTAGTGCTGGCTCTGATGCTGCAGAAACTGGGCCACGGCTCACAGCGCCTCGGCGACCAGGCCGCCACGTACGCCGCGTTTCTGAATCACGCGTTCGACCACAAGCGCAAGCGCTTTCACAACTTCATGAGCTTCGACCGACGCTGGCTGGAGGAAGTCGGCTCTGAGGACTGTCATGGCCACGCGCTGTGGGCACTGGGGCTGTGTGTGTCGCAGGCGGGCCAGGGCAGTTTTCAGATGCTGGCGGCGGAACTGTTCGAACAGGCCCTGCCCCCGGTCGCCGAGTTCACCTCACCGCGCGCGTGGGCGTATGCACTCATAGGCATCGACGAATACCTGCGGCGCCTGAGCGGAGACAGGCGGGCAAATCAAATCCGCGAATCACTCTCGGCAAAGCTCATGCAGCGCTACACCGACACTGCCACGGATGAGTGGCAGTGGTTCGAAGAAGTGGTCTCCTATGCCAACGCCAAGCTAGCGCACGCGATGATCCTGAGCGGACGCTGCATGAACAACGGGACGATGCTGGAAACCGGCCTTAGGACCCTCCGGTGGCTGACAAAGGTCCAGACATCGGAAGCCGGCTCTTTCCGGCCCGTCGGCTCGAACGGGTTCTTTCCACGCGGCAAGGAGCGCGCGATCTACGACCAGCAACCCATCGAAGCGCAGGCAACAGTTTCTGCCTGCATCGAAGCGTATCACGCAACGAGCGACGCGTTCTGGGTCGCAGAGGCATGGCGCGCGTTCGAATGGTTCCTCGGTCGAAACGACCTAGGACTGGCGCTCTACGATTCGACCACGGGTGGCTGTCGGGACGGACTGCATGTGGACCGTCTGAGTCAGAACCAAGGTGCCGAGTCCACGCTCGCCTTCTTGCTCGCGCTCGCGGAAATGGAGTCGCTGCAGAACACGATCACCAGCTTCAAGGAGCCGACCGACAAATAGTCGCCCTTGGCCAGAACAGCTCTAGATGTAACATGACCGCCCTCACCCCGCCACCCGCACAAGCCAGACGCACCGGACCGACTCTGGTTCCTGACCGGTCGCGAGTGCTCATGCGCCCGTTCTATCCCACCAACGACGACATCGCCCGCAGGATAGTCGCCCGCGTCATGGCTCTTTCGGACGAGGCGGTCGCCCAGCTGCTGGGCCAGGTGATGAACGAGTTTGAGGACCGGCACGAGAACGCCCAAAGAGTCTTCCGCAACCGCTTCGTGGAGGTGCGCCGCTACCTGAACGAGGCGTGGGAGCCTTCTGCGGCGCGGCAGGCGCTCATCGGCTCCTATTTCACGCACGAATATTCTCCAGAGTCTGCGGCCTTGTTCAATCCCTCCATCGTGCCGCACCCGGAACAGACAGGGCTGCCCAAGGGCGCGCTCCGTTTCATCCTGAGTCTGCGGGCCACGGGCGAAGGACACATCTCCTCCATCACGTTCCGCGTCGGCGTCATCAGCGCGCGGAATCGAATCACCCTCACGCGGCCTGCGCGGTTCGCCATGGAACCGGAGCGTGTACCGGGTGCCGCCTACGAAAAGCCTCTGTTCGCGCGCAAGCTTCAGGAGGCAGACGTACAGAACGACTTCTGTCAGCGTGTGCTGGATCGACTCCCTGAGGCCTTCGCCCTGGACGACCTGCACCGCGTCCTATCAGCGGAGCGCCGGAAGACGGACCCTGCCGACGCCGCGGTTGACCGTGCCGCGCGCGGGATCCTGCTGCTGGCCGAATCGAACTACGAAATGGACTTCCCTCCCGCCAGCCAGATCTCGCAGCGCGTCATCTTCCCGTCCACGGCCAGTCAGCGCAACGGCATCGAGGACGCCCGCTTCGTCCGCTTCGAGAACGAGGACGGCAGCTTCACCTACTACGCAACCTACACCGCCTTCGACGGCGAGACCACCCTTCCGCAACTGCTGGAGACGCCGAACTTCGTCCACTTCAGATTCAGTACGCTCAACGGTCCCGCCGTGCAGAACAAGGGCATGGCACTCTTCCCACGCAAGGTCAACGGCCAGTACGCCATGCTCTCGCGCCAGGACGACGAGAACATCTTCATCATGTTCTCCGACGACATTCGTTTCTGGAAAGAGCCCAAGCTACTGCTCTCGCCCTCACAACCGTGGGAATTCTTCAAGATGGGCAACTGCGGCTCACCCATCGAAACCGAAGCTGGCTGGCTCGTCATGAGCCACGGTGTCGGCGCCATGCGAAAGTACTGTCTCGGCGCCTTCCTGCTCGACCTGAACGACCCCACACGCGTGATCGGCCGCCTGCGCGAACCCTTGCTGTCTCCGAACGAATCGGAGCGGGAAGGCTACGTTCCGAACGTCGTCTACACCTGCGGTGCGCTGCTGCACGGGCGTGAACTCGTCATCCCTTACGCGATGAGCGATTCCGCCACGAGGTTTGCCACTGTGCCTCTGGACGAGTTGCTGGGCGCGATGGAATAGTCCGCCTGGCAGTCGATGACTGGTCGCTTGAAACAGGGGCGAACAGTACCGAGGGTCGGATTGAAGCAGTAATCTGCCGGCAATTCGTTAGGAGTTTTTCCCGAAGAGACAATCATGTTCTCTTGAAGGGGGACAAACTTAATTTCCGAGAAGTGGAAGTGGTGAGCCCGTGCAAGCGGACCAATTCCTGAAGAATTGTGATAATTGCGGGAAGCAGACAGCCTTAGGAGATGAAGCATTGCAGATTCAGCGAATCATCACGGTCAGCGATCCTGTCATGTCAACCGAGCCAATCCTCGCATTCTGCTCAAGGCAATGCCTGAAGGACTACGTCGTGAAGGCCATATGAAGGAGTGTAACGCTCCGACTCTTAACACCGACAAGACTAGGCCACGTCCCTAAGACTTGCCAGAGCCCTATTCGGTTGTTGGTGGGCTTGAAACGTAGAAGATTAAAAGGCTAAATCGTTATTCCGTGCAGGGAATCTGCGAGACATATGAACCAAGATGTGTCGGGCCAGATTGACAGGAAGGGATGGTTGACAATAGGGGCAATCATTGTCGTCGCAATTGTAGTGGTGTATGCCCTTCATGTTTGGAGATATTTCTAATCCTCTATGTCCCGATCCTTAACACCAACAAGATCCTGAGCAGTGTCCCTAAGACTTACCAGAGCCCTAGCTGAAAGAACACCCAAACCAGATCTCATCCGACGAGGAAACCTGGTTCAGATGACGCGAGCCGAGTACGGCTTCAACATATCTGACGCTGTGAGACTTGTTCTCCGACTAAGTGTCCTGGCATAACTTCATCCTCAAGTCGGCCTGATCAAGTCAAACCTGTTCCTGTAACGCTCCCACTTTCCTCCTAATCGCAGGGCGAAATTGCAGTTGCCAGTCTTCTTCCATGTAGGCGACCCGAAGTACTTTGCTATGACCTTTCGCAGGTCTAGACTGGGAATGATGTGGAAGTCGACGTCGCGAAACTTCGCGTCCCTGAGGCAGACTAATACACAATAGAAATCTCTGCTCTCAATTGGCTTCGATGCCTGCAACGTGAACTCAAAACTATTCTGCTTGTTCAGTGTGGCTGTCTTTTCTTGAATGTAGGCATGCCTCAGTATTCCATTGGCGCTTTCTCTTATGGCGACCAGGTCCACTTTTTCTTCAATGTGTGGGGAGAAGATCATCCATCCGCGCCTCTCGAGCTCAAGTGTGAGGAGCGTTTGGCCTATGTCCCCTTTCGCCGTGTCACTCAGAGCCAAATCGGTTGGCATGGACAATACCCCTTACTTCGAACTTAGCCTTTGCTTTGTTCTCTTCTTCCATTCATCATGGCTAATGATTCTCCTATCTTCGAGAATATCGACCAATGATGAGAGCATGATGTCGAGCATTTCGACCTCTTCCCTCAAGTCGTCAGTGGCTTTGTTTTGTCTCCGCCGTTCCTTCTTAACGCTCAGTTTCATCCCACCTGGATGCTCTTCCTCGATTTAGGGGAGGCCTGTCGCGGGTCGAAGTGGCAGCGTCAGTCGTCTGGTCTTCTTCTCGCGCCTGGGCTCGAGCTTGGGAAGCCTGATCTCGAGGATGCCTTCGGCCAACTCCGCTGACACTTTGTCTGAATCTATGCTTTCGGGGAAGCCTATGTTCCTACGGAACGTGGAGAAGGCCCTTTCCCTGTGCAAGTAGGTCTTTCCCTTCTCCTCCCTCGCCACGTCAGAATCAGCGGCCACTGACAACTCGTTTGGCCCAACTTCGATCACCAGAGTTTCCTTCTTCAACCCCGGAAGCTCTGCCTTCACGACATACTCTGTCCCGGCGTCGATGACATCAACGTAGGGTATTCGCGTCGGCAGTTCATACTCAACTGGCCACTCGAACCCCCTGAAGGGGTCCCAGGGGATCAGGCGAAACGTGTCTAACAGCGTATTGACTGAATTAGCCCAACTTGTCGGAGGCGTTCTAACGGCGAGCGCGGGCTTCTTTGCCTTCTGAACGGCTAGCGCTCCCGCTTTCTTCTTGGGCATGATCTTGGACATAATGGTTTGCTCATCCCTAGCGGTGAAGCTTCGCCTTCATTCGTCTCAGATAGTCCGCGAATCGGCTGCTCAGCGTCCTTTCTTCTCTGCTTATCTCCATACACTTCACCAATCATTATGGGTCGTCCGCAGTATATAGAGGCAAGGTATTTTTTGCGTTCAGATGCAATGGAAACTGGGTTGCGGCTGTCCTTCCTGTTACCGCAACTGGTCTTGCGAACGTGCTAGGTCGTCATTATCCTTCGACCTGCTTTACGCTTTCTGACAGGACCCTTTCCGCCAGGCGCCTCAGCTGCGCGCGCCTTGGCTGCTTTCATCCTTCCACCTCTGCTTTTCTTTGCCATTTCTTGATTCACCTCTTTAGTCTCTTTTCTTCAGAAGCAATGTCTTACTTACCCGTGGCCACGTTTCTTCCCGTGTAAAGCCGGTAGACGACGATGATCAGGGCGATGACCACAAGTAAGTTGATCAGACCTCCCCCGACTCTGCCGAAGAATCCGAGCAGCCAGAGAACCACGAGGACTATGGCTACGGTCCAGAATAGATCCACCATTGTCTATCTACCACTTCACACCGAAGCTGTACGCGTGGTCGTTCGTGTTGAGATTCAGCATTCCAGCCTGCACGGTGCCAGTGTTATTTCCAGGAATCGTGGCCCAGGATACGGTTGCCTGATACGATTCGCGGTTTGGCAGCTGAACCGAGTATTGGCCATTGGTGACTACGGCCAAGAACTTCTGGCCCGTTGTGGTATTCGCGAACTCAACACTCACTGGATAGACTTCCGCCTTGTTTAGAGGAGAGAACCGGCCCGAGACCGTGACAGTCGGGTACGCTTCTTTTGTCGCCATGATCCCGATAGACCCGAACTTCACCAGTGCTAAGGACCTGTCCCCATCTCTTACCTCTACCATGGCTTCATTGTCCACGTTGACAGTCTCCGGGATACGGAAGTTGAGCACTCCGTCACGTGGTAGTGGGAGCTCGGACCTTGCCACCCCGGCTGGGTCCAGAGCGCTAAGTTGCTTACCATCATAGGAAACTCTGCATCTCTCCACATACCTGTTTCCCCTGACGATGATGGCCCAGTTGCTAGGGAAGGGCGAAGTGACTCGCTCCTTGAAAGTCTCTAGATAGACCTCCGGCTGCAGCTTGTCCAAAAGAATAACCATTACCCGGTTGCCTACCTCCACATCGGATTGCTCTCTAACAGGAGCGACAACGAATTTCCCTGCTCCAGTTAACCTCTCTACTGTCCCTTCGACGACAAGGACACCTAGCTTCGATTCTGGTACCATCATCCTCTCCTTCCCTGATTTATCCTTCTCAGTGCGAATGGACATAGGTGAGAGTCATTAATCCCGATATAACAATCCAACGTATTTTTTGCACTCGATTGCAATATTGCCTGAAGAATACCTTTGCGCGCGCTTGCCTGAAAAGTACCTCTGACGAACCCCCCACACACAATGTATGTCGTTAAGCTAAAAAGATGCAAGTCTCGGCGGTAGAGGCTGGCATGAAGCCAAAAACGGCGACGGCTTCGTTCAGGCTGGACGAGTCTGCACTCAACGCCCTCCAAGAAGACGCGAGGAAGCAAAACGTCAGCGTCAACACCTTACTCAATCAACTCGTTCTCGCGTACGCCAACTACGATCGGCCGATGAAGAGGTTTCACATGATAAAGGTGCCAACGTCGAGCTTCAAGCACATCCTGGAGGCGGCGACCAATGAGGCTGTAGTTGAGGCCGGAAACTCCGCTGGTAAGGACGTCCCGAACACGTACATCAGAGCCAAGTGGGGGGAGCTTACCTTAGAGAACGCCCTGAACTATCTCAAGACCACCGCCGACTACACGAACCTCTTCGAATACAGCGAGGTCATACGCGCCGGAAGGGTCAATGTCACCCTCACGCACGATTTCGGCGCCAAGGGAAACCTGTTTCTGCAGCACTATGTACAGGCGATCTTCGAGCCGCTGGGAAAGCCGCCAAGATTCCTGCCAGATGAGAATGCGGTTGCCTTCGAGCTTCAGTGAATAGTGGTCGACCTGGTCAGTTCGTCTGATGCTCCATTCTTTTGCGGTTTATTGCAAAAAATACGTCAGGTTCAATAGCCGCCGTGCGCTAAGCGTCTTGAACTGTGATGATAACCGAGAACGGGAAAGCGACCGCCATCCTGAAGATACATGGGATGGACAATCCGGGACGAGCCCAGCAGCTCAAACGCGCGGCTGACCGGCTCGACGGAGTACTCCGGGTCGACATCAACTACATTTCAGATACAGCGACAATAAAGTACGATGCGGATAGACTGACATTCGCCGAAGTCAAGTCCCTTCATCACGATGAACCTCGTTCCACGCCTCCTAGTGTAATCGCTGAACCACGAGGTACTAGCTCAAGAGGTCCCGTTCCAACGAACAGGTACATTCAAGGAAAGAGAGGGAAGGGAGAAATCAACAGAAATTCGCGCCGGCGAGGGAGATACAGCAGGACCCAGAGAGGTAGACTCGGGGAGTAAGGACCACCCTCTCACCCGAAGAGAGCTCGAATCTGCCCCCGATTCACCAGAGAAGCTTGAGATTGCCCCGGCCGGGATTCGAACCCGGGTCGCCGACTCGAAAGGCCGGCATACTCTCGGCTTGCTCGCGTGGAGTTGACCGGGCTGTACGCGCACAGCTCTATACTACCGGGGCAGAATTAGACCCCCGCCTTTTCGGCACTTAGAGCTTTCTCGTTATCGCACTACCAAGCTGCATTATTCAGCTAGAAACATTATATAGAATACGCAGGGGCGAAAGTTTTCTCAAATGGATGGTCGCAGGACTGTCTCGCTCGAATCGATAGAGGCCAGGATGAGGTCCTACGCCGACAGGGCTGACAAGGCCCTCTCACAGGAGCTCGCACTCTACAAGCATTCAAGGTTTCATGATCCGTTGGTCTATGCAGTCGAGGGAGGCAAGCGTGTCAGGCCGGTACTACTGATGCTTTCGGCTGAAGCCCTGGGCTGTAAGGATGATTCTGTACTCGGTGCATCGGTCGCGGTAGAGCTCCTGCACACGGAGTCAATCATCCACGACGACATCATCGACGAGGAAATGGCGAGAAGGGCCAAGATGACATTCCATGTCAAGTATGGTTACAGCGCCTCCCTGCTGACCGCGGACTTCGTGTTCGCGATGATCCTTGCTATAGCGGCAAGGTACAGAGACAGGCGTGTCGCTGGGGAGATCAGCGGCGCGTCCCTGCGCATGGCTGAAGGAGAGTACTCGGAGCTCACGATCGACCCGCAGGTGTACAACCTCACCTGGGACGAGTACCTCAAGATAATCGCCGACAAGACTGCCGCCCTCTTCGAGACGTCTGCCAAGTTAGGCGCCCTAGTGGCAGGAGGCAGCGAGAAGGAGGTCGCAGCCCTCGCAGAATACGGAAGAAGTCTTGGAATCGCGTACCAGCTTAGGGACGACCTGCTAGACTGGAGGTCGCAAGATAAGATAGCACTCGGTCTCCTGAAGAATCACAGTGAGAGCGAAGTCGTGGGCAAGATGACAGCGCTCTCCCTGGCCTATGCAGAGGAAGCAAAGAGGCAGCTGATGCAGCTCCCCATTAGCAGCGCCTCTAGGTTCTTGGAAGACTTGAGCGATTTTACCGTACAGAGAGAACACTGAAGAAAGAACTGCGCCTCCTTTCTTGAAGAAGATCCGAATCTAGCCCGTCTGGCCAAGGATAATGATAGCGATCACGAAACCATAGATGGCAATCGCTTCTGCGAGCGCGACGAAGACCAAGGCGCTCGTCCTTACCTCCGGCTTCTCCACCACCGCAGCGATTGCGGCCGAACCGGACTGGCCGAGTGCGTATCCCGCCGCTACGGCAGCCAGTCCAAAGGCCAAACTGGCGGCAAAGAACTTGCTGGCACTATCAGTAGTCGTGGTGCTTGTCTGCGCCACGGCAGCAGGTGCCGACAGGGCAATCAACATGAAAGCGGCAGCGCCCAGCAGCAAGAAAGGAAGTCTATTCATGAGTGGGCGAGCAAGCCGCGCTGGTGCACAACTTATAAGCGTTACAAGAAAAATCGAAGAGCCAGACAAATCAGGCAGAACGCCTTACAGTCCTAGCTCGTTCATGATATGCTTCGGAGACATCCGGGCCTCGACTCCCACCGCTATTGCGGCTAGGTCGTTGACCTCGAATTCGAGGAGCTTTATCAAAGCGAGCGCGTAGGCAGGGCCGAGCTTCTGCCAAACGAATGTCTTGGTCAAGGTCGCCTTCATTCTATTTGTGAACACATCTTCCACAGCCTTGATGAGTTCCTCGTCATTTGTCTGGCCCTCCACCTTTGTGGGGCAGATTTGTTGGATTTGCTTCACGGCATCCGACACAGATTCAGAGCCAATCATCTTCATGAGGACCGATGTGGGCACCCTGAATGCTGGGGTGACGAGGAGGTCCCGGACCTCCTGACTTGGCAAGCCCCATAGCTTCGCGCGAAGAACACTCATCACGTTGTAGGCATCGACGTCGATGGCCACGATCTCACCTATTCCGGCCATCTCTACGGCTCTCGAAGAGGAATACAGTTTGGATTCCGACGAGTAAGCTTCGGATATTTCAGTCAAGACGGCATGGTCAACGTAGGTGTCAAAGAACCTCACGTCCCCGTTGGCGGAGAAGGATGCTGCGGCCTTCTCGATATCGGCATGGAACTCGGTCCCCGATAGGAGAGCGACCGCTTCTCGGAGGTCGCTCGCGGAAAGGACCTTCACTATTAGCTCTCTTCTTCCAACGAGCTCCTCTGCTTTCATGTCGAGATATTCGATCGACTCCTCGTAGGACTTACCCAGTGCCTTAGACTTCAAGGCAGACTTCAGGTCCCATGCAATGTGTTTGAGGTAGTAGAGCTGAATCAGCCTGTACTCGCCAGCTGCTGTCATGAGGTCGTAGTGAACCTTGTCGAGTCTCTTCCTCAGGGCCAATTCGAGTTTTCTGGCCGTGAGTGGTGGAACGAGACTGGAGAGCGCTTCAGAATACGGCGTGACCTTGAGCCTGTCGAGCAGCTCTTCCAGTGTAGCCGACTCTGCCAGCCTTTCCATTGATGCCTTGTCGAGAAGAGTCCCGCGCTGAGCTGAAGCTCGTGTCCCGACGTATATCCTGCCAGGCATGGTTCAAGTCACGACGGCGTGCTTCTGTCGCACTTGGCTCGCTCACATCATGACCGTTATAATACTTAATAGCCTAAACAGGCTCGCGACTTCGCTGAAAGCGTGGGATTTCTCTGGGCGTAACCCCTCTCTCAAAGGTCACTGTCATAGCGCCGAGGAGTGATTACGAAGAGGTCACCAGGACACTCGCCCAATTCGAACAATTCCATTCGGTGGCAGACAAAGAATCGGGTTTTGATCCTCTCGTCCAGGGACTTGACGTAAGAGCCGTCAGGCTCTTCGCACTGGCAGATCAGACCGTGAAGAACCTCGCAATACCGCTCGTGCCTGGTACCATGGACATTGTATTCCGAGGAGTGAAGATACCGAACAGTGAGTTCGAAGCAAGGAATTGGGACGACCTGCTGAGGAACGCAGAAGCCATGCTGAGCCCCATCGTGGACGAGATGAGGAAACAAAGGTCGGCTCTGCAAGAGGCGACCAGTACAGAGACGAATACTCAGACACTTCTAGACGCGATGAAGGTTGTCTCGGGTTTCTCCGCAGATTTGCGCAATATTCACGCCCTACATTGGTTCAGGGTCACCCTGGCTGTCGTGGAGAACCCGACGTTATCCGAATTCAGCAGATCACTCTCTGACCTTACTGTGATTTCACACACTCTCTCACAGAGTCACAGCCTTGTGCTCATAGCATCACCATTGTCAGAAGCGGGCCGCGTGGACAAGGTCATGAAGGCCTTTGGAGTGGAGCCATTCGCAATTCCTGCCGATCTTCCGCAGAATCCGGCCGAAGCGTACAGCAAACTTACTCAAGAAAGCGAGGCTGCCTTGAAGGAAAAGGAAGCCGTGAAATCAGAGATTGCCCAGTTGAGAGCCAGGTCCGAGACCACACTACTTGCAGTCAGGGAGCTTGCGGGAGTAGCGAGGGACATGCTAGATGACGTGAGAATGGCCGGCGGTATGAAGAGGTTCGCCATCATATCTGGTTACGTCCCCACCAGGAGAGAGAAGGAGTTCAAGGACAGATTCGCGCAGTGGATGGTCCATGGAGAACCGGTTCGCCATGAAGAAACCGACGCCGGCGTCCCAACCCTGATGGAGAATACGAGTTTCATGGCACCCTTCCAGCTGATTACCGAGGCGCAGGGAACCCCGGGAGGGCACGAGGTCGACCCCACGCCAATAATCTCGTTCGTGTTTCCGATCTTCTTCGGAATGATGTTCGGCGACCTCGGACACGGCGTTGTCCTGACACTGTTTGCCCTGTTGATAAGGCAGAGGAGCACCGGGAACCTGAGAAAGTGGGGCAACATTTTCCTCGCGGCGGGGATATCCGCCAGCGTATTCGGGGTCCTTTTCGGCGAAGTCTTCGGGTTCTCGCTCCACAGCTACATTCCAATCCCGCCCCTGATTGAGATAGTCCAAAGGCCTCTAGGGGCCAATCCCACTCTCGACCCGGGAGGCGTTGAGGCCGTTCTCGTCATCTCCATACTCATTGGCATAGCGCACATGACCACGGCCATGGGACTCGACGCGTACCAATCGTTCAAGGGCCGCGAAACCGTGGAGCTGGCTACCGAGAAGCTCCCGACACTCGCGATGTACATCTCAGGGATTGGGTTCGGTTTCGCGTTCGTTGGGGCAGGGTACAGTTTCAACGTGTTGAAGACCTCCAGTCCGGCCCCCCTCTTGGGATTACCGAACGACCTCCTTGGTGGCGCTTCCCTCGCTGTCGTGTTGGTGTCGATGATCACCCTGTTGACCGGAAAGGGAATAGCGATAATGGTAGGAAAGTTTCAAGGTGAATCAGCTGGAAGTGCTTTCGCGAACGGCGGCATCGAGGTCTTCGAGAGGATTTCCAAGTTCCTCGCAAACACGATAAGCTACGTCCGGCTCGCGATAATGCTGCTCGTGCACGCGTCGCTCCTTTTGGTGACCAACATGCTGCTTGCATACCCACTGTACATTTCCGCGGTGCCGATAGTCATCTTCAACATACTCATCATCGTCTTCGAGGTCCTAATTGTCTACATACAGGACCTCAGGCTGCACATCTATGAGTTCTTCTCGAAGTTCTACCAAGGGACGGGCACGCCATTCAGGAAGATCTTTCCTGACAGGGTTAGAGTCAGGGTAAACTGGCTGTAATACTTCCTCAGATCGATGTCCGGAATGCAGCCCGATGTGAGGCGGGTTGGGAACGGGGGGGATCAATCGATTCCGAATTCAAGGACGACTGCGAGCAAGAGAATCGTGCCAAGCAGCCGACCGAACGATTGCCTACCCTGGGAATATGTTTCTGACAGCACTTGGAGCAAAGTTGGTCACAATCTGAGGGAAGAGCCCTAGCCCTATAATCAGACCAACCGCGACAGCGAACACGATGATGAATGCAAAAGGTTCGTTGACCTTTCCCGCGCTCTCTGGTTCGTCAATGTAGAGCCTCTTGATTACCCACGCGTAATAACCGAGGCTGAAAGCACTGTTCAGAATCCCAGCGACTGCGAGCCAGGTGAATGGGCCGTTTACCACTGAGAGGAAGAGCAGGAGCTTGCTCCAGAACCCGCTGAGTGGAGGTACGCCAGCGAGAGCGAGGAAAGCGATGGTTATGGTGAAGGCAGTGATGGGCATCCTCTTCCCCAGCCCGTTGTAGGCTTGCAGGTCACCTCTCTTGAGCTCGAGCAGAACGAGCGCGGCTGCGAGGAAGGCGACGCCCTTCATGATCGCGTTGTTTAGAATGTGGAAGAGCGCACCTGTCATTCCGATTGTGGCCGCTGAGGAGAACGGGCTGTATGCGTACGCCACGAAACCCACGAGAATGTACCCGGCTTGTGCGATGCTGGAGTAGGCAAGTAACCTCATCATGTTCTTCTGGGTAAGCGCAGCGACGTTCCCGAGCGTCATCGTCAGGACAGCCAGTACTGCTAGGATGTTGGCTAGTGTGAACAGCGGGTTCTGCGTCAGGACGTAGACCGTGGCGAATGCGAGGATGACTCTGATTGCCGCTACGAAGCCAGCATTCTTTGTCGCGGCGGCGAAGAGGGTGCTAACGGTAGTCGGTGCGCCCTCGTAGACATCCGGAATCCACATATGGAATGGGACGATCGCCATCTTGAAACCAAAGCCTGCAACGAACAGGATGACTGCTACACTAGTCAAGGGATTGAAGGGCTGCAAGGCGAGGGCCTTGACAGCGGGGATGATCTGGGTCGTACCAGTCAACCCATAGGTCAAACTAATCGCATAGAGTATTACTGCCGAGGACATCGCGCCGATTATGGCGTACTTTACTGACGCCTCGTTCGACTGGACCCGCTTCTTGTCGTAGCCGGCAAGGGCATACGTCGGTAGGCTCATGAGCTCCCACGCGACGAAGAGCATCAGCAGGTCTTGGGAGTACGAAAGGAGGAGCATCCCAAGCGCGGTAAACGAGAGGAGACCGTAGTAGATCGGCGAATTGACACTGCGTATGTAGCTGCTTGAAGCGACTACGACCATCAGCGTCATGCCGAGCGTGGCAAGGGCGAAGAAGCCGCCGAGTGCGTCAGAGCCAAGCAGACCGCCGAACGAGGTGTCGGTCGTGGGCCATATGGTATTGGCCCCGATTAGAGCGAGGGATACCGTGAGGACTGCAATTAGGATGTAAGCAGGAAACTTTGACCTCTTGTCGTCGAGGAGCTGGAAGAGCGGGATGCCGAGCGATGAGGCGGCCAGAATGATAATCGTGACAGAGAGTAGATTCATCTCAGCCACCCCTCAGCTTGGCCAGATTGGCTATGAACTGCGCAACGGGTACGCTCGGCGCGATTATTAGGTAAGAGAAGATCATCAGTATAACGAGTGGCACAAAGTAGGATGCGATGGCAAGGGCGTCGGGCTTGGGAATGTCATGCTGCGTTGCGCCTCTTTCAGGAGATGAGAGGATCGACCTCTTGATCATCCAGAGGAAGTATCCGCTCGTGATAACTGGAACTAGTATCGTCACACCCAGAATAGAATAGGCGGAGATACCCGCGGCGATTACCATGAACTCAGCTAGGAAGTTTGCGAATGGGGGCAACCCCATCGCCGCGGCACTCCCCAAGACCAGAAGCACGGCTGTCCTGGGCATTGTGACCTTCAGTCCCTTCAGCAGCGGTATCTCTCTCGTCCCGGCCTGCTCGTGAACGTATCCCGAGAGCATGAAGAGTGCGCCAATCGCCAAACCGTGGGTGAACATTTGGAAGATTGCGCCTTCGACGCCGAGTGGGTTGCCAGAGGCCACGGTGGCGTATGCTCCTAGGAGGACGAAGCCCATGTGGTTTATGCTCGTCATAGCTATCATTCTCTTGAGGTCTGTGGCCAAGAGAGCGACGATTGCCCCATAGAACATCGTCACTGCCCCGATCACGAGGAAGACCCACGCGTACTGGTACGAGGCCTGTGGGAAGAGACTGATGCTGATTCTGAGAAAGCCATACCCGCCCATCTTTAGCAGAACACCTGCGAGGAGGACGCTAATCGGGGCGGGAGCTTCGACGTGAGCGTCGGGCAGCCATGTGTGGAAGGGAACGACGGGGAGCTTGACACCGAACCCGATGAACGAGGCAAGCAGAGGGAGATACTCGAGACTAACAGGTATCTGGTGGCTCTGAATCATTGCCTGGATGGTTGGCATATCGAATGAGGGCGAGGACATCCCCAAGTAGAAGTAGAGGAAGCCCAGGAGCATTATCGTGCTTCCGGTGAACGTGAAGAGAACGAACTTCAGCGCCGCATACTTCCGCCTCGGCCCGCCCCAGACTCCGATGAAGAAGAACATGGGGATGAGGACGAGTTCCCAGAAGATGTAGAAAACAATCAAGTTGAGCGAGAGAAAGACCCCCATTATCGACCCTTCGAAGAAAAGGAGGAGGGAGTAGTACTCCGCCTCGTGATGATCGATCAGCCTTCGCGAACCAATGATCACCAATATCGACAAAAGGCTCGAGAGGGTGACGAGCGGTGCGCTGAGACCGTCGAGTCCGACCAGGTAATGCAGACCGATGCGCTGGAAGTTGAACCATGTGTAGTTCTCCGTCAGCGCGTACTGGCCGAGAGCGGGAGAGTGAACATAGACGAACCAGTAGGAATAGAGGGCGAGCAGAAATGTGATTACCGATAGACCCAACGTGAGGTAGATTCCGGCGTGTTTGTTGCGCCGACCGACGAGGTAGACGAATGGCGTCCCGACCAGTGGAATGAAGATGAGCAGAGAGAGGAGATAACTCATGGCATAATCCCCAATGCAAGAATCAGGACCACGATCAGGAGTGACAGGCCGAGGGCGAAGACGAAGATGTACTGTTCGGTTATCCCCGTCTGTATCCTCTTAGCCGCCCCGGACAGGGCCTGCCCGAGGGTCGAAATGCCGTTCGCGGCCCCGTCGATCACCCTGGTATCTACCCAGTCACCAGCGGCCGAGAAGCTGAGACCAATATAGGCGCCGGCGTTGTTCATCCTGTCCAGCCCGTTAATCTCGATATTTGCGAGCAGCCACCTCGAGGCTCTAAGGGGCGGGTCGACGAAGACCCTGTAGTAGATTGCGTTGATGTACCACCTCTTCTCAAGGAAGGTGTAGACTGCGTGCATGAAGCCGGTATTCCCGACGAACCTGTCTGGTGGATATCTTCTTGCGAGATAGAACAGAGCGGCAAACCCGAACCCGACAATCACGAAGGCGAATGCAATCAGGGCGGACTCCACGTTGAACCCGACGGAAGCGACCGCGGGTGCAACGAAATGTGGGGAGAGCGTGACCAAGTAGGCGTTGGACGCCCATTCGAGAAAGTTCTCCACGCCGAGCGGAGCTGAGATGAGTCCAATGAAGAGGGTGCCGATTGCGAGGACCATGTAAGGAGCCCACAGCAGTGGGCTGACCTCCCGAACCCCATGCTCTCCATCCACCCGCTCCTCCAAGTTCTTGCTTTCTTTCCCGAAGAAGATGATTCCGAGCATCCTGAAGGAGTAGAACGCTGTCAAACCGGCGGTCACCGCACCCACCAAGAACAGCCATATCTGTCCCGAATCCCATGCCGTCGCTAGGACGGCATCCTTACTCCAGAAGCCGCTGAATGGTGGAATACCCGCGAGTGAGGCTGCGGCTATTAGGAAGGCGATGAACGTCATGTTCATCTTCTTCCTCAGCCCGCCCATGTCGTTGATGTACTTCGATCCGGAGACGTGGATGAGCGCGCCTGCAGCCATGAAGAGGCACGCCTTGAATATCGCGTGACTCATCAGCTGGTAGAGCCCGGCGGAGAGTCCCTGAGCGAAGTTGCTCGAGTAGGCGGTCAGCCCGAGCGCCATCATCATGTATCCTATCTGGGAGATCGTCGAATAAGCGAGTATCTTCTTCAACTCGAATCCAACGAGCGCCTGAGTGCCAGCAAGAAAGGCGGTGAACGCACCAATCCAGGCCACCGTCAAGAAGAACGGCTGGATCAGCGATGGGTTGGAAGCCAGCGCGAAGTAAAAGATTGGACCGACCCTAGCCACGAGCACGACACCTGCGTTGACCATCGTCGCTGCGTGAATCAACGCGGAAACTGGGGCTGGACCGGCCATCGCGTCCGGGAGCCATTCGTGGAGCGGGAACTGTGCAGACTTGCCAACCGCACCTCCGAAGATCAGCAAGGCGGCAGGGACGAGCAGCCCCGCCTGGGCCAGACCAGTCGTCCATCCTGTATTCTGGCCGAGCTGAGCGAAGCTGAATGTCCCGGAGTAGATGAAGACCAGTATGATTCCGGCCAGGAAGGCAATGTCGCCTATCCTTGTCATCACGAAAGCCTTCATTCCTGCGTGCGATGGTGGGTAGGCCTGGGCCTCTCCGAGAGCAGTCTGACCGATTGTCCCGACCCACCTATCCTTCTCGTCGGTGAACCAGAACCCGATCAGGGCGAAACTGCAAAGTCCGACGCCTTCCCATCCGACGAACATCGATAGGAAATTGTCCGAGAGGACGATTAGCTGCATACTCCCGATGAAGAAACTCATGAGGAACCAGTACCGAGTCAACCCGCTGTCCCCTTTCATGTACTCGAGACTGTATACCATGATCAGGAGACTCACCCAAGCGACTAGATTCGAGATGATTATGGTGAATGGATCGTAAAGAACACCGATGTTTACGTTGAGCGTCGGAATCCATGGAATACTGGTCGGGCCCGAGGGAGTGATCGTCTGCCCCTGCAGCGTCGGAATCAGAAGTTGGAGAGCGAAGAGCGCGGAAACCAAAGAGAAGAGGACGGCGACGTAATCCCTGACCCTCGACGCCTTGTGGTGCAGAGCGATAGCCAGGGCGCCAATGAACGGGACGGCGAACACCGCCCAGATGTAATAGGCTGAGACTACTGCACTCATCTACCCGATTCCTCCTCTAATCGGAAGTCCTGATGCGAATGATGAGAGGAACTTCATGATCAGCTCCGGGTAGATGCCAACCAGGAGCATGATTGCGGCCAGCACGAAGAGTGGGACCAGCATGGTGAGTGGCGCCTCCTTCACTTCTCGGAGCTGGGCGGGGAGGGGGCCGAAGAAGATCTTGCGGAGGGGCCAGAAAGTGTAAGCGACAGTCAGGATTGTCCCTATGATTGCGGCAATAGCCACGACCATGTTGGCGGCGGTCCCGAGTGTTCCCTGGGTGAAGATCCCGACAAACAAGATCCACTCTGCCTGGAAGCCGCTCATGGGCGGGACGGCGGAGAGAATCAGCGTGCCGAGAACGCAGAGAGTCGCCGTCAGCGGCATTATCGTTGCGAGCCCCCCCATCTTCCTTATGTCCCTGGTTCCTGTCTGCGCGAGGAGGATCCCGGCGACCGAGAAGAGGATGCACTTCCCGACGATATGGCTCAGGAAGTAGAAGACCCCTCCAGAGACACCGAGAGCAGTGAGACTGCCGATACCGAGGAGTGAGTAGGCGTTCTGGCTTATCGTGGACCACGAGTAGAGGTACTTGGTGTCAGTCTGTACGAGGGTAACGGCGCCGGCGTAGACCATCGTTATGAGCGCCCAGATCATCAGAGGAAAGCCGAAGGGTTTGAAGACTGTCGGCATCTCCTCGACGAGCAGCCTGGCCAATACGTAGTTTCCGACGCCGACTATCATTGCCATTATCGGCGCGAAGGAGGTCGGATGCTCTGCGTGGGCGTACGGGAGCCAAGTGTGGAGACCGAAAATCGCCATCTTAACGAGCCAACCGACGAGAATCAGACCGACAATCCAGTATCCAACCGTGCCGGGCTGAATCGATGCGAGCGCCGTCACATCAAAGCTCCCCGTCGTGTGGAAGACGAGGACGATTCCGGCGAGGAAGAGGAACGCCCCGATGTGGTTCCAGATGAAGTACATTACTGCGATTCTTTCTCTGTCGACGTAACCAAAGAGACTCATGAGAAAGAACGAAGGGATGAGCAGCAACTCGAGGAACATGTAGAGCTCGATTAAGTTCGTCGAAAGCGAGAGGCCGACCAAGCCTACCGTGAGGAGCAAGAAGTTGACGTAATAGAGGCCATACTGCGACTTCCTCTCCTCACCATACATATCCTCAAGCCGATGCTTCATGTACGGCATCGAGTAGACGGACGTAGCCGTGCAGACAAGGCTCATGATCAAGGCCACCGGAAGACTCAGACCATCGGCGAAGAATCCGAATGTCAACCCGATGGACGGTGCCCAAGGATAGAGTTCCGTGATAGAAGCACCCCCATTGTAGATGCCTGCACCCGCCAGGAACAAGAGGAGCGTGGTGTATAGGAGCACGGCGAAGGCCACCCAACCGACATTCTTCCCCAGTCTTCGGCTGAGAGGATAGACAGCGCCAGCCGCTACGAGAGGAAGGATAATGGTCTGTAAGAGAAGATATGGGATGCCCATCTAATCACCGTTCTACCTAACGGCACCTGCGGGAGGTCTTCGCCACATTTTGCTAACCCTTCAACGTCTTGAGTTCACTCACGTCGGTGTCTTTGTGTAACCTGTAAGCCACTACGACTATCGCGAGAATTACTGCCGCTTCTCCGGCGGCGAGCGCTATGGAAAAGAGCACGAAGGTCTGCCCAACTGCGTTATTCCAGAGGAACTGGTTGAAAGCTACGAAGTTCAAGTTGGCGGCGTTGATCATCATTTCGATGGCGAAGACCATTCTGAGTGCGCTTCTCTTTACTATCAGGCCGTAGACGCCGATGGCAAACAGCATTGTCGAAACGAGGACGAAGTCCGCGAGCGTGTTCATTGTTTCTCTTCCTTCTTCTCGACCTTGGCCAGAAAGAGAGCGCTGACGATGGAGGCGGCAAGGACCAGACCCAGAACCTCAAGCACAATGGAGAAGCTCGTGGAAATCAGCTGTCCTATCTGAAGGACGCCTGTCACGTTCAGCAGCGAACTGTACTTGGAGAGATTCGAACCAACCACGGCGAGTCCGAGCGCCGACGCCATCACCAGTCCGGTTAGGACTCCCCCGAGCCTGGTCAGCGACCGGGGCGATGCCTCCTTCGCCCAACTTTCTTGCCTGACGAGCATGACCGTGAAGAGTATCAGGATGGCCACGGCTCCGATGTAGACAGTGATCTGGAAGACGGCGACGTAGGGCGCGTTCAGCAGGAAGAAGAGCGCGGCGACTCCAAAGAAACTGCCAGCGAGGGCGACGGCACCGTAGACTATCTCGTCCGCTTCGAGGGCCGCGATTGCGCCACCCAAGGTCACGACCGCCATCGCGACGAATGTGAGGTCAGCCATGGGAGGTCGTCCCCTTGTCGGTGTCGATTTTGACTTTATAGGTCATGCCTTCAAGCTTGGGAGGCACGGCGAGCATGTCCGGGGTGTACTTCAGGTTCATCTTGTCGTAGGCAGAGAGCTCGTAGTCATTGGTCATGCGGAGGGCGTCGAACGGGCAGGCGTCCACGCAGTTCGAAGTCACAATCCCCGCAGGGGAGAAGGTGTGGTCGCCCTCGACCGTCACGTCCATCACCCGGTAGTCTTCCACGTTTTCGACCCCAATCTTTCGTATGGGCAGGTAGACGTAGTCGGTGTCAATCAGGAACTTACTCACGTGTTTAGTGGGGCGGTAGTCCAATTCTATCCCCCACATCTTCGCAGTCTTGACTGCCCACTCCCCGAACACATTGACGTGGTAGGACCGCATCCTGTCGGGGCTGTGCTCGGAGTCTATCGTGGCTACAATCCCCAAGCGGGCATAAATCGTCTGGAGTTGGAAGGCGAGAACCTTCGAAGTAGTTGTGATGTTGAGGTACCTCTGCCTCGGCTGCTTGACTCTGCAGCCGTCGCCCTGCCATTCGCCCTTGACGAGTTCGAGCTGCTTATCAGGCTCGGCGAAGAAGACCCAATCTGGCAGTTTCTTGTTCTGCGCGCCCTTTCCGAACTGAGAGAAGAAGTCCTCCGACAGGGCGGAGTTGATGGTCAGGCGGATACCGTTCTCGCCGTTGGGCCTAATCGCACATTCTTTATTGAAGAATTTTTGGATGAGCGACACGCAGTCGGCTACAAAAGTCTTCCTCTCGTTCTTATTGAAGTCGAAATGTACAGTCCGTCCGCCCGAACAGGAACCTTCTGCCAAGTAGTACCCGATGAGCCTGAACAGATCCCTGTCAGCGCTCAGCTCAAGCTTCTTCCTGCGGACACCCCCTCTATACATGGGTACTTCCTTCTCGAATTTCAGAATCGGCTCGACCTTCTTGACAATCGAGCTGACGACATAATCACCCTCCTTCAGATTAATTGGTTTCATCATCGCGAGTGGTGCAGTGACACGGAGGAGCCTCCTGTCCTCTTTCGTCGAGATCGGTCTGGAGACGGCTAGAATCTGATGGTCGGCGGTACAAATCAGAGGGTCAGGTTTTCCGTAGACGTAGATCTTGTACATCGGTCCGGTGTATCGCATATCCCAAACCCTTGTGATGGGTTTATAGTCACCCCTGTGGGTCAGCACCCTGTCTCCGACGGAAAGCTCAGAGATTGCAACTAGTCCAGGGTTTGTAACGACCGATGTTGAAGAATCGACGCATAACCCGCAAAAGACGCACCTGCCGTAGTCTACCGCCGGCCAGATATCCTTCTTGTTCTGCGGCCTGCCTTTCTGTACCTTTTGCATGTCAATCGCGACCGCCACCCCGTCGCAAGCTATCGCACAAAGCTGGCATCCAGTGCACTTGTCGAAGAACAGGATGTGGCGTCCCTTGAATCCCGGAAGTCCGACGCCCTGTCGTGCGTCGAACTTGTAGCCGGTCCCCTCTAGATCCAGCTTCTGCTCGGGGTATCGCAGGGTCATCCTCGGGTGGGAGAGGTGCCGGATGCCACTCCAGGTGGCCACGAAGATGCCTTTGATGTAGGAGAGCGCACCCAACTAGACCACTCCGAGGGAGACTATGACCATTGTGAGAAAGATGTTCAGGAAGGCGAGCGCCAAGAGCCAGACCCATCCTGACCTCAGCAGAAGGTCAATCCTGAACCTGGGCAATATGCTGCGCGGCAGCATCAGAGCGAGCATCACCACGGTAGTCTTGAGTATGAACCAGACTTCGGGCGGGACAGGGGCGGGACCGAGCCAACCGCCGAGGAAGAAGGTGGTGAAGAGGCCCGCGAGAATGTACATCCTGGAGAAGTTGACCAGCTGGTAAGTGCCAAAGAACATGCTGGTATACTCGGTCTGCCAGCCAGCCACGATTTCGCTGTCGGCCTCAGGGAGGTCGAATGGAATCCTCTCGAGCTCGGCGAGGGCGCCTATGTAGAAGACGATTGCGCCAAGGGGCTGCAGGACTATGAACCAGACCCTGCTCTGGGCGGTCACGATGCTGGGGCCTCCGGGGGACAGCGGCGCAAGGTTCAGGGCACCGGCGAGGAGCACCGTCCCGACCAGCGAGAGGACCAGCGGGATCTCGTATGCCACCATCTGGTGAAGTGCTCTAAGGCCTCCCAGGAACGAGTACTTGCTGTTGCTCGCCCATCCTGCGAGTAAGACTATGAGAGGCGTGAAGCCGAGTATCGCGAATGCGAGTATCGCCCCGACAGGCGGGTTGGCGATGTATGTCGTGGGCGAAAGGGGAACGAGGGCGACGAGGGCCCCCGCGACGGCCATCAGGGCGAATGGAATCGCCACAAAGGTCACCTTGTCGACGCCATCGGGGATTATCATCTCTTTGAAGAAGAGTTTGAAGAAGTCCGCGACGTTCTGGAGAATGCCCTCTACCTTGCCCGCGTACATGGGGCCTGTCCTGAGCTGGATCTTCGCTGTGAACTTCCTTTCGACCCAGCCCATGAAGATCGTGCCATAGACGGCGACAAAGCTGAATCCAGGGAAGACGATCAGGGCAAAGAGTGTCTTGTAGGGCTCGGTAGAAAGGAGATCTTGCACGAACGCCAACAGATTGGTTGGAAGAGCGAACAGATCAATCGAGAACTTGAAGACTGCATTCAGAATGTATAATGTCGGGACGCCGATCAGAAGAGTCAGCAGGATGACCCAGAAGACGACTTTCAGGATTCTCTTGATGAAGTCCTCGAACGTGATGATGGGCTTCGACATTGCGACTCTTCAGTCCTTGCAGCGAGCGCCTCCTGATATCGGTTATAAACGTGAGCGGGAAAACGAAGTTGCGACGGGCCCTAACGCTCTCTCACAAAACCTCTATCGAACTCTCGGAGAACCCGTGCTGCACGAGCATCTTGGCTGCTGACTCCCTGTGGTCACCTTGAAGTATCATGATTCCGTCCTTTACGGTACCGCCCGTGGCCAGGGAACGCTTCATCTTCGAGCTGAGCTCGCGCATGTCCTTGTCGCTCATCTTGAGGCCCTCAATAACGGTGGTGGGTTTCCCAAAGCGGCGCATTTCCATCCGTATCTTGACGCGGGCCTCTTCACGATCTAGTTCGGCGAGAATATCCTGGAATCCTTCGTCTAGGTCCTTGCTCACTGCTTACGGTCGGCATTAGTTTCGGGGTCTAATTAGGCTTTGGTCGCTACTGCTTAAAGCCAGCAGGTTTCGAACCGATGAAACGTGGGCCCGTAGCTCAGAGCCAACAAGCGAGCAGTTCGGTCAGAGCGACCGGCTCATACGGGAACCCGAAGACACCGGTCGGTCGAGCGTCCAAATCGCTCCGGGCCCACATCCAGGGAGATCATAGCTGCCCGATCTCGATGTCTCCATTCTGGGAAGCAGCTGAAGTGTTCGTGAACAATTCTCCAACCGTTCTCTGTCTTCGTAGGGGTCATCGTGATGCGGACAGTCAATGGAGGATCCCTCGAACGTGCAGTTCTTTGGCGAACGTACCTTTGTGGGTGAGACAGAAGGTGCATAACGCGACCTCGCCGAAAAGGTCGATGCACAGGTGCCGATCTGTTGAGTGGAGTCCGCCATTTTCGCAAAGGTCACCTGTTCGCGGACCGGCCTGCCTCCATACTCCCTAACAACGTTTTTGAGCCCATCCCGGAACCGACCGCGTGCGGCGCTGTAGCTCAGCGTGGTAGAGCAGCAGGCTGTTAGCCCGCTGGCAGATACCTGTAGGTGGGAAACCACTGGGGAATGGTCGTCGGTTCGAGTCCGACCAGCGCCGCCAGCAATCAGCTCAGAACAGACTCTCTTTGTCCAGATTAGCTAGGTTCTTGCTGTTTATGTGAAGAAATGTTCTGTTGAGGTGGAGGTCACTTATTCTAGCTAGGTATTCAGTCTCAGATTCGCTACAATCCATGCGCCTGGATTCTCTGCCGGAGTCCGAAATCTTGCGGGTTCCCGGACTCTGACTTCTGAGCCCTCGTCGGCGAGGGCTGTCCCGGGTCCTCAGTCTGCAGATGCCTGCTGAGGTTCATTGACTTTAGCGTAAAGATGCCGAAGCCCACCAATGTGAGGGATAGGAACCACACGCCATCTATCAGCACCATCACCGCGAGAGCTATCGCCACCAGGGCTAGAACTCCTTCGACGATGGCATTTCTGTCGTTCGTCAGGTGCCGGAAGTAGGACTTCTTCGTCGCCTCACCAGAACCACCGTGGGGCGTCCTGTATGAGAAGAACCCCTTCCTGTCGAAGACCCCATAGAAGAAGGCTACCGACCCAAGACTGAGCATTGCGCCCGTGGCATAGCCAAGAAGGGGGATCAGTATGACGTTGCGAGCCGTCATCAGGCCCTGTACCCAGAGCGCCCAGGCTCCGGACGCTAGCGAGATTGCGAAGGGAACCGCGACCATGCCTATGTAGATCGGGTTGTTGAATATCGAATTTGGAGGCTGAACGACGCCCGTTATCACCGTGAAGGCGGATAGGAAGGTGACTAAGATCCAGCTAAAACCCGAGAAGGGACCGAGGAGCATCAACAGGAGCCCCGCCTTAGTTCTCAAGCTGACGTCCGGCGCGAAGACGATGCTCCTCCAGTACTTTGCAATGCATCTCCACCACCCTTGTGAGGTCCTTGCGACCTGTTTCTTCCAGGCCTCCAGGGTGGAAGGATCTTCGCTCATTATCTTGACATTGCTTAGATATATTCCACGCTTTCCCGCGAGGTACATCTTTATCGAGACATCGCCGTCGTCGGCTATCCGCTCATTGGACCACTGTCCCACGCCCCTCAGGTCCTTCGTCCTCACGAGAGCGAACCCGCCCTGGAAGGAGAAGGGAGCATCGATCCGGTAAGCTCCCATTTTGGACAGAGTGTCCCCGATGTCCTGGTTGAGAGCGAACAACCTGGTTATCAAATTGTAGTTCCTATTGTAGTGCCCGTACCGGAAGGAGACGAAGGATGCGCGCGGATGACTCTCCATGGTGTCTATCCCCTTGCTTAGAACATCTGGAGGCACTATGGAGTCAGCGTCGAGCAAGAGCACGAATTCGCCCACGATCTTTTCCATCGCCTTGTTCAGGGCGCCGCACTTGAAGTGCTCCCGGGTCGGACGCCTGGAAACGATGGTCGTGATGCCTGCCTCGTTGAGTTCGCGAACCTTCTCGTCAACTATGTCTATAGTCTGGTCGTTGGAGTCGTCTGCGACTACTACCTGGAGCTTGTCCTTCGGATAATCGAGTTTCTTCATGGCCTCTAGCGACCGCCCAATCACGTACTTCTCGTTGAATGAGGCGATGAGTATCGAGACCGTCGGATGGCTCGTCAGCCGGACGTCGCGGCTCTCAAGGTCCCTGGGGTACTTCGTTGAAGTCCCGAGTAGGACCAGCCAGTAGTACTCGAGTCCTAACACCGGGAGGGTGATGGCCAGCGTAATTATCTCAACGAGAAACCAGATTGGAATGGCCATGCTAGTCCCCGAATCGACCTGTTCAGAGTGTTCCCCTCCGTTATGTAAGTCTTTGCGAGAGGACACCGGGCGATTTCAACCGAGTCCGCATCCCAACGGCACTGATTGGGCTTGGATTCGGCAAGGTGAGCCATTTAGACCCGACCAGCGCTGCCTAAGCAGATCTGATTGGAGCCTGGTTTGTCAGAGGATGCTTAGGACCGATCGTGTTCGGACTCTGCAATCACTTTACGTGGGCCGGCTTATAGACGAATGCTTCCACAAGCTGTCGCACGTCTTTGCCCTCCTTTCTTGATTGCTTCCAGAGTTCCTCTCTTCTTCCAGGGGCCATCTTGTTCCAGTACTTCGCCACTTCGTCTGCGACCTCGAACACGTAGTACTCGCCCTGCTTGAAGGGCGATTCGCGACCCTTCCCTACGATTGGTGCCGAACCATCGTCCTTTACCCTAATTGAGGCCATGCGACTGCTGCTCAAACCCTCCCATTAAAAGAACTAGGTCTAGCTTCAGAGCTCACTTCAGTCCCGTCTTCCGTTCCCTCTATAAGGTCCTGCGCCGCTGATTCCGCATCGATTTGCTATTGATTTGGGAAGGTTCTAGGAAATCAAGTATATACCTCCGTCGAAATCGTATCAACGAGGATGCAAACCCAAGGACAATCGCGGATGGGCAGGACCGCCGCAGTCTTCGCAGTCATGTGCATAGCGTTGGGCGCGACCGTGGTCTACTACAATTCAGCCCTCAGCCAGCATGTCGCGGATTCGAACTCCGCCACAACGACAACCACATCAACGGTAATCACAACAAGAACAAATACAGTGACCACAACATCAACAATACCCATTGACGGCAGTGCCCTAGCCATATACACGGACGCCTCGAAGAGTGTTGTCACGATAGTGGGTGTCGTCGCGACGACAGTGTGCTGTTCTTGGCCTTGGGGGCAACCTTACGTAAGCTACTCTGAGATTGAAGGGTCCGGCCTCGTTACCGACTACGGCAGCGTTCCCTACATCGTTACCAATTTCCACGTCGTCGACGGAGTCTCCAACATAACAGTCACCTTCTCTAACGGAGACGCTTATCCTGGGAAGGTCATCGGAAGCGATGTTTATGCAGACTTGGCTGTCGTCAACGTAAGTGCTCCTGCCTCTGAGTTCGTTCCGCTGACGATCGTCGAATCGTCGGGTCTGCAAGTGGGGGAGTCGGTCTACGCCATAGGGGCACCCTACGGACTTTCGGGCACCTTCACATCGGGTCTGATAAGCCAGCTCGGAAGGACGATTCAGGAGGCGACGACGGGTAACTATTCCATTTCCGGCATAATCCAATTCACCGCGCCCATTAACCCGGGGAACTCGGGAGGGCCGCTTCTCGACTCGAATGGCGAGGTCATCGGCATCACTACAGCAACCATAAGCGGCTCGACGGGCCTGGGGTTCGCCATCCCCTCCCAGACGATAATCCGCGAGCTACCATCCCTCATAACAACAGGCAGCTACAAGGCTCATTCGTATCTGGGAATCAGCGGCGCAGACATGACCTATCAGCTGGCACAGGCATCACACACAAACGTCACTTACGGGGTCCTTGTCGAACAGGTCACTAGTGGAGGCCCATCAGATGGGGCTGGCATCAAAGGAGGAACCACGCACATCGACATCAGCGGCTCTTCCTACTTGATTGGAGGCGACATTATCGCTTCGGCAAACGGAACGAGGATAATCAATATGGACGCACTCTCAAGCTACATCGAAGAAAACACAGTCGCCGGGCAGACGGTAATCCTAGGTATTGTAAGGAGTGGGGTCATGATGTACGTGCCCGTGACACTCGGGGCGAGGCCCCAGCCCTAGGGTTGGGCGGGCTGGCACAGTCCGATGAAGCCAGAAAGCCTGATGGGACGTCCTAGTGCCAAGGGAGAACGCGGTCTGTCGCGTTCAATACAATTATTGGAGGGGATTCAGAGACCACCTGGTATGGACGCCTTCGACCGCCTCCTATGGTGGCTCTTCGCGGGGAGTGTCGGGGCTCAGTCTAGAATCCTCATACTTTTCGCTCTGAAAACGCAACCATTGAACGCTCAGCAACTCGCTGAGCAGCTAAAGCTGGACTACACCACGGTGAGGCACCACCTTTCCGTACTGGAGAAGAATCGAATACTCATCACGGAGGGCGAGAAGTACGGAAAGGTTTACTTCATAACAGACATCATGGAGTCGCATTGGGCCAATTTGGAGGCCATCCTGGAGAAGACGCGTCTCTCGAAGAGGAGGATTGACCGATGAGTGCGGCCACAGCTGAGCCAGGTCAGGCAGCCGAACAGCCTTCGGAGAGAGGGACGCAGGTCAGCAAGGTTTGGGTTCCCATCATTCTGGTCCTTGCCGTTCTGCTCGGACTAGTCCTGGCAGAGACAATTCCGTCACCCCCCGCGTGCTACTATTGTCCCCCTGAGTACTTCTTCCTGCTATCCGTCCATGGAGCGCTCATGTTGCACGTGATATTGTCGACCATTGAGATTGTGCTGCTCGTCTCGCTCGTTGCAGTCTACATCAAGGTGTACGCAGAAACGAGGGCGAACTTCTCCCTCGGGCTGATTATCGTACTTGGCGCCTTGACAGTCCATTCGTTCCTATCGCACCCGCTAGTGGTGAACGACGTCGGGTCCATACTCTACGGTTCGGGGCTCTTCTTCCCGTACACGGACCTCCTCACGATAATCGCGTATTCTGTGTTCCTCTATCTAAGCCTCGAATAGGACGGGAATGTTGCAATGATCCCTTTATCAGACGGGATCGCTACAGAACTGACTGACCGAATCAGCTGACGATCCTTATTGTCCAAAAATCGTTCGAAAGATCTTCCTTCAGCAAGTACTCACATGGCATCGTGAAGTAGCCCTTCTTTCCGAACCTCCGGCCCCAAGAGTTCCTAACTATGAATCTCCGCCCCGAGTCTTCATAACCCACAGCCATCACGGCGTGTTGACCCAAGAGCCTCTCGCCCGGCAACGGCATCTCCAAGCGTCCGGTCTTCCTAACCACAGTGTGGAAGTTTCTGTGGGCCAGGAATCCGAAGACGAATGGAGACCCAGAGGCGAGGCATGAGCGGAAGTCGTCCATAGACCTGTGGATCCTTTGGTACTCGACGGCCCTATACCTGAGAGCCTTGTCGTAACACCTCTGTGGGGGTCTGATCCGAAATTTGTGCTCGATGTAAGGCCAAAGACTCTCGGGGCAATCACCTTGGCGGGCTACCGACTTGATCACGTCTCGTATCGAAACACCTACGTTTGACTTCACGGTCTCCTCGATCTGTCTAGTGTTGTAGTAGAGGAAGAGGCGGGAGGGGAATATGACACGTTCCCCCCTTTCCTTCATTAGGTCGAATTCGACCGCCGCCGCGACAGCGTTCGCCGAACAGCTGTTCAATCTCTTCTGGTCGTACGCAGGAGGGCACCAGTTCCTCAAATCCTTCCGCTTCGGGAGCCCTTCGAGCACCGCATGAGAGGCGAAGTAGACATGGTCCCTGCTGTCGGGAGAGTCTGAAACCCATCCGAACCCGCGCATGGAAGGCGAGTGAACCGCGGGGGTCAGGGGCATTCACTTGAGGTAAAGAGCAGAGAACTTCGCGGCGGCTTCGTCGAAGTGCATTGGCTTTGGAGGGGACTTGAAGCCGTAGGCACAGATCTCGTTTACGGTGCCCAGCTTCCCGATCTTCATCACGCGATGTGTCGCCCTGATGACGTCGAGAAGGATGTTGCCTGCGTTGACCCCGTCTGAGGAACGCAGGTACACATCGACCGAGAAGCCCGAGTTCATGAAGCCGCTGCCTTCGAACCAGAAATAGCTGGTCCTGTCGTTGCCCATGTAGTCCACGAAGTCTGTCGTACCAGTGACTGTTTTGAATGGGTACGGGACCTCGCTCGCGACCGATGAAGTCTTCAGGTTACGTTTTGCCATCCTAATCGTTTCATCTATCGTATTGAAAGTCTCGGACCCTCCTCCGACGTCGAGCTGGTAGCTCTTGGAGACCGTGATTCCCCGCCTCACCATCAGGCCTAACAACCCTTTGTGGAAGACCGTGCCTCCAAACTGGCTCATCAGGTCATCACCAATCAGGGGAAGTCTGCCCTTCAGGAAACCGGCGGCCAGCCTATTGTTCCTGGTGACCAAGGATGGAGTGCAGTTCACAAACGCGCAGCCTGCGCGGAGGGCTGCGCCTGCGTACTCCTCCGACGATGCGTCCGAACCCGACGAAATCAAGTTGACGAAGACCTCAGCGCCCGAGTCCTCGAGGGTCTTCGTAATCTGATCTGGACTGGATTTCTCGATCTTCGTGCCCCTGAGATGTGGAGCCAGATCGCCCTTGCTGACTCCAGGGTTGACCTTTACTGAAGTCCGAAGTGGAGTTTGGTACCTCTTTGCGACGTTGGGAGGGGCAAGCGCGGCCTTCGAGAGATTCAGACCCACCTTCTGTGGGTCGATGTCGAAGGCGGCGACGACGGACAGGTCCTTTGGCTTCAGGCCTGCGACGGTCGGATGCCAAAGCCCCTTCGTGCCATGGTCGGAGTAGAAGGCGAGACCCTGTAGAAAGACGGAGGTGCAGTTCCCCACACCAGCTAAGGCTATCTTCACAGCCATGCCTGTCACTTGAACTTCGCGAAAGCCGCGAAGAGCCCCACTATGAGAAGAAGGAGCCCCAGAGCGTAGTTGATTGTCACGATCTCAGAGGCTACGCCAGAATTGTTAGAGTAAGTGTAGTAGAGCCATAGTGCTCCGAAGATGACGACGATAAGCCCTGCAAGTCTGATGAGGGCGTCAACCCTCGACTGTTGAGCGGTGAAGGTCAATGTCGTCTGTTCTGGGCAGAGTCCAATGGGTATTTAGAAGTTCTTGGGTTCAGAGCTACTTGTGGAAGAACATTAGAGTATTGCCGAGCTACGTTCGATTGCCATCTCTGGGCGGCCAGTTATCTGCTCTTCATGAGCTCGAGTTTCTCTGGGAGGTAGGTGTCGACGATGTAACTCAGTCCATACCTAGCGAAAGCCTCCTGCTCGCTCTTCTTCCTGATCTTCAGGAAAGTATCCAGCTCATTGTGCCACATCTTATCAGTGTAGCGAGGGTCGGCCTTCAGCTCGTAGATCCTCTTGACATCGATCTCTGTCAGCTTGTCCGACGGAAGTTTGTACTTCACGATATCCGACGCCCAGACCCCCAGCCAGACGGCGTCCGGCGTTGTCAGTTCCCTGAGATGGGCGGCATTGGCTGAACCGCTCTTGCAGACCATTGCGATGTGGGCTCCCCAAGGGTCTGCGTCGCAGAGTATGCCTACCGGTAGACCCAGTTCCTGGTTTAGCCGCCTGAGGAGAAAACGCGTTGAACGGGGAGGCTGTCCTGCAGTGTTGATCAGGATCGCCTTGTACTTCTTGTGAACTCGCTCTTCGACAAACCTCGTAAAGAGACCGCCCTTCTCGATCGCGAGGACCATCTCGGCGTCTGTGTCAACGAACTCAGCGGTGGTGAGGGCGGGACCTATCATGACGCCGTCGGGGTTGGCCGACATGTCTGCCTTTTTCCCTTCGTAACCAGGGACTGTGTACTCGATTGTGAGGTTCCCAAAGATGGCGCTCCTCTCTTCAGGGTAGATGTTCATCCCCTCCCTGGCCATCTGCATTACCACCTCCAAGTCCGTAATCAGCTCGTCCGATTCGGCCTGATCGACAAACTCTACGTCGAACGCCTGCGCCGAATAGAAGACATCCCTGAGGGTGGATGTTCGCTTTTCGTCGACTAACTTCTTTGCGAAATAGGCGAGCCAGAGCAGCTGCGTGAAAGGCCTGATATGCTTGATGTTACCCGAAGATCTCTTTACGGTCGTAGGGCCCAGAACAAACTGTTGCAGCTTCTTGTCATACACGATGTTGCGGACAGACCTGCTAGCAAAGGTGAGACTCGGGAATCTCCCCTCGTCCAGGTCCGAGTAGACGCTTCCGCCCAGGTCTTTCAGGAGTGCCTGGACGCTGCTCTTTCTAGCTTCCACCGTACTCGTCGATTTTCTTTTGCTCAATCTCCATCTCTGTCGGGTTCTGGGCATCTACGACCACGCGCTCATGTGTTGCATCCGTCTTCTCTTCGGGTGGTCCGTCTTGGACATGATCAGGCGAAGTGCCCTCGCCTTCGCCGATGAGCTTGCGGTACCTTGGCAACCTCTTCTCGCCTGCGAGTTCCGTCGAGAATTTCGCGATCAGGGGAAGGTACTTGCCATAGATGTTCATCTTCCTCTGGACCGCCTCCATGCTGCCCTTCCTCGACAGGAAAATGCCAAGCCTTCTCAGCGCTTCCCTGACGGCGTTCTTGATCTCCCTCTCGATCTCGGGTCTGTCCGCGATGTACTCCTTACCCACCGTCTTGTAGGGAATTCGGGTGCTGCAGATGTGGGTGATTACCCCGACTGGCGCATTCTGCGGGACGTGGTACCTCCTCCAGTCCACTTGTTCGTTCAAGACTTCGAAGCTGACATCGCTGCCCTCGTCATAGAGCAGTGGGATCCGGTTTGCGAACCTGAAGAGCCTCATACCGGGCTGGAGGACCTTGCCGCCATAGGCTACGGCGACTTCCACAAGAAAGGGGAAGCCGGAGTAAGACGAGGGCGGCCTCGTGACGACAGTCGCGAACTCGGGTCGGAGTTCTTTGTTGACACCAGCGAGGAGGATCTCCTCCCCGACGGGAGACAGGACTGTTGCGTCTGGCTGGAGGAAGTCTGGAAAACGCTGAAGTGCGTCAACGATCGAGACTATCTGGTTGTTGTTCAGGCGCTTCGGAGGAAGTCGGGCGCTGACCCCGGCAAACTCCAAGAACTTCGTCGCGATCTTCTCTCCGACCCTGTGAAAGTGCGTGACCATGAAGGACTTCATGTCATGCTCCTCAGATAGTTTGACGACCCGTTTGAAGGCCTCAACATCTATGCCGTATGGATGAGGAAGCGTTTCCTTCGGCGCCGGGGGCATAGAGGTGGTCGCGCGTTCGTAAAAGGTGATCTGACCCGTGGGATCCACGAAGGTTAGGTTGGCGTAGCTGGCTACGAGCGCGGTCTGTTTGAAGTAGTCAGTGATCTTCTGAGACGCACGGAGGTAGTCCCCTTCGAGTGTCATTTCGACCCTAGTGCCAGTCGTCCCGTTCGCGTCACTGGCGAAGCGCTTGAGGACTATTGGTCTGTTCTCGCCTATGTCAATCATCATCTGGAATGTGTATTTGCGACGGCCGTCAGGAGAGGTGGTCACTATCACAGGTCTATTGGTGGTGATCTGGCCGTAGAGTATAGCCATCGTTCCTCCGAGGCCGAACATGCCTCGCGACTGGCGCAGAACGTACTTGGAACCATAGAAGACTTTCCCGAAGGCACTTGGAACGTGCTGAGGCGCCACTCCCGGGCCATTATCAATCACGGTCAGCCTGTAGGGCTTCGGGTCTGGGAGTTCCGGATTGCTGTTCTCAGGAATGATTCTGACGTAGACATCCGGAGGGGTCCCAGCCAGTTCGGCCGCATCCATAGAGTTCTCTACGAGCTCGCGAACTGCCATGTAGAGGGCGCGCGCAGGATTAGTAAAACCGGCCAGGTCGCGGTTACGATAGAAGAATTCTGAAGGCGAGATTTCGGCAAATGAAGTCTTGCTACTCAGATGCCGCCACCCCCATTAACGTCAACGGGCAAATGTTTTCAGTTTCTTCAATTCGCATCTAGATACCGACCACAATGACAATTCATCAATCTTCGAGCAGAAATTCCCGCACCATGGGTGTCGCCGGAATCGGATATATGCTAGTCCTCCATTTTCCGGAGCTTCTCGGCGATCGCCTCCGGCGACGAACCTTCCCAGAGAATCATCTTCTCCATCTTGTGCCTGGTCCTCGCCTTCTGAAGCTCATTGTACACAGTTTTGTGTTGGCTCCCCGACGCTAGCTTCCTGACGGCCTCCGACGCAAGTTGGACTTCCGAGACGTCACCTATGATCGCGACCGTCCTCCCATAGACCGAGAGGTGGCACTGGGTCAGCTCCTCGATCACCCGCCTGGACTTTCCCTTCAGTCCGATGACACGTCCCCTGATCCTGTCGAGTGAGTTCGCACTCCTTCCTGCGAAGTCTCTCAGGTCTATCACCTCGAACGCAACCCCCTCCTCAAGCAGGCGTCTTGCGCGTTGAGGCGAGAAGCCACGACCGATTGCTTCGATGACCCTCACGGCAATAAGCGGGTCGCCCTGGTCGACTGAGGCCGACTTGATGGTGACCAACCCTTCTCTGCTGTCCACCCCAAGCTTGACGCCGAGATCTGCCTCTAGCGACCGCTTCGTCGCCCCTTCCCTTCCAATGACAGCACCTATCCTCTCCAAGGGCACCCTTACCGTCTGTTCGAAACTCATCTAAGGTTCTCCAGCCAAGAATCCGTGTCTCTCTTGAAGATACCTCGCTTCCTAAAGAACCTCACCATGTTTGAGACGTCCCGCTTCAGAAACTCCTCGGCCTGAGGGTGGGACAGAAGGACTGCTGACCCCATGTCGAAGAGGACCCTCTCAGAGTCTAACTTGAAGATGTTGTACTCAGACAGATCTGCGTGGACGAGCTTAGCGCCCCGGCGCAGGCGGCCGATCATCTCAAAGGTCCAGTCGTAGTCCCGTTCATCTACATCCGATTCGGCGAAGGTGGGTGCACGCCCTGGTGGCGTGCCAATATACTCCATCACGATTATGTTCCGATAGAAGGCGAGTGGTTTGGGGACTCTTATGCCGGCCGTCTCGGCCAGCTGGAGGTTCTTGAACTCCTTGCGGGTCCAGAGATAGATGACTCCTCTGGAGTTCGAAGGAATGTTGGCGAATCTTCTGTCCCCGGCGATGTAGCCTAGACGCTTTCTGAATTCAGAGGTCGCGGTCATGTAGATCTTCACGGCGACGGGACGACCGTCGACCCCCACCCCGCAGTAGACTCTCGCTTCCTTCCCCGAGTTTACGACGCCCCTGAGGTCGCCCAGGTCCTTCCTCGAGATTAGCTCTTCAACTGCCAGCAAGGTCACGCGGTCGAAGACCTCTTCCATCACCTTGCGCTGGTCTGCGTCCTTCCTCACGTGCCTACCTTCGCGCTCGAACCTCTGAAGCGTCTCCGTCATCTTCCTGGGCTCGTCCTCTTGGGTCATGTCTTGCTCGTCCTCTTGGGTCATATCGCGCTCATTCGACTCTGCTCCGTCCTGAGAGTGGCTCAACTGGGCGCTTCACCTCGGGTTGTGACTATGCGCATGCGTGTTTCTTGTAGTCCTCTTGACCCCATGACGGCATAAGGTACTTCATGCATCTATAAGGCCAAATGGGGTCGGGGACCACTCGAGCAACACCGGGCGGAGCATTCGACCTCACCACTCTGCCAATCAGGAATCGCCCATTCTGGTGAAAACTTATAGACAGGAGACGGTGTATGAGGAGACAACTCGGGAATAGGTAGGTGTTGTAGGTTTGTCGGAAGAGGAGGATGATCTTTCTGGAAAGGAGAACCCTAAGGATGGAGAGGGTACTCTGAAGGCACAGCTTGCGGAGAGGAAGGGGAGCGACACGGAGCTCCTGAACCGGCTGAAGTACATGCAAGCGGACTTCGAGAACTATCGGAAGAGGACCGAGAAGGAGATGAGAGAAATCGAAGAGAACTCATCGAAGGACCTCGTGCTCAGGCTGCTCAGCGTGCTGGACGAGCTGGATCTCGCCGTGAAGCACGCAAGGGACGACGTTGGTAGGACAGAGCTTCATGAAGGGATCGAGATGGTACAGAAGAACATGTATTCGGCACTGGAATCTGCGGGGTTGCGGAGAATCGACCCGGTGGGGAAGCCCTTCGACCCGTTAAAGCATGAGGCGGTCGCGAAGGTCCAGGGCTCCTCGCCCGGCTCGGATATCGTGGTGGAAGAGCTGCGGCCGGGCTACACTTTCAGGGGGCATGTGATCAGGCCGAGCATGGTAAAGGTTGAATTGGGGATAAAAGAGCCGGTTGGGGAGGAGAAGACAGATGAGTAGCGCGAGAGAGAAGATCCTGGGCATCGACCTTGGTACAACGAATTCCGCTGCGGCGGTCATAGAGGGCGGCAGACCAGTCGTGATACCCAGCGCCGAGGGAGCCACGCCATCAGGGAAGATGTTCCCTTCTGTAGTGGCGTTCACTCGGGATGGTCAGCTCCTCGTCGGTGACCCTGCCAGGCGCCAGGTTGTCACCAACCCTGAAGGCACGATCTTCGAGATAAAGCGGAAGATGGGAACGGATTACAAGGTCAGCATCTTTGGGAAACAGTACTCGCCCGAACAAATCAGCTCATACATTCTTCAGAAGATAAAGCACGACGCCGAGGTCTTCCTCGGGTATCCGGTGAAGAAGGCGGTCATCACCGTCCCCGCACACTTCAACGACAACCAGCGCCAGTCGACCAAGGACGCTGGCGAGATAGCGGGGCTGGAGGTAGTCAGAATCATCAACGAACCGACGGCCGCGTCCCTAGCCTACGGACTGGACAAGGCGGAGAAGGAGATGAAGATTCTTGTCTTCAGTTTCGGGGGAGGTACCCACGACGCGACCATAATGGAGTTCGGTCAAGGGGTTTTCCAGGTTCTCGCAACTTCTGGAGACACACAAACCGGAGGCGCCGACGTGGACAACTCAGTCATCGAAGTCCTCCTCCAAGACTTCCGTTCTAAGACCGGGATTGACCTGAGGAACGATAGGACGGCCATGGCCAGGCTCAAGGAGGCCGCCGAAAAGGCAAAGATTGAGCTGTCGAACCTCACCTCGACCGACATCGACCTGCCGTTCATCGCGAGCGACTCGACCGGGCCCAAGAACCTGCACTTCACGCTAACTAGGACGAAGCTCGAAGAGGTGGCGAGGCCTATCGTCAGCCGGACGGAAGAGACGATGAGAAGGGTGATGAACGACGCGAAGCTTTCGCCGACCCAGATAGACAAGGTGATCCTGATAGGGGGAATGACCAGGATGCCCCTCGTCAGGAAGTTTGTGGAGGATGTAGCTGGCAAACCTGCGGAGAGGGGGGTCGATCCGATGGAGGCTGTAGCAATCGGTGCTGCCATTCAGGGGGCCGTCCTCGCCGGAGAGATCAAGGACATACTGCTCCTCGACGTCACCCCGCTTTCGCTCGGGGTCGAGACGCTCGGAGGGATAACTGAGCACCTGATTGAGAAGAACGCGACCGTCCCCACGAAGAGGAGCAAAGTCTTCACGACTGCAGCCGACTTCCAGACCGCCGTGACGATTCACGTGGTCCAGGGAGAGAGGGCCATGGCCTCGGACAACGTCTCTCTGGGGATGTTCAACCTGGCCGGGATACCGCCCTCGCCGAGGGGGGTCCCTCAGATCGAGGTGACCTTCGACATCGACGCGAACGGCCTTCTGATAGTCTCCGCCAAAGACATGGGAACGGGCAAGGAGGCGAAAATCACGATTACGGCTTCGACGAAGCTCTCGAAGGAGGAGAAAGAGAGACTCATAAAGGATGCAGATTCGTTCGCCGAGCAAGACAAGAAGAAGAGGGAGGAGGCCGAGCTGAGGAACGAGGCAGACTCGATTCTATACACGGCTGAGAGGACAAAGCGCGACCTCGAGGGGAAGGTCGACAAGCAGAATCTCGACCGTGTCGATGCTGCCGCCAAGGAACTAAGGAGCGCCCTCGAGGGCAAGGACTCTGCTCAGATCAGGGAGAAGAACGAGGCCCTCAAGCGAGTGCTTCAGGAAGTCGGGACAGCAGTGTACCAGCAGGCGCAGAGCCAGAGCGCCGCCTCCCCCGGCGGACCGCCCAAGGACTCCAATGTGAGCGACGCAGACTACAAAGTTGTCGATGAAGGCAAGTAGAGGCTGGGCGGGATGGCGGGAAGAGACTACTACGAGGTGCTGGGTATCCAGAGAGGGGCCACGAAGGAGCAGATCAAGAGCGCCTACAGGAAGCTGGCCCTAGAGTTCCATCCAGACAGGAACAAGTCACCTGAAGCGGAAGGGCGATTCAAGGAGATCTCCGAGGCCTACGCTGTACTGTCGGACGATGAGAAGAGGAGCCAATACGACACGCACGGGAGAGAAGGAGTCTACCAGAAGTACAGCCAAGAAGATATCTTCAGAGGAGTCGACTTTGGCGAATTCTTCCGCGGCAGGGGGTTTGGCGGGTTCAACGACATCTTCGCCCAGTTCTTCGGCGGAGGACCTGACCAGCAACCAGGTAGAGGCGAGGACCTGACCTACCACCTGCAAGTCAACCTGGAGGACATCGCGGAAGAGTCGAGCAGAGAGATTGAGGTTCCGAGGGATGAGGTGTGTGCAACCTGCAATGGGAGCGGCGCCAGGCCCGGTACCTCTCCACAGAGCTGTGCCACCTGCGGTGGGACCGGGCAGGTCCAGAAGGTTCAGTCGGCAGGATTCACAAGGCTCGTGAGAGTGATGGCGTGCAACAGGTGCGGAGGCAGAGGATATACCATCGAATCTCCGTGCAGGGACTGCAGAGGGAGAGGATCAGTCGAGAGGACCCGCAAGATCCGAGTCGTCATACCTGCAGGGGTCGAGGACGGGCTCACTTTGCGTCTGAGAGGCGAGGGCAACGCTGGCGAAAACGGGGTTCCGCCGGGCGACTTGTACGTCGCGTTGAACGTGGCGCCCCATAGAATCTTCACCCGCCGTGAAAGTGACATCTACCTCGAGACCAAGGTCGGGGTCGTCGGGGCGATGTTGGGGACAGAGCTGACGGTTCCGACCCTTTACGGAGATGTGAAGCTGAGCGTCCCGCACGGCACCCAGCCCGGCACTGTATTCAGAGTGAAAGGAAAGGGCCTTCCCAAGTATGGAAGTTGGGGCAAGGGGGACGAGTACGTCAGGGTGGGAGTGGAAGTCCCGAAGGATCTCAGCAACGCGCAGAAGGAACTATTGAAGAGGTTCCGCGAGACAGGTTAGCCCGAGAACTTGTAGATCATCAGGAAAGGCACTTCCTCGATTTCGCGAATGGCCTCGCGGGCGCCTACCTCATTGTCGACCGCAAGCGAGACCGACCTCTCGCCGGCGAGGTTCACGATCGAGCAGGTCCTGATGAGCCTGAGCGCCTCTCCTTTGTCGACCACCTCGCCGGAGTAGAACTCCTTCGAGAGGTGGACCTTCAGTTTGCCCTCTGCAACAGTCTTGCCCACAAGCTCTTCGTCGCAGACGTTGACCAGGACGCTCCCCCTGTATTCGGTCGTCTTGACCGCGAATCCTCTGGTCTTCACTCTAGGCCACCTTGGCGACCGACCGTGCGCCACATGCCTCGCAGACCATGAACCACATCCTCTTCTCCTTCTCGAGGCGGGTGTCTGGGCTGCCGCACACAGGACAGAGGACGCCGTCCTTCACATAGCGCTGGAGCAACTGAGAGAAAGAATCGCGATCCTTGCGCCCGATGAATATCGCCCTCTCGCCGTCAATCGAGGCCGCGGTCGCGAGCTCCTTTGCCAGGTACATGAGGATCCTAGCGGAATCCCTCCTGATCAACTTCGGAAACTCGGCATAGTTGCGGAATATCGTCTTGTTGCCGACCCAGATGACGTCGGGCTCCGGGAGCTCAAGGCGGAGGGCCCCTGATTTCTTGGTTTCCTTGTCGGTGCCAGACCTGGCCCTTGAAAGAAGTTCGTCGTAAGAACGGGGCATCGGGCAAATCCTTCGCCTTGGGTATTTCAACTCTTCTGGGTCTCGTCATTGAAACAGGGCGTCAGGGTATCTGTGGCTTATCCGCACGAAATGTCATGCCAAACGTATTTCACACCAATAAAGATGCAGCCCAGCGAGGGCAATTAGGCAGTATCACGCAGTGGACGTCTGGAGGCATGACTGCCACGCATGGGTCGGCCACGCCAATGACCCAGAGCAGAATGGGAACGAAGAGGAAGAATGCAATTCTCCCGATAACGGGAATGCCGCCACACCCACATCCACGGCCAGATGGGTTCAGTCGGGACCTGCGAGATGATGAGTCTTTGTGCGAGAACATGCCGGCGCTGTCAAAGAATTAATACTGAATTCGTCGTAGCTGGAAACGTGAAGCCAAGGGCGGAGATCGGCGTCTTTGGCGGGTCCGGATTCTACAGCTTTCTTGACTCGGGCAGAACGATTACCATGCGCACCCCTTACGGGCCCCCCAGCGGAAAGGTCACGATTTCAACCGTCGGGGGGAGGCAGATTGCTTTCTTGCCGAGGCACGGGGTCCACCACGAGTATCCCCCGCACGTTGTCCCCTACAAGGCCAACGTCCAAGCTTTCAAGCAGCTCGGAGTCGTGAGGATCATAGCGCCGAACGCGGTTGGAAGTCTCAGGGCCGATGTCAGGCCGGGAGACCTCGTCTTCTGCGACCAGTTTGTGAATTTCACCACGGGGAGGGATGACACGTTCTACGACGGGCCCGAGACGACGCACGTGAGCACGGCCGAACCCTACTGTCCCCAGATGAGAAGAGTCGCTGTAGAAGCGGCCAAGAAGCGAGGTATGGATTTTCACGACACCGGCACAGTGGTTGTGATCCAGGGACCAAGGTTCTCGACCAAGGCCGAGAGTAGATTCTTCAAGGAACAGGGGTGGGACGTCATCAACATGACCCAATATCCAGAGGTCGTCCTCGCAAGGGAGCGGGGACTCTGCTACCTGAACGTCTCGGTAGTGACGGATTATGATGTCGGTCTCGAAGGTGACCCGAAAGTGAAGCCGGTCTCTCACCACGAGGTGATCAGAGTCTTTGAGAGGAACATGGTGAGGCTCAGGAGCCTGATAGTCGAGATTGCGGAACGGATCCCTCAAGAGCGTACATGCCATTGCGGCTCTGCGTTGGAAAACGCGAGACTGAGCGCCTGATGGCCACTCTCGAACAGGAGATAAAGCGGAACATCAGGACGATTCAAGACTACCCGAGGAAGGGGGTCACGTTCAAGGACCTAACGACACTCTGGAAGAATGGTCCACTCGCAAGGAAGGTGACGAACGCCTTCGTCTTGAGGTGGAAGGATAGCAAGATCGACAAGATAGTAGGAATCGAAGCCAGGGGCTTCATCGCAGGCGCGCCGATAGCCGACAGGCTCGGAATCGGGTTCGTGCCGGCCAGGAAGTTGGGAAAACTTCCGGGAAAGAAGTTGGGCGTGAACTACGAACTTGAGTATGGAAAGCAGGCCCTGGAGATTCACTCCGACGCAATCTCGAAAGGAGATAGAATCCTGATCGTCGACGACCTCCTAGCGACGGGGGGAACCGCGCGGGCAGCGAGGGTCCTGGTCGAGAAGCTCGGGGGGAGGGTCCTGGGATTCGCTTTCGTCGCCGAGCTCAGCTACCTCAAAGGGAGGGAGAAGCTGACGGGGTATGAGGTTCACTCTCTGGCGAAGTACGACTCTGTGTAGAAACTTCCGTTTCGAAGTGATAACGGAGAGCGGGTAGACAGGGAAGCGGGGGGGAACGTGTGAGGATGACGTGAACACCAGTGGTCGTGGTAGCCTGCGAAATTGAGATGGAACGTTCCCCGGTCGTGGTCGCATCCGACTTGGCAGCGGGGTTTCAGAGTGCAGTCACAAGGAGGTTCTGCGATGATGGAGTGCCAGAACCAGGGCAAAGGAAGTGAGGCAACAATAAAACACCGGGAGTAGCGGGGGGATCAGGCATGACCAAGATCGCCGACCCGGACCTGAGCGGCGTTGGAGAAAAGAACTTCCTGTGGGCGAAAGCGCACATGGGAGCGCTCACGACGCTTGCGGAAAAGTACTCCAAAGCCCGTCCGCTCAAGGGGGTGAAGCTGGGCGTCTGCCTCCACGTAACAAAGGAGACTTCCGTTCTGATAGATGCACTGCTGGGGGCGGGTGCCGAAGTCAAGCTCGCCGGCGCCAACCCTCTGTCGACCCAAGACGACATCGCCGCGTACCTTTCAACGAGGACCGAAGTGTGGGCCTGGAGAGGACAGACCTCCAAGGAATACGATTGGGCCATCGAAGAGGTGCTCAGGAAGAAACCGGATCAACTAATCGATGATGGGGCAGACATGCATGTGGCCGCCCATAACTCTCGTTCAAAGGGCATAGTGGGAGGGTCTGAGGAGACGACGACGGGCGTCGCCAGGCTGAAGGCACTCGAGTCCGAAGGGAAGCTTCGTTATCCAGTGATAGCGGTCAACAACGCCCAGACAAAGTTCCTATTCGACAATAGGTACGGGACCGGTCAGAGCAGCCTCGACGGAATCATGAGGGCAACCGCCCTCCTACTCGCCGGCATGCGCGTGGTCGTGGTGGGCTACGGCTGGGTGGGGAAGGGGGTCGCTATGAGGGCGAGGGGGATGGGCTCGAACGTGACCGTGGTCGAGGTGGACCCAATCAAGGCCGTCGAGGCGCACCTCGATGGTTTCGAGGTTTCGAACATTCACACTGCAGCGCCGATCGGGCAGCTCTTCATAACGACGACCGGTCAGAAGAACGTCGTTCCTTACGAAGCAATAGAGAGAATGAGGGATGGCGCGATACTAGCCAACGCCGGCCACTTTGACGTGGAGATTGA
Organism: Nitrososphaerales archaeon; assembly: GCA_050011055.1. Classification (GTDB taxonomy): domain Archaea; phylum Thermoproteota; class Nitrososphaeria; order Nitrososphaerales; family Gagatemarchaeaceae; genus UBA183. Next base: position 51,588 of record JBEKJV010000001.1, on the reverse strand, counting down.
TGTGAAGACGCTGCTGTTGAAGGCCAGGAGCGTGAAGGAAGTGAGGACCAATGTGGACGAGGTTACTCTTAGGAACGGAAAGAAGGTTTACCTCATTGGAAAGGGGAGGATAGCCAATCTTGTGGCGGCAGAGGGGCACCCTCCGGAAGTGATGCAGATGTCGTTCGCGAATCAGTTCATAGCTGCCATCAACCTCCACAAGAACCACGGAAAGATGGAGCCGAAGGTGTATGGCGTGTCGGTCGAAACGGAGAATGAGGTAGCACGGGCAGCGCTGAAATCGATGGGGATCACTATTGGGGCTCAGACCGAAGAGCAGAAGGAATACGCCAAGAGCTGGAAGCTCTAGATCTCAGAAAGGTTAAATCCGCGGGATGGCGGATTCGGCTCGGTGGATGAACTCAGCGACAAAAACGTCATAATCACTGCGGCGCTGCCGTACGCGTATGATGACCTCCACCTCGGACACGTTGCAAGCACCCATCTCCCGCCCGACATCCTGTACAGGTACCTCAAGCTGAATGGTGTCAAGGTCATCCAGGTCTGCGCGTCCGATGACTTTGGGACGCCAATCATGATTGCGGCAGAGAAGAATGGCAAGAAACCGTCAGAATACGTCGCAGAGTGGAACAGGAGATTCAAGGAAGACCTGGAGAGGCTGGGAATCATCTATGATGTCTTCGACAGAACCAGTTCTCCCGAGAACATCAAGCTGGTGCAGAGTTTCTTCACGAGACTCAATGAAAACGGATTCATTTTCATCTCCGAGGTCGACCAGTTCTTTTGTGAATATGATAGGAAATTCCTCCCAGACAGGTATGTCAAGGGGAAGTGCCCCTACTGCGGCGCAGAGGACCAATACTCGGACGCGTGTGACAACTGCGGAAGAACACTGCAGCCCGGCCAGATCCTGAGTCCGCACTGTGCAATCTGTGGAAGGCCCCCGGCGATGAGGAAGAGTACTCACTACTTCTTCAAGCTGTCAGCCTTCTCCAAGAGACTCGAAGAATGGCTAAGGGAGAATGAGGAGCTGCAGCCTGACGCCAAGAACTACGTGTTCAACTGGATCAAGGACGGTCTGCAGGACTGGGACATCACGCGAGATATCTCCTGGGGGGTTCCCGTTCCGCTCGAGGAGGCTGAGGGCAAGGTCTTTTACGGCTGGTTCGACAACCATCTCTGCTACATCACAGCTGCCCTGAAGGCTGCAGGTAAGAGCGGCACAGCTGGCCAGAAGTACTGGAACGACTCGAAGGTATACCACTTCATCGGGAAGGACATCGTGTATCACCACTACCTGTTCCTCCCCAGCATGAGGATGGGCGAGGGTGAGTACAAACTTCCCGACAAGATTCCGACAAGGGGACATCTGCTCCTGTTGGGGAAGAAGATATCAAGAAGCAAGCACTGGATGATTACGATCAGGGACTTCCTGGAATACTTCCCGCCCGACTACCTGAGGTTCTACCTGACCAGGATAATACCCTACAGTCAGGCGGACGCCAACTTCGAACTCCAGGAGTTCGCCGACAAGATCAACAACGAGTTGGTCGCGAGTATCGGAAACTTCGTCTACAGAGCCCTAGTCTTTGTGAAGAACAAACATGGCGGGATTGTCCCTGAGCCTGGCAGAGCGGGCAAAGAGGAGGAAGCAATCTTGAGGGAACTCGAAGAAGCGGTTGGGGAGACCGGCCGGCTGATAGAGGAGGGACACTACGACAGGGCGCTCAAGAGAGTTCTCGATTTCTCGGGAAGCTGCAACCGTTACTTCCAGCACAAAGCGCCTTGGGAGAACGCGGAGGAAGAGCCCACAACAGCGTACTACTCCTGCAATCTTGTAGCCGGGCTTGCGACCCTGCTGAACCCGTTTCTGCCAATCAGCTCGGAGGAATTCTGGGTCCAGTTGGGCTTCGATAGGCCGCTCAGTGAGGACGGGTGGGCTGCAGCCTCAGGATTGAGGGTCGAAACAGGGCAGAAGATAGGCGAACCGAAACCGGTATTCAGGAAGATCGAAGAGAAGGACCTCGGTAAGGTTCGAATGATGCTCGGCTAGTCGCAGGATTGAAGGGACTCTAGACCAAGCGGAAGGGCAGAGTCCATTTCGTCGTCAATCGTTCTCCCTGCGAAGACCCTGCCGAGGGGGTCGTATTCATCGTACTTCGTGGACGTGAACCCCGACGCAAGAAGGCTGACCTGCAGCTGAGCTGTTCCTGAATAGTTCACGCCGTACTCTACGTCGACCATTTGGTTGTTTATCATTGAGCCGAGCCTTTTCACGACCAGGCCGACCTCCTGACCTGACAGCGAGGCATCGCCACAGAGCATCACCACAGCACGGCTGGCCTCCTTGGCTTCCGCGAGTTTGTTTATCGAAATGACGGCCCCAGCCAGTGCCTCCTCGGCCTTGTCAATCGACTCGCTGCCTGAGACTCCCAACAGCGAGTATCCGTCCTGGAGAACGGTCCCTAGTAGCTTGTTCAGGCCGACTGAGACCGAAGTCTCGGAAGACTTCGATAAGAGGGAGCCTAGAGCGTTGACTGCCTCCCTGTTGGCCAAGTCGTATAGGCTGGTGAGGGTGGAATCCTCCGGAGAAGACCTCATCAGCGTGTCGTTGTCGATGACTATCACTCCTCTCGAAGCCGCGCGGAGGCGCTTTAGCGATGTGCCAGCGTAGAACTTCAATTTGCCTTCGAATTCGAACGGCATCACGGCGACGCCTACCGTGGTGGCCCCGGTATCCCTTGCAATCGCAGCTACCAGCGGTGATAAGCCGCTCCCAGTGGCGCCTCCCAGCCCGGCCACAACGAAAACCACTTTAGAGCCCTCGACAGCGTCCCTGATCTTCGAGTGAGACCAGAGAGCAAGGCCCCGGACCATCGCCGGCGTCAGTTTCTGGTCGATGGGCGACTCGATGAGTATCTTCTCTCCGATCCCGGCGTTTGAGAGGTCGTCCCTGTCGCATGACACATATGCAAACCTGCTGACGAGCAGAGAATACTTGCTCAGCAGGGAGACGATTCTGCTGCCTGCACTTCCTATTCCGACGGCGGTGACTTCAGTAGAATCATTCGATAGCATTCCTAGGACGCAGGCGTCATGCGAGCCAATCGATTTACAAACCCATAAGTCAATATTGTTGACCCTTCGTCCAATTTTGTTTTACTCCGTCTTGTCGGGCAGCGATAAGCCTACTTCGTGACCTTCGGTTTGATTTCGTCCTTGTTGACAATCCTGTCGACGAGCTCATCCAGCATGTGCCCGCCGCACTCCACGCGCACGGTCTTGACCCCTTTGACGGCAAGTGCCGCGTCCCTGATGTTTCTACCCGTGTCGACTGCGAGAGGACTGTAGGCGGAGAACGGTTGGAACTTCACTCTTATTGACCCAGTGGCGATCTCAGAGACGTCGGTTATGATGTTGAGCTCGCCGAATTTCCTCGTCGTCTCCTCATCGATTATGGCCTTCAGATGCTCTGAGACACGTGTCTCTAGATCGTTGCCCACGTTGGCTCCTCGCGAACTATAGCAGGATATATGACCTTTGGCCTTACCAATGGACCTTTAGCGTCAGCGGATGCGATGCTTTGACCTCATCCACCTTCCCGACGCTAGTGTTCTTAGGCACATCACCGAGGGTCCCGTCCTTCAGCGACCTGTAGATCTTGTTCATAGACTCCGCGTATTCGTCTAGCATCTCCATCGGTTCGGACTCGGTCGGCTCAATCATCAACGCTTCGCTAACGATCAGGGGGAAATAGACCGTCGGCGCGTGCATGCCGTAGTCAAGGATCGCCTTCGCCACCTTGAGCGCACTTCCCGGCAGTTCGCCCTTAACAGAGACGACCACCTCATGCTTCCGGCGAAGGCCCGCCCCGTGTGAGACTTGGAATGCATCTGGATCGAGGCTCTTCCAGAGATAATTCGCGGCGAGGACGGCGAGAGAGGAGACGTCGGAGAGGCCTGAAGCCCCCAGAAGGCGGATGTACACGTAAGCTCGGAGCAGGACGGCGGAGTTCCCCACGAAGCCCTTGAGTGGACCAATCGAATGTTTCAAACCGTAATCGAGTGAGTACGTGTCCGCTCTGTGTGACAGGACCGGGACCGGGAGATACTCGACAAGCTTCTCGGTCGCGCCTACCGGACCGGCGCCTGGGCCCCCGCCCCCGTGAGGGGTCCCGAAAGTCTTGTGCAGGTTCAGATGGACTATGTCGAAACCCATGTCGCCCGGTCGCGCCCTACCGAGAAGGGCATTCATGTTGGCGCCGTCGTAGTACATCAAACCTCCCGCGTCGTGTATGGCCTCAGACACTTCGGCCACCTCGCTCTCGAATAAACCCAGCGTGTTGGGGACGGTGAGCATCATTCCCGCCGTCCTTTCAGAGACCAACTGTCGGACTGCCTTCGCCCTGACCTGCCCGCTGGAGTCAGACGGGGCCTTGATCACCTTGCACCCGGCCATCGCGGCGCTTGCAGGGTTGGTGCCGTGGGCTGAGTCGGGCACGATGATTTCATCCCTACGTTCTCCACCATTCTCTCGCAGATACTTCCTAATCATCAGGACGCCAGCGAACTCGCCTTGCGCCCCTGCAGCCGTAGAGAGTGAGAACCTCGACATCCCGGTAATCTCGCTGAGCATGCGTTCTAGGTCGTACAGTATCGAAAGGATGCCCTGGACCGTCTCCTGCGGTTGAAGTGGATGGGCCTGCTTCATCGAGTCGGCAGAAGAGAGCATCTCCGAGACTTTCGGATTGTATTTCATCGTACAACTACCAAGGGGATACATCCCGAGCTCAACCGAGAAGTTCATCTGGGAAAGACGGTTGAAGTGTCTCAGGACCTGTAACTCGGAGAGTTCCGGAAGCTTGACAGATTCGCGCCTCATGGACGCTGGGACAAGGTGGGTCGGATCCGGAACCTCCTTCTCGATGCTCGGGTCCGAGGGCGGGAGCATCCCTATCCTCCCTGACCTGCTTAGCTCATTCAGGAGGGGCTCATTCCAGCGTGCCTGTCGGAATTCAGTCGACATGTCAGAGGGCCTCCTCTAGGGCAGCCGCGAGACGCTCGATGTCGGCTCGGGTGTGGACTTCGGTCACGCAGAACGATGCTGCCTCGACGCCAAGTCCGAAGCTTCCGTCAATTGGATATCCTCCCAGCACGTCAGATTTCGCCATTTGTCGGAAGACTGACGCCGCCTTCGCATTGCTGTAAGAGATGACGAATTCCTTGAAGAATGAGCCAGTGAAATAGGGCGAGGAGACTCCCTTGACCAGCGAAAGCCTCTTGACGGCATAGTGCGAGTTCGATATTATCGTCTCCCCAAGCCTGTGAAACCCCTCCTTGCCTAATAGCGAGAGGTAGCTCGCGGCGGCTACCGCCATAAGGGACTGGTTGGTGCAGACATTCGAATTCGCTGCCTCTCGTCGGATGTGCTGCTCCCTCGTCTGCAGGACCATGGCGAAAGCCTTCCTGTCAGGGTCTCCGACTGGGGTGGTGATTCCAATAAGCCGGCCGGGCATACTCCTTGCCAATTTCATGTCTCTGACGGCGAAGACGCCAAGGTGGGGTCCGCCATAGTTCATCGGAATCCCGAGCGGCTGTCCCTCGCCCACTACGATGTCGGCGCCGTAGGCCCCTGGTTCCTTGACAAGGGAGAGGGAGATGGGGTCGACCCCGGCCACCGCCAACCCCCCGGCCTCGTGAATCGAGGAAACGAGTTCCTCCGCTCCGTCTTCGATGATGCCAAAGTAGTTTGGGTTCTCGAAGTAGAGGCAGGCCATGCCGTCGGAGGTCTTGGCTCTGAGGTCTGCGGCGTCCAGGGTTCCCTTCGACCTGTCGAACTTCACCGACTCGAGTTCGACTCCTGCAGGCTCGACATAGGTCTGGATGACCGCGCGCCTCTGGGGGCCGATGTTTGCACCGACAAGGGCCTTCTTCCTGCCTGTCACCCTTGCTGCCATCCTAATCGCCTCGCCTGCAGCTGAGGCCCAGTCGTACAGCGAGCTGTTACACGCATCCATCCCGAGGAGGTCGCACATCAAGCTCTGGTATTCGAAGAGCGCCTGTAGCATCCCCTGACTGATCTCGGCCTGGTATGGTGTGTAGCTTGTGTAGAACTCCTGCCTTGCCATGATGGATTCAACTACGGCGGGCACATAGTGGGGCCAGACACCGCCGCCCAGGAAGCAGAGCGCCCCTGGCGGAGTCCGGTTGGTGGCAAGCCTGCTCTGGACATCGCGCCTGACGCCGTATTCGCTGTCCCCCTCAGGCAGTCTAAGCTTCCGGTTGAGTCTGACCTTCGGAGGTATGTCGGAAAAGAGCTCGTCTACGGAACCTGCGCCAACCTTGGCCAGCATCGCGGATAGAATAGCCTCGTCGAGGTTAGGGAGTAGCGGATGGCGCGGGCGCATTCCTCGCATTCGAACCACCCAAAAAACGCTTAAAATAAGAACATAGCGGCGTGGAGACATTCGCTTGAAGCGATTAGTTTCTGCTGCCCTCTTCATCATGCTGCTGATGTTGGCTGTGCCGGCGCAGCCTGTGGCGCACGCTCAGACGAGCCCCCAGTTGCAGGTGACCAGCCAGTACATTCTCAACAGGTATGGGTATGCGATTGTCAACGAGACCGTAAGATACACCAACACGGGGACAGCCAGCCTCACGGTGCCTGACATCTCCGTAGGTCTCGGCAACCTCTCGTCCAAAGTGGCTTCGTATAATCTCACGGGCAGCGGCTTCAAACTTGGCTTCGCAATCAATGTGGGAGTGGGAGGTCCGTACAACGTCCTCGGCGGGCAGTCGTTGGCCGCTGGGGCTAACACAACCTTCATGCTGAGGGTGATACTCGACGGCGTGGTCTCGACGGCCACCAACGGGAGCCTGCAGGTCCAGGTGCTCATCAGGCCCTCCGTGAACCTGACCGTCGGCAGTCTCAATGAGGTCGTCAAGTTGCCTGCCTCGACTCAGTTCGCAACGTCTCCGACTGGTCTCGTCTCAGGGGTCACTGCGACAAGTACCACCTATTCAGCGACTCTGAAGAATGTCACGGCACCGGAGGCTGTGTTGCAACTGAAGACGATCAAACAGGCCTCAGGGCAGGATTTCCATCCGCTAGTGGTCTACCAGGCGAAGAGAACGATATCGGTTGACTCAAAGATGAACCCGGTAGTCACCGACCAGATATCGTTTGGGAACCTCGGGACGACCTCGTTGACAACGCTGTACATTTCACCGCTGGCGTCAGCCAGCGGGAAGATCACTGTGTTGCCTCCAGCTGTCCCCCACCTGTTGAACCCGACAAGTGTTACACTCAACAATTACGGCATCACCCTCTCCTCGGCCGGAATAGCGTCGGTGAATCCGAAAACGAATTACACTTTGGTCTATCAATATCCTCTGCCCCAGAAATACTACAACGCCTCAGGGGGGGAGATCACATTGGACCTGCCAACGACCGCTCCCATAGCCGCATTCGTAGATTCGTACGTCATTGGATTCTCTCTGCCGGTCGGTGTTAAGGTTGTCCAAGGACATCCTTCTACCTTCTCGGACGTCGATCCTGCCCCCTGGGAGACGGGGCGCTTCGCGATGAACTACGGTCTGTCAGTGGGTTGGGGGGTGGACCGAAGCGTGCCGGCGGCTTCCCTGATATTCGTTCTCCTTCTGATGGGGCTCTTCGTCTCAAGGACCGCGATGACCGAGGAGGAAGAGACTGAAGAGGAGTCGTCGACCGAAAGGGCCTCCGCCATGATCAAGGCGTTCGACGAGAAGACGAACATTATCAACAGCGTCTGGCCCGAAGTGGCTGCGGCAGACCCCAACGAGCTCAACAGGACATACTTCGACGAAATTAGAGGGCGTCTTGACACGTTCAGGAGCAGGGCTCTCCAAAGGCTGAACGAGGTCAAGCAGAAATCGACAACCCAGAAGTTCTTCGACTTGCTGAACCAAATCCACACTACCGAAAGAGAGGTGGACAGGGCCACCAAGGACAAGCTGAACCTCTACGAGCAGTACTACACCAAAAGAATGAGGAAGGAAGTCTTCGACAGGCTTCTGCCCCAGTACTCGAAAAGGCTCGAGAGAGCGCTCAACCAGCTATCTGATGAGCTGCATGTGGTTCAGAGAGAAGCAAAGCTGCTGTAGCCGATCAATCCTGCGGAGGCAAATTTATGAGGCAGAGGAGCTGCCTGAGGTTCAGAAATGAACGCGGGCACGAGAAAACTCGTAATCATCGGCTCAGGTCCTGCAGGACTCACGGCTGCCATCTATGGTTGCAGGGCTGACCTTGACCCAGTAGTGTACATGGGAACGAAGTACGGCGGCCAGCTGATGCTGACGAGCGAGGTGGAGAACTTCCCTGGGTTTCCGGATACGGTGATGGGGCCAGACCTGATGATGAAGATGAAGTCCCAGGCTGAGAGGCTCGGTGCCAAGCTGATTCAGGAGGATGTAGTGAAAGTCAACTTTGGCGTCTATCCCTTCGAGATACAGACAGACAGCGGGGTCGTCAGAGCTCTGTCAGTGATAATCGCCACCGGGGCGAACCCCAGGAGGCTGAACCTCGCATCTGAAATGCGGTTGATGGGCAGGGGAGTCTCCAACTGCGCGGTCTGCGATGGCTTCTTCTTCAGGGGGAAAAAAGTCGCCGTCGTGGGCGGAGGCGACACGGCAATGGAGGAAGCCACGTTCCTAGCGAAGTTCGCGAGCTCCGTACATGTGATTCACAGAAGGGATGAACTGAGGGCTAGTGCGGCACTGGAGAAGGAGGCGTGCTCGAATCCCAAGATCAGTTTCGTTTGGGACACGGTCGTTACTGAGGTGCTTGGAGAGAGGCGCGTGCAGGGGATCAGGACGAAGAACCTGAAGACCGGGCAGGATGGCGTGTTGGAGGTCGACGGTCTCTTCGTCGCGATAGGCTACGACCCCAACACTGAGATCTTCAAGGGACAGGTCGAGCTTGACGAGAAAGGGTACGTTGCAGTCAAGAACGTGACTGAGAGTAGTGTCCCCGGGGTCTTCGCGGCGGGAGACGTTCATGACTTCCGATATAGACAGGCGATAACCGCGGCTGCCGACGGCTGCAAGGCGCTCCTGGACGCGGAGAAGTTCGTCAAGCAGAAGCTTGACGCCCAGATGGTCAGTTGATTACAGAGACGAACCTGTCTTCCTTGTACGACGGGCTCAGGGGACCGACGATGGGCGTCTTGTAACCACAAGAGTTGCACCTGTTCCTCTTGTCCAAGTTGTACTCGAGAATTTCGTAACCATATCGTTTGACCAAGACCTTCCCGCATCCGGGACAGTATGTGTTTTCGGCCGGGTGGCCTGGGACGTTTCCGATGTAGACGTAGTTCAGGCCAGCCTCCTTCCCTATCTTGTGATGCTTCTCGAGGACCTCCACGGGAGTCCGGGGGAAGTCCATCATCTTGTAGTCGGGGTGGAACCGCAGGAAGTGGACCGGGGTATCCGGACCGAGGTTGTCGTGAAGCCATCTGCAGAGCTTCTCCGCCGCCTCAAGCGATTCTCCCACGCGTGGAACGATCAGGTCGGTTATCTCGATGCGTACGCTGGTGTGATTCTTGATCTCGAGCAGACTCTCGTAGATCGGGTCTGCGTTTGGGATTGCGATGTACTTTCTCGCGAAGTTCGTCTCGCCGCTCCCTTTGAAGTCGACCGTCACGCAGTCCAGGAACTCTCTCATCAGCCCGACTGTCTCCGGTGTGTCATATCCGTTGGAGACGAAGATGTTGAAGAGGCCCTTTGACCTCGCCAGCACACCGACGTCGTGTGCGTACTCCATGAATACCGTGGGTTGGTTGTATGTGTAGGCGACCCCTTCGCAACCGTGGTCGATCGCATTCTGGACGATCTCGTCAGGCGCGGCTTCGATGCCCTCGATCTTCCGCAGCTGGCTGATATCGCTGTTTTGACAGTAGGAGCACGCCCATGAGCATCCGCTCGTCGCAATAGAGAAGACCTTTGAGCCCGGTCTGTAGTGGACAACGGGCTTCTTCTCGATTGGGTCGATGTGCTCTGCCACCACTCTGCCGTATACGAGGAGGTACAATCGCCCTCCTATGACCCCTCTTACTCCGCAGAAGCCGACCTGGCCTTCCCCAATTTGGCACTTCCTCGCACACGCGGTGCATTGGACCCTGCCGCTCGGCAGATTGCGGTAGAGAATTGCCTCCTTGCCAGAGGGCTTCGTCAGCCTGGTCGAGAACGACATCTCTTTGCGTAAGATTACCTCGGTTGCCATTAAGGATTCCCGGAGAGAGGGAGTGTCAGAGTCCAGCTTCAGCACTTCCATCTGGCCCGCCTGACATCTCGACGCTGGAGAATGACTCTGTCCGGTTTAGGGACCGTATACCTGGCTCGACAGTTGCGAGAGTTTCTCGAGGCGCTTGTAGTTGTCCTCGACACCCTTCTTCACAGTCTCGAGCTCGGCTGCGTTCTGTTGGAGGAATAGGTGGGAGTATCGGCCTTGGGCTTTCAGGTATTCGTCTATAGGCTTGGGGCTCGTGACAGGGATCGTTATCTTGTAGACCCCATCCTCGACCTCATACAACGGAAAGAACCGGGTCTCTACCGCCAGCTTGGACATCTTAATGGTCTTGGCGGAGTCGAACCGCCAGCCCCGTGTGCAGGGCGCCATTACTTGCATGAAAGTCGGTCCGTCCTTCGAAAGCGCCTTCCTCACCTTGTTCATCAAGTCCCGCCAGTGAGAAATCGAGGCTGTGGCGGCGTAGGGAACATGATGGGCCACCACTATGGACATTATGTCCTTCTTGGCCCCCGTCTTCCCTGCCTGGGCGGAACCCACCTGAGTGGTGGTCGTCCACGCTCCCATTGGAGTTCCTCCCGACCTCTGTATTCCAGTGTTCATGTAGGCTTCGTTGTCGTAGCACACGTAGAGGAACCTCTGTCCTCTCTCAATTGCGCCAGAGAGCGCCTGGAGTCCTATATCATAGGTTCCACCGTCTCCTCCGAAGACCACGATTGGATGCTCCTCGGCTTCGCCACGCTTGGTCAGAGCCTTGAAGCCGGCTTCGATCCCCGACGCCACAGCTGGCGCGTTCTCGAACGCAGAGTGGATCCAGGGTCTGTTCCAGGCTGAATATGGGTACAAGGCCGTAGACACCTCCAGGCAGCCGGTCGCGTTGGCCACTATGGTGTCCTTAGGAGCGGCAAGAAGGACCTGTCTGACGACGAGTGAGGCCCCGCATCCGGGGCAGAGACGGTGGCCGGGAGAAAGGGGCTCGTCCATCGGGAGCTCCTTTAGGCCCTTGACCTGCTCGTACATCTAACTCCTCACTCCGTACATCACTGAATCCTCGCCGAACGAAGTCTCGTCTTTAGCTAGGGCGAATATCCTCTTCCCATCTTCGACCGTCACGTCTCGGCCCCCGATCCCGTAGACCAAGCTCATCACTGGTTGATTAACCCCCGCTCCCTTCAGAGCCGACTTGACGTCCTCCGCGATGGGACCCGAGGGGGCTCCAAGGCTGATGCTCCTGTCCATGGTCATGACCGACTTCGCCTTTCTGAGTCGAGAGACGACCTCCTCGGTTGGAAATGGCCGATAGAGCTTGATAGCCAGCACGCCCACGTTCTCACCACCAGCGTTCATGGCTCTGGCGGCTACTCGCATCGTCCCTGCGGTGCATCCGTTCACGACAGCGACGCGGTCTGCTCCATCAGTATTGTAGGCATCCACGGCCCCATACCTCCTGCCGCTGAAGGCCTCGAACTCCTTCTCCGTTTCCTCGAAGACAACAAGGGCGTTCCTCATGGCCTCGGCCTGTTGCATTCGGAACTCGTAGTAGGTGTCGGGTGTCGCTATTGCGCCGAAGGTGAACGGGTCCTTGGGGTCCAGGCGGTGCTTAGTCGTCGGCCTTCTCAGAAACCTCTTGATGGGTCCGTCCTCGAGCGGACGCACTCTCTCCTTGTCATGCGAAAGGATGAAGCCTTCGAAGTTGATTGCAGACGGGAGCATCACCCTTGGGTCCTCTGACAGCCGGAAGAGTTGAATCGTCCGGTCGTAGATTTCCTCTACGTTCTCCGCATAGACCTGGATCCATCCGGAGTCCCTGGAGCCCATCATGTCGCTGTGGTCAGCGTTAAGGACCAGTGGGGCACTTAAGGCCCTGTTGGCCACGGCCATCACGATTGGGAGCCGCATCCCTGACACATTGTACAGCATCTCGTGCATGTACGCGAGGCCCTGGCTTGAGGTGGCTGTGAAGACTCGAGCGCCCGTCGCCGAAGCTCCTAGGCACGCCGAGAGAGCGCTGTGTTCCGATTCGACGGTTATGAATTCCCCGCTGAACCTACCCGTGGCCACGAACTCCGCGAGCTTCTCCACGATTATCGTCTGAGGAGTGATGGGATATGCGGCGACCACGTCCACGTCGCATTGCCTGACGGCCTCTGCCACTGCCTCGTCGCCCTGGAGAGCGACCGCCTTTGCCGCCTCCATTTGGGTCATGGCTCCATCACCATGCTGATCGCCGTCAAGGGGCACTCGGCCGCGCAGATTCCGCACCCCTTGCAATGCTCATAGTCTATCGTGACCTTCGCCCCCTCGTGCCTCACGATAGCCGGCTCCGGGCAGTATATCCAGCAGATCAAACAGTTCGTGCATTTTGCTTCATTGATTACGGGTCGCTTCACCCTCCAGCCTGAGACCACGTAGGCAGAGGACGTGCCCCCCTTCACGACCGCGGCTTCTTCGAGCTCGTTCCTGCTCATTCGGCCTTCACCCCTTCGTACCCCAGCTTCAGGGCCGCCGCATTCCCAGCGCCCACAGCCCCCTTGAACCTCTCCCCTAGGACTTTCGCTAACGAGTCGAAGCCCACAAGTTTGGTGGCCTTTAGGAGCGCTCCCAGCATCGGGGTGTTCGGGAAGTCCCTCCCGAGACTCTTCATCGCTATTCCGGTGGCGTCCAGTGTCAAGACTTTCACAGACGGGTCCAGGTCCAGCCTCGCGCGGAGTTCACCAGGAGGGCCTTCGTAATTGCAAATGTGGTACCCTCCAACCGCCAACCCCGCAGTCGTGCTCTTGAAGTACGCCATCGTCCTGTCGACGACTACCACGACATCAGGGTTGCGGATGAATGAATGCATCTCAATCGGTCCGTCGCTGAAACGGGCGTAGGCCGCTATGGGGGCCCCTGACCTCTCCGCACCGAACTCGGGAAAGGCTTGAACGTATTTCCCCTCAAGGACTGCTGCGTCCGCTAACATCTGTGCAGCTGAGACGACCCCTTGGCCGCCTCTCCCGTGGAAGCGCACCTCTCTCATGATGGAATACCACTTTCCTGAATTGACCGTCTGACGATTGTTAATACATCTTGAGCCTAATCTGTTAGCGTTTTCCCTGATTGAATCCCCGTCTGACTCAGTGAATCAGGCTATGTGCTGCCCTGACGTGTAAAGAGGACATCTCCTGGTCTTTTGTCAAGAACCCACAGGGAGTGCGCTGCGCGCTACATCCAGAACTCGTTTCCATCAGGATCCATGAATATGGCATAGGTTCCGAACCACTCTGTGGTGAGTTCTTGCTTGAACTCGACGCGACGTTGGGAGCAACTGGGTGGTGGCGATCCTCAGGAAGGTCGTCTTGCCAGCCCCGTTCCTTCCAAGGAGGGTGAAGATCTTCCCCTCAGGCACCTTTAGCCCCAGCTCGTCGAGAGCCGGTTCCTTCGCCCTGCCGTAGAACTTGACCAGCCGGTCCGCTTCTATGATGAACGACGGCAAGAATCTCTTCCTCCAGGCGCGGTGCACAGCCCCCGAACTATTTTAGGGGGAACTCTTGAAACCCGAAACTCGTTTCAAGCGCAGAATTCATCCGTGGGAGACCTATAGAAGCAGTTAACGTCATTAGAAAAGGGCTTCGAGGATATCCCCTCTCTTCATGGTTGAGGTTGGCCCGGCCTGTAATGTAGGCCTTCGGTTAGTAGCCGGGTCTCCAGACGTATGCTCTGCAGCGCCTTGATTCTTAAAGAAGAAAAGTACTGGGAAACCCTAGCTCTTCGATCTATTACTCTCTCGTTGAGCAGACTTGCGGAGTCGGTTTAGTTCGGCGATTTTCTCCTTGTATTCCCTTTTCTTCTTCTTATTTCCTTGTGCGCGCGCTTGGTCGTATAGCTTCCTCAGTTTCTCTTCTTCTGACTCGTAATCGGACAACTTCGGAAATGAAGCCGTAGCGCCATAGTTATGCCTTTCAGACATGGGTCTCAGGACTACCCGCTGAAGCAGTCCTCCTTGCTTAACAGCGTACTCGCCGCGCTTAGGACGTCTTTCGGAAACACTGTCTCTCATCGCGATTCTGAAGCATGTTCGGGTCAGAGAATTGGTGGAACCGCTACATCTCAAGATGGACCTGAACCACGCGGTCGATCTGCTTTCCCCCCTTGGTCATCTTGAACTCTATCAAGAATATGGCTCTATGCACCTGAACGAAATGACGAGGAGCCACACGCATCTGGCGTTCGGTCTCTCCTCTGTATGTCACCTTGACCCCCGGCTTGGATTCGGTCTTCGACTTCATGGCTGTCAAACAGAGGTCGTAGATGGTTCCTCTCGAAAAACCCAGCCTTTGATCGATATATTCGAGGTAACCCTTTGACGTTAGGTGTCCCCCTATTGCAGCAGAGCGGTAACTCATGTGCTCCACACCTGATTTCGATGCTAGTCAGTTCAGCCTTCCTTTTCTCGTCTCATATACCAGTCAAGCCTTGCATGCCCCGATGTTATCGTCCAATTCCCGATCACGTTAGCATGCTATATATGTCGTCGACTCTTCACGCTTCAACAATGCCCCAAACGAAGGCAATGGTATGCATCGAGAACGTTGTCGCCACTGCCTCAATAGATCAGAGGGTCGACCTCAACCTGATAGCCAAGAGCTTTGTTGAAGCAGAGTATCATCCCGACCGATTTCCTGGACTGGTCTTCAAACTGAAGAGCCCAAAGACGACGACCCTGATTTTCAGTTCCGGGAAGATGGTCTGTACGGGTGCAAAATCAGAGGACCAGTCGAGAAAGGCAGTGCAAGAGGTAGTCAGGAGGTTGAAGAAAGGGGGCATCCCCATCAAGAACGAGGCGAGGATAGTGATACAGAATATGGTGGCATCAGTGAACCTTGGGGGGAAGATTCGCCTAGAGGAAGCGGCTAGACTGCTACCAAAATCGATGTACGAGCCTGAGCAGTTCCCCGGTCTGATCCACCGGATGGCAGACCCGAAGACAGTGATTCTTCTCTTCACCTCTGGGAAGCTCGTCTGCACTGGAGCGAAGAGAGAGGGCGACGTCTACAGGGCCGTGAACAACCTGCACGTGATGCTCGAGGAAAAAGGGCTCATGACTTACTGACCCTCCGTGCGACCATGAGTCTCAGTAAGAATCAATTTTCAGGACTCGTTCAGGTTGGTTGGTTATGCGCTCGAGCGTTCGGATCTTCTACTCGATCGACGCTATTATCTTGCCGTTTGACTTGTCCAAGATATTGGTTTGCTGGGGGTGCTTCATGAAGGTCACCTTGCCCAGACAAGCAATCAGCTCAAGGCCCTTCTTGCTGTCCAAGTCTTCGGAACTGCCTGATGCAACCATGTCCCTGAACGTGCCTCTGGTCTTCGGTATGCCGACGGCCTTGATGTATTTGGCTACAGCTTGACTGCCGTAGAATTTGGACCTAGCCTCCTGTTCTTCTTCCTCGTTTGTCATGCTGTCTTTCGTCGGACAGCTGCACACTATAAAGGGGCGCATTCCCCATACCCCAAATGAAAAAGGGATAGACGGAGTGATCCTCCGTCCCTTACGGGGAACGAGTTCTAACTCGTACCCTGAGAAGCAGTGCCTACTATCGTGGCGTTGGCGAATCTTGGGCCTACTTGGGTGATCTTGATTCGCGCCTTCTCTCCTTGCTTTCCGCCGGTGACAAAGATGACGAAGCCGTCGATTTTGGCCACTCCGTCGCCCCTTCTGCTCGATTCGGTAATGGTGACGTCGTACTCCTTGCCAACTTCCACTGGCTTGGGTCCCTCCGACCTAGAACCTCCACCATAACCAGAGCGCCCGTAACCGCCTCCGCGTCCGTAACTCGTTCTTTCATCTCCTAGTGCTTGGACGACACTGACCCTCCAAGCAATTGCATGCTATAAAAGAAGTGACTTACGGGTATGTCAGTTCGCAAAGAAGAGGCAAACGCAGAATAGATGTTCAATTTCACGTGTTTTGACCTCTTAGTCTGGGACAGACTAGAATCAACAACAAAGATCTAGACATTTGGCAATTGCCTTCAACTCAAAGGGAAAAACGGACACTCGGAGTTTATATATCGGATGAGCAATTTCACACTGTGAGACTTAAACGTCTCAGATTTGTGATACAAAGTGTCCCATAACACGGGTTTTTCGAGACTGCTGAAATCAGAGAGAACACTGGACAAATGCCCCAAATGCGGAAAGAGGCTAATGGTAACTGATAGCCCCAGAGGGGAATTCTTTTGCAGTAATTGCGGTTTCGTAATGAAGGAGAAGGCCGTAGAGGCGGGTCCGGAATGGAGGTCTTTCTCTAGCGAAGAAAAGGACAACAGAAGCAGGACTGGAAGCCCCACCTCCATAGCAATGCATGACATGGGCCTTGCCACAGTAATAGGAGGCGTGAACAAGGATGCATCAGGGAAGTCGTTGTCTGGTTCCATGAAATCCACGGTCGAGAGACTGAGGACGTGGGATCGAAGAAGCCAGGTGCACGAATCCGCGGACAGGAACCTAAGGCAGGCGTTCAGCGAGCTACGAAGGTTTTCGGACAAGCTCGCTGTGTCGGAGTCAGTCACGGAGAAGGCCGCCTACTTCTACAGAAAGGCCTTCGAGAGGGGTCTTGTGAGAGGAAGGTCCATCACATCCATCATAGCAGCATCGCTCTACGCCGCCTGCAGGGACATGGAAGTTCAAAGATCCTTGAAAGATGTGGCAGCAGTGAGCAATGTCAAGAGAAAGGACCTTGCGAGGTCCTACAGGCTCTTGCTCAAGGAGCTGGACATCAGGATGCCAGTGGCAGATCCATCGAGGTGCGTAACCAAGATAGCGTCTAAAGCAGGACTGTCCGAGAGAACGCAGAGAAGGGCACGGGAGATACTGTTCAGGGCCAAGCAGATGAGGATAACAGCTGGCAAAGACCCGATGGGATTTGCAGCTTCGGCGCTATACGTTGCCTGCACGTTGGAAGGCGAAACTAAGACGCAGAAGGATGTTGCTGAAGCTGCTGGGGTGACCGAAGTGACCATAAGAAACAGGTACAAAGGTCTCAGGTCAGCTCTCGGCATCTGAGTTTCAGCTTCGAGACGCTATTCTCAGAGAGTAGATATTCACGATTTTCACATGCAACGTGCGTATGAGGATAGTTCTAGCTAGAGGACTTTTCTCGGTAAATCTTGAATGTTTGAAACTCGCCCCCGCCTGACGGGTCGGCTTGGTTCACATCACGTACAGGTATATCGGATGAGGCTTCCTCCAGCCCGCAGGCGTGACCTCTACTCTACGCTCGGGCCTCCAACCGGGAATCGGATAATCGAAGTTTACGATTCTGGCACCAGGCCTCAGTTCCTTCATGAACTTGGGCGCCATCAAGTTCAGAGTGTAGCTCGAAAGATACATGGCAAGAACGTCAGCCTTTCTCAAGCTTATCCTCTTGAAGTTGCGACATGAGATCGTGACTTGATGGGACAGCCCCATCCCCTTCACCCTTCTGCGGCACTCCCTCACTAGGCGCCTCCGAATCTCGACTCCCACCACTCTGGCATGAAAGTCCTTTGCCGCTGCTATCACCATCCTGCCGTCGCCCGAACCGAGATCGAACACTATCTCATCTGGCATCACAGAAGCCAAGGTGAGCATCTTCGGTATGATGTCTTCCGGAGTCGGGATGTATGGTTCGGTGTAATTCATTCATGTCACGCAGTTTCCGGCCTTAGATAAGCATCGAGATGGCAGGGATTGTGCTGGCTTTGTAACTCACTCTGGTTGATGCCTTCATGAGTGGACTTCATAGGATGTCCCCTCTCTGCATGATTGAGTTTAGCCCGGCCTGGGGCCACACCCATATGGGTTCAGCCCGCAAGGAGGTTCAAAGGATTCAGAAAGGTTCGAAGCCGAAGAACGAGGCTGCGAGCCAAGCCGATAGAATCAATCCTGTCGACACCATCACCAGACCGAGTGTCCTGGCACCCCACCGCCTATACGCGAGATAGCCTATGGCAATGCTCGGGAGCATCAGGAGAACAGGGAGCAAGAAGTACTGAAGCAAAACATCTGAAACGAGTCCACTGAGGGGCATTACAAAAAGAAAGGGAATGAAGACGCAGCCGCCGATCGTGACGAGAATTGAGACCGTCATCCCGAGAAATCCTCCTCCTAGCGACTTGAGAAGACCCATTGTAGGTAGCTCAAACAATGGTGTCTCCTAATACGCGATTCTCTTGCATTAGGGTTCTGTTAACTTAGCGTCATCTGGCTGAGGACTTTTGGGTGTGTCAACCGTCGCGCGCTGGGGACCACCTACTGAAGAGGTCTGGCTACAAGAAAGTGAATAACCTAGAGGGACGACCCCAAGACGTGTAGACGCTGACGAGCGGACCGAAGAAGCCGCTATTTCACGAGCCAGAGCGTTTGGATTGCATCAAGGACCAGACGTAGGATGGCGTGAGAGGGAGTCTCTCGACCGTCACCCCGAAGGGGGAGAGCGCGTCCTCCACCGCATTCGCGACCGTCGGGGTGGCAGCGATTGTGCCGGCTTCACCGACCCCCTTCAACCCCAGCGGATTGAGCGGTGACGGCGTCTCTGTCCTGTAACACTCTATCATGGGTGAGGTGTCGGTCGACGGGATCAAGTATTCGGACAGCGTCGAGGTCAAGAGCTGGCCATCCTCGTCGTACACTATCTGCTCAAGGAGAGCCTGGGAGATCCCCTGGACCACGCCCCCTTGGACCTGCCCTTCTACGATTAGGGGGTTGAGGACCCTCCCAACGTCGTCGACTGCCACATACTTCAGGACCTTGGTGGCCCCCGTTTCCTTGTCGACCTCGACCATGGCGACGTGAGTGCCGAATGGGAAGACGTTCCCTGGTGGGGCGAATGCGCAGTATTCGTAGAGCGAAGGTTCCATCCCCTGTGGCAGGCGCCTCGGTTGGTACGCTGACTCAGCCACCGCCTCGAAGGGCATCCGCCTCTCCGGGTGGTCTTCCACGAACACCTCGCCATCCCTGAAGACGATCTTTTCGCCAGTGTATCCGAGCGCCTTCGCGGCGATTCTGCTCATCTTCTCCTTTACCTTCCTTGTGGCCATGAGCACCGCGGTTCCGCCTACAACAGCCGACCTGCTTCCAGCCGTCACCGTCGACCAGGGAAGGGCCGCCGTGTCGCCGTACTGCACCAGGACGTCGTCGACATCGACCCCGAGCTCGTCGGAGACGATCTGTGCGAAGGGGGTCCAGTGCCCCTGCCCGTGAGGATTGGTCCCGCTGTTCACTATGACACTCCCCTGCTGCGTGACGGTGACCGAAGCTGTCTGAGGGTAGCCCGTGCCGAACCCGCAGACCTCCACGTAGGTCGCCACCCCTATGCCCACCAGCCTCCCGCGCGACCTCGCCTCCCTCTGGAAGCTCAGCAGCTCCTCGAACCTGGAGACCTCCAGCGCCCTCTTCATGTTCCCTTCGTAGTCGCCGCTGTCATAGGTCATCCCTCCGGCGGACCTGTAGGGGAACTTGCTCCTGGGGACGTAGTTCTTCAGCCGGACCTTCATCGGGTCGAGCTTCAGCTCTCTGGCTATCACGTTCACAGTCCTTTCGATGAGGTATGCCGCCTCGGGGCGCGCCGCGCCTCTGTAGGGGCCGATGGGGGTCTTGTTGGTGAAGGCCGTCACCGCCTCTCCGTAGAAGGCGCCTATGTCATAGACCCCGGGAGCCATGGCGACGGTCGTCTCCGGCATGGAACTAGACCAGTCGCTGTACGCGCCGCCGTCGCAGATCACCTTGACCTTCAATCCCAGGATCCTCCCGTCCTTCGTCACCGCAGCCTCGACGTGCTGCTTCTGCCCTCTACCTTGGGTCGCCGCAAGAAGGTTCTCTCTCCTTGACTCAATCCACTTCACCGGCCTCCCGAGCTTCATGGAAGCCAGACAGACGACCGCGTACTCCGGGTAGAACCCCTTCTGACCGAAACCTCCGCCCATGTCCGGCACGATCACTCTCACCCTTGTCTCCTGAAGCTTCAGGACCGATGCCAGTTCGTCCCTCATTTCGTGGGGGGACTGGCTGGCCACCCATGCGGTCAGGAAGTTTCCGGCCGCGTCGTAGGACGCAACGATGTCTCTGGGCTCGAGAGGGGCGGCGTTGAGCCTCGGGAACGCCAGCTCGACCTTTACGATTCGGTCTGCCTCGGCGAACGCCTTCTTCACGTTCCCTGCGGACGTTTCAGAGCGATAGGCAAGGTTGTCAGGAAGGTAGGAGTGGACCTTAGGCGAGCCCCTTTCGAGGGCCTTCTCTGCATCAACAACGGGCGGGAGTGGGTCGTATTCCACTCGGACGAGATCAGCTCCTTCTTCGGCGGAAGCCGCGTCTTCAGCTATCACTACGGCCACTGCCTCTCCCGCGAAATTGGCTTCGTCAAGAGCGAGCGGGAATCGATGGGTGGCCTTCGACTCCTCCCCGGACTCGAGGGTGGACACCTCGGCGACCTCCTTCACGATGTCCTTGGCTGTGAGGGCCAGTTTCACCGATGGGTGCTTCAGGGCTTCGGAGACGTCTATCCCCCTGATTCTCGCATGGGCGTAGGCGCTCCTCACGAAACAGGCGTGAAGCATCCTGGGGAGGTTGATGTCATCGATGAAATGCCCCGAGCCTGTAATGAACTTCGGGTCTTCCATCCTCTTGAGCGGCTGCCCTACGACCCTCTGCTCTCGCTTGACGGAGGTCTGGACAGTAGGCACCATAGGGACTGGGTTCTTGCGCCAGCATAAGTAAGCGTTATTGCCATGTCCCCACGGCTGTTGCCTCGGAGACGGTCAACTAACTGATTCCCCGTCCTTTTGAGTATCACAAACCCCGGACGGTACAGGAGGCGGTGACGCTGATGGAAGAGTACCGGGGGGACGCTAAGGTTCTCGCCGGAGGCCAGAGCCTAATTCCACTGATGAAGCTCAGGATACTGTCGCCGGTCCACATCGTCGACCTGAACGGAGTCAGGGGGCTGGAGTACATCAGGAGGGACAAGGGGGTAATCACCATCGGGGCGATGACGAGGACGGCGGACATAGAACGCTCCGGGCTGCTGAAGGGAGAATGCGCCATCCTCTCCGACTGCGCGTCCCATATTGCCGACCCGCTCGTGAGGAACCTGGGCACCATTGGAGGGAACGTCTCACACGCTGACCCTACGAACGACATGCCAGCCGTGATGGTCGCGTGCGGCGCAGAGCTGGTCGTGGCCGGCCCCGGAGGTCGCAGGAAAGTCGCGGCCTCAGATTTCTTTCGGGACACCTTCGTCACAGCAATGGCTGAGAGCGAGATCCTGACCGAGCTCAGGATTCCGGTGGCAGGGCGCAGGGCCGGGGCGTACAGCAAGCTGGAGAGGCAGGCAGGAGACCTCGCAATCGCCGGGGTCGCCGCGAGCCTCTTGCTCTATGCCGACGGTCGCTGCGAGGAGTGCGGGATGGGGCTGACCGGGGTGGGACCCGCGGTCATCAGGGCCCGCAGGTCGGAGGAAGTCGTAGTCGGCAGCAGGGTCGATTCTGGGACAGTCGCCGAGGCCGCGAGGCTCGCCGCTGAAGACTCTAGTCCCACGAGCGACCTGAGAGGGTCCGAAGAATACAAGCGGGAAATGGTGAAGGTGATGTCGAAGAGGGCGTTGTCGCTCGCCCTGAAGAGGGCCAAGAGCAGATCGAGATGAAGGTCCTCATAAAGGTCGAAGTGAACGGAGTCAAGCAGGAAGCATCCGTGGAACCCAGGGTCATTCTTGCGAGCTTCCTGCGCGACAATCTCGGTTTGACCGGCACCCACATCGGATGTGAGACGACCAACTGTGGGGCCTGCGCTGTGCTCCTCGACGGCAGACCGGTGAAGTCTTGCACCATGTTCGCCGTCCAGGCAGACGGCAGGAAGGTCACGACGATTGAGGGAATCGGGAACGCAGCTGAGCTGAACCCGATACAGTTCGCTTTCTGGGAGAAGCACGGCCTCCAGTGCGGGTTCTGCACACCCGGGATGATAATGGCTTCCTATGGACTGCTCGAACAGAATCCGAACCCCAGCGAGGAGGAGATCAGGAGGGCCCTGTCTGGCAACCTCTGCAGGTGCACTGGCTACGTCAAGATCATCGAGTCAGTCAAGTATGCAGCCAAGCTGAAGAAGAAGGGGATGACTTCATTCAAGGTCGAACCCAGGGTGCAGAAGAAAGCAGTGACCACGGAATATGCGGGTGAAAGCTGGTAATGCGCTACGAGGGGACCATCGACGCCACAGCCCCGAAGGAGAAATTCTACGAATTCATCACTGACCCAAGTCGGATAATCACCATCATACCCGGGGTCGAGCAGACGAGAATCAGCGACCGCGACCATTTCTTTGTGAAGGCAAAGGTAGGGGCCGGGCCCCTGAGAGGGTCAATGGGCATGAATTTCGCGCTGGTCGAGAAGAGGAAAAACAGGTCGGCAAAGCTTGTGGGACACGGTGAAGGGATGCAGGGCTTCGTCGACCTGACTTTGGTGGTGAATCTCGAAGATGCGCCTCGCGGGAGCAGGGCAAGCTGGTCGGCGGACGCGAGAGTCGGTGGGCTTCTGACCAGTGTGGCAGGTCGGCTCATAGAAGGCATCGCGGGAAGTTACATCAAGCAAATCACGGAGAACCTTCGAAAGAAAGTCACGGATTGACGAAGGCGTTAGAATTCCCCCTGAGTCACGAACCGAAGGCCCGGTGGCGCTCCGGGGGATTTGACTAGATGGTGCAATGCCCCTCCTTGTCACACTTCAGGCTCGCCCGTGCGCGACTGTTGTCCGGACTACGTATGCGCGTGAGTAAGCATCCTGGCCAGTATTGCATTGAACCGAGGGTCCGCCCTGATGTGCCAGTAGACCGTAAGTTCACTAAGGTATCTTAAGGCAATGGAACGTTCCTCGTACGCTTTCTGTATTAGGGAGAGGGCCTTCTCCTTCTCTCCCACCGCGAAGTAGATTGTTCCCAGGAGGGCGCCTGGCACGAATCCGGATTTCGAAGCTTCTTCAAGTTCTCTGAGTAGATCACATGCCTTTGTCTTGTCGCCCTTCAGCCCGTATGCATAGCCCAGCAGTGCTTTCGGCCAAGGATTCCCAGCTAGTAACTCGACGGCCTTTTGCATCTCCGTAATCCCTTCGTCGTACCTGGCCACGCTTGCATAGATTGCTCCAAGATTCCCATGAGCCATGCCGAAGTCCGGTTCCATCACCAACGTGTTGAGAAGTTGCTCTATCCCCTCCTCGACGCGACCGGCTTCAGCCAGCCTGAGACCCACATTGGTTCTTACCATCGGAGAGACTGGGTCGAGGCGAAGCGCTCTGTTGATTTCATCCAAGGCTTGTTCCGCCCGGCCTATGCCGGCGAGCATCAGAGAGTACCAATGATAGGTCGTTGCATAGTTCGAATTCAGCTCGATAGCACGCTTGTATTCAGCTTCGGCCCCCGGCCAGTTCCACTCGTCCTGCAGTAAGTTCCCTAGCGAAGCATGGGCCTCGGCCAGCCCGTCGTCCAGTTTCAACGCTTTATCGAGCAGAGACCTGACCTTCGGACGTGTTTCGTTCGGCTCGAGCACGAACTGGTCAGTCAGTATCAAGTAGCAGTCAGCCAGCCCGACGAGGGCGAGGGCAAATGCGGGGTCTCTCTCAAGCGCACTTTCAAAGTATCCCATAGCGCGCTTCACTGACGCAGGGCTTCTCTCGTTCCA
Source organism: Nitrososphaerales archaeon (assembly GCA_050011055.1). Taxonomy (GTDB): domain Archaea; phylum Thermoproteota; class Nitrososphaeria; order Nitrososphaerales; family Gagatemarchaeaceae; genus UBA183. Next base: position 27,617 of record JBEKJV010000001.1, on the reverse strand, counting down.
GTAGTATCTTCCCTTCAAGTACAGAACATACGCCTCAGGACTCTCCGTTGCCTTCTTCTTGATGGCCTCCTTCTCGTTCGGGAGCAAATGAATCCTCAAGGCGTTGGTCACCTGTTCAGCGATGTCACTCTGCACCGCGAAGACGTCATCCAAGCTCTTGTCGTATCTTGAAGACCAGAGGTGTCCCTCGGTTGCGCCGTCGATCAGCTGCGCCGTGACCCTGACTTTGTTGCCGGCCTTCCTAACACTTCCTTCCACCAGTGAACCCACTTTGAGCTCTTTGGCAATTTCAACTGCCTTCTTCTCCTTCTTCTTGTAGCTCATAGTAGAAGTCCTGGCGATGACTTCCAGTTCCCTGATCTGACAGAGCCTGTCAATCAATTCTTCGGTTAGGCCGTCAGCGAAGTATTCGTCGGCAGGGTCTGGACTCATGTTCGCGAAGGGCAGGACCGCGATTCTCTTCTTGTCGAGTTGCGTCGGTGGAGTCGCTTTCTCTTCGCTCCAGGGCATCACCATCCTGTAGACCTCGACCGGTTCGCTCACGTTCTTGAGGCTCATCTTCCCCTTGCTTACGAGCGGAACGTCGAGCTTGTTCTTGACCTGGTCGTAGACCTGCTGGGTGAGGCAGACTCCTCCGTCCTCTGCCAGGGGCTCGATCCTCGACGCGACGTTGACTGCGTCGCCGAAGATGTCCCCCTCCTTCTCCACCACATCGCCGAGATGGATCCCGACTCTGAGGTGTATCCTCTTCTCGCTCGACAGGGCCAGGTTGAACTCCTTCACCGACCTCTGGACGTCGTAGGCGCACCTCGCAGCCTCCAACGCGTTCGTGAACTCGACCAGGAACGCGTCCCCCATCGTCTTTACTACCCGACCGTTGTGTCTTGTTAGTACTGGCGCCAGGACCTTCTGCTGTGCCTCAACCATGGCGAGGGATAGAGATTCGTCTCTCTGGCCAAGGGCAGTATAACCGACCATGTCCGTGTACATGATTGCCGTGAGTCTCCGCTCGCCCTGGGACAAGGTTTCCTTTCTGTCGAGAATAGAGTCGCATGATAAAGCCGTTGTGGGCGGAATGAGAAGGAACGACAACTACACGGCTACAGGACCTACGAAGATCTCGTTCCTGAAGTAACGAATCACTCTGACGCCTTTCCTGTCCACCTTCATGTTCACCTGCCAGGTTTCCACCCCACTTTCCTCCGCCAGACGGGCAGCGTCGAGAATCCTCGAATTGGTCCTGTCAAGCGCGGGGGGTCTGAAGGGCTTCGCGTCGTAAAGATAGCACATGGCCAACACCGCTCTTCTTCCGGCGGACAGCGACTCACGCAGCTCTGTCATGTGCCGAATCATCCTGTCAAAGGAGTCGAACCTGCCGTGCCTGACTCTCTCGACGCTCTTGGACGCGGGGAGGGTTATCAATGGAGTCTTTACCTCCACGTAGGTGTCCCCGACAAGAAAGTCGATGCGCGAGCCTCCCAGCCTCACTTCTCTCTTCAAGACGCCACTCGCCATGCTGGAAAGCAGGCCGTTCTCGATGAAGAACTCGACGTACCTGTTGACTGCAGTCTGGTTGATGCCGACCCAAGACCTCGCCCTCCCTGGCGACTCGACGGAGATGGCCTCGACCGTGTGGGCCGTCTTCCTTCCTTTCGAGCGCGCATCAGAGAAGAGGCAGTGGAGTCCGGAAAGAGAGACGTCGCCCAGCCTGCCGGTTGTCGGACAATGACACCTGATCGTATTGCTATCGCTCCGAACTATCATGACGAACCTGTTAGGCCTGGAGACAATCACTCCTTCCTTCAGCGGTTCGGGGAACGTGAACGTCTCCCCGGTGTGCGTCCCACGTAGCATACCTGTCATCCCTCATGCCAAAGATGATGGAGGTATTTCTGAACGTCTTTTGTAATGCGGAGCGGGATTCGAACCTTGCGACCAGTCAGGCCAACAGCTAGAATCTAACTAATCCAGACAAATAAAAGTCATTCTGAGCTTGTTTCAGATAGCCCGGCCTGGATTCGAACCAGGGTCGCCGGCTCCAAAGGCCAGCATGCTTGACCGCTACACCACCGGGCTACGTTCGGGTGTGGTCTTTCTAAGGTGATTTAGCCTTGTTCGATTGTTCTTCGGATGAAGCCCGATATCTTGACCACGGGGTCCTCCATCGAATCGAGGACCCGTCTAGCCTTCTTGCCGAACTTCCTCTTGAAAGCGCTGTTCAGGAAGAACCGCGCCTGCTTCAAGAGGGCATCAGGCCCGCTGACCCTTGCAAGAAGTCCAACCTTCTGCAGGTATGCGTCAGTCCAGAGCGAGCCTTGGAACGCTGAAATGGCAGGCACCCCCATCAGGGCCGCCTCGGCGTTCATCGTCCCGCCCATGCCCACGAAGAGATCTGTTGCAGACAGGAGTCCCCGACCATCGACGACGTCATCAGGGATGATGTACCTTGAGCCAAACGTCCTCTTGACTTCTTCAACCTGGTAGCCGTACCGGCAGAGAGCGACCAGGTTGCACTCTGGAAAGGCCTCGGCAACCCTCTGCAATACGACAGTGGTCCAGCCCGGATCCCTTCCCGTGAGGTACGGGGCGTCGCTTTCCTGCACCCTGACTGTAATCGTCTTCTTCCGGGAGTCGAGCTTGGGAAGGGGGCCCCCGTAGGCCTTCCTCTTGAGCCATGCCGCCGGATCGAGAGCATGGTATTTCGTGACCTGCCGCGAGCCGATGCCGAAGGGCGACCAAGCGCTGATTGGGATCACCCACGGGCACATCAGGTGGTAGCTCAAAGGTAGCGAGAGCCTCCCGGCCACTTCTGAATGTGGAGAATCGTTAACGGCTATGTGCTTTGTGCCCAGCCCGAAGGCGACGCGGGCGCAGACCGCGGATGCGACAGAGACCGCTACCTGGGGCGCAAACTCCTTGATCAGCGGAATAATCTCGGCCTGTCTCCTCGTGGCGGCTTCGAGCTGCTCGACTGGGTCCTTGCCTCCCCGTTCACCTGCGTATCGCAGGTCGAGTCCGACCCTTTCTGCAAGAGGCACGACCTCCCTGTACTTCCTCGACGTGGCAAGAACATCCATGCCTTCGCTTCGAAGTTCGTCGATCAGGGGCTTGAAGAACAGAACCTGTTTCGGAGTAAGAACGTCTACCCACACTCTGCCATTGACCATCGATTGTCCCAGGTGGTTTTCGAGCGCTCCTTCGAAGTTATTTAACCAATGTTCTGCGGACTTACCCTAGCCTGCATTCAATAGGGGCTCGCCGTTGATGAATAGACTGCCCAATTGCTCTAGGTTGTCACTTTTGAGAGCGAACTCGTGGCGGCAGCCTCCTTGACCTCCACGGCAATCCTCCTCCCCATGCTCATCGGCTTGTCAAAGAGAAAGGCGGTATAGGGTGAACCTTGAGTATAGAGATTGGTTCCAGCTACAATCCTAGCTGAGAACTCGAAGGCGACGAACTCGGTGTTCTCGTCGTAGACGCCCTCTATGCAGAATGGGCCGATCATCCCAGGCGGGACCAGGCGCGCCGACGCACTCACGAACGCCTCGCCCATCTTGAAGACCTGCTCAAGGAGCGACTCTCTCAGGACAAGCGGCGAGTTACCCACAACCACGTACGAAGGCTGGATGGAGCTCTGCATGCTTGCAGGCAATCTCCCGAAACCGTCGACTGTTGTCTCATAACGACGGTCTATCGAATGAAACTCCAGCTCACCTGACAGCGCCGAGTAGAAGAACTCGAAGTAGACCGGGACACCGACCACGTACTCCTGGATGTAGAGCGGGGCATTCATCCCGACCTTCCCGGACTTCCTGAACTTCTCGAGGTTCTCTTGATATGACTTCGGGCCGTCTGCGAGGAAATACCCCAAGCCACCCTTGGCGCCATGCAGTTTCACTATCACGAGCCTATCGATCTCGTCCGGAGATGTGAAGGTCTTCGGAGTTTTGAGGCCAGACTCTCTCATCAGTTTCTCCTTGAGCTCCCGATCAGACTCCCATAACAGCATCTTCCTGCTCCCGAAGATTGGGACATCGAAGTCGTCTAAGATCTTCTTCGCACCGACTTCGGAGACTAGCGTCCCGTGCGGGACGATGACCGATTGTCTCTCCTTCAAGGCGGAGACGTTGTCCTTGTGGGTGATCTCTGAGAAGCTGTCAACGAATAGATATTCATCTATGAATCCGAACCTGCGATAGAGGTTCTCGCGTTTCCTCTGGCACACCAGAAGCGTCGAGAAGCCTTCATCTTTTGCGCCTTTGAGGACCTGGAGGGCGCAGTGAGAGCCGAGTGTCGCGATTTCGGTCACTACGTCACCAGCTCGCTGAGCCTGTCCTCTTCGATCCCTTTCTTGATCTCCATCGCGATTCTGCGGCCTGTGCCGACCACCTTACCGTAGTAGTACTTGCTGTACGGGCTAGTAGTCGAAAGAATGGGGCTCCCGGGGACTCTAGGGGAAACGTCGAACACGACGATCTCGAGGTCTACGGTAACAGAGCTTTGTAGGGCAAAGGGACCGATGGGACCAACCCCGTATTCGTTCTTCACCGTCCGGGCGAACTTCTCTCCCATCTCGAGGACCTTCTCGAGCATAGATTCCCTGATCGTTGCGGGCGTATGCCCGATCTCGATGTTCTGGATGCGGACCTCGATTTCCAACTGTTGCCTTGCTGGGAGTGAGACGAAATCGTTCAGGTTGGTCTGGAGCCTCCTGTCTATGCCCAGAAGCTCGACCTCTCCGGTAAGGGGCGAGTAGAAGTAGTTGAAGTTGAAATAAGTCCCGAGCACGAACTCCTCAATCACGGCTTTGCCGACATCGGCTTCCGACACTAAGCCACTTTCAATCATCTTCCGGGACTTCCTTACGTAATCTTGGTATGAGGAGACGGTGAAGAATGCCCTCTCGAGCTTCCTCTTCGCCTCCTGGACTTTCACAATCGCGATACCCTCGATGTCTCTCGCACTGACGAACCGCCTTGGAATCCTGATTCCGGCCCTCTTCAGAAGGTCGTATTGATTCCTCTCGCCCGTCCTCTCCTCGATTCTCAGGAGGCCTCGGTTACCGAAGAGTGGGAGCTTGAAGGCGTTCTCGATAGAGCCATAATCCACGTATGCTGTGAACGCTCGATGGGGGACGAAAATGCAATTTCTTCTGACCAGCTGGTCCTGTATCCGTTTCTCCATGATTGTGGCAAACTTGTCCAGGAGTATCACATCGTCGACAATTCTCCTGAACGCCTTGTACGGCCTCTCCCTCCCCTTCTGACAAACCGCGAGCGTGGGGAACCCTTCATCCTTGGCTCCGTCGAGAATGTCCAAGGCGGAATGGCTGCCAAGGGCACAGATCGTTATCTTGTCTCGATCATAGGAATTTACCAGCGTTCCGAGCTCCTCTCTTGGAATCAAGAATCCGACGCTGGCCGTCTCAATCGCTCCTTTAATCTTCTCGGGTGTTCGAAGGGCTGGAACCTGAGAAGGTCAAGGTCTATCTATCGAGTGAGGAAGGTTCCACCGATGGACAAAGTCGGAATCCTGATTATTTCGAAATGTCTTAGCGCCGCCGCCATCGTCGACACCTTCATCCGGAGCGAGAGGTACACGCCCGAGTTCTACATCGCGGAGAAGCAGATCAACCCCTTCAACATGCAAAGGGCGAAGGAACACAAAGTGATTCCTGACTTGAGGATTGCCGAGATTGCAAAGTTCGCTAAGAGGTTCGCGGGAAGGATAGCATTTGGGCTCTGCGACACTGAAGACTTCGTAGTTGCGGGAGGGCGAGACTTGCTTGAGAAGGAAGCAGGGATCCCGATGATCTGCGTGACCAAGGAATACGCAGTGGAGAAGAGCAAGGCGGCGCAACGGCTGCTTTTCGACGAAATCTGTCCAAGAGCAAACCCAAGATACAGAATCTTCGATCCTAGCCAGCACAAGAACGAGCGGAATGTCGTTGAAGATCTGAAGGCCGCCATCGAGGAGATGAATCAACCGGTGATCAAGCCAGACGCGCCCGCTAGAGGGGCAGGCGTCGGGGTCTGGGGAAGCGATTTCAGGACAGAGGAGGAGGCCGAACGGTTCTTCATGAATGCGTATTCCAAGGGCCGCGTAGTGGTGGAAGAGAGGGTCGAGGGGGAGGAGTCCAGCTTCCACGCTTTCAGCGACGGTCGTCACCTGTGCGTGGCACCGCTCACCCGCGACTACAAGAGAGCGCTAGATGGGAACCGGGGAAGGTTGACAGGCGGCATGGGCAGCTACAGGGACACGACGGAGCGCCTACCATTCATCACAGATGCTGAATGGTCGGAAGTCGTAAGTGCTGAGGAGAAGGCCTTCAGAAAGTGGAAGGGAAAGGGATCCAACCCTGGGCTCAGAGGAATAATTGAATATGACGCGCTGATGCACACTGGGTCGGGATTCAAGATCCTTGAAAGGAACAGCAGGGGCGGAAACACGGAGTCCATCAATCTGTTCGTGACGCTTGAGGACGACTTGGTCGACGTCTGTTACCGCATGATCGAAGGGACACTCCGCGGGCTTCGCTTCCGGAAACGGGCTTCGGTCGTCACCTGCGTAGTCCCGAAGTACTACGGCATTTCCGAGAGTTCGCGTGGTTCAGAAGGCGAGATTGATCTCGCCAGCGCCACGTCTTTGCAGAGGAAGCATGACCAGAGCATGAGGGTCTTTCCTATGGATGTCAAGGTCGAAGGCGGAAAGACCGTTCACGGCAGCTCTCGCTGCGTTGCGGTCGTCGGGATTGGCGATGACATAGCTGAGGCTCGCGGTTCCTCTTTGAGAGCGGTTCAGCGAATCGGTGGAGACTTGAGGCATCGGACTGACATTGCAAGCGAGCAGGACATGCTCAGATGCCGCAGTCATATGGAAGCGCTTCGTGCCGTCAGAGTCGCAAGCTACCACTAATTCCGTCAGAGGCACATTCTTCCGCGGGATTTGCCGCGCCGGCGGTTCATCTACACCAACGTGTCAAAACCATCTTAAATACTCAGGGTAAATTACCAAGAATTACGAAGCCACACCCAATCTTCGTGGTCGAAGTTGTGATTTCTAACAAGGCCGCCGCCAAGGACCCCGAAGGGGACGTGATACATCGCGACTTGGTCAAGTCCCATTTTCCGCAGGCGAAGTCGATAAGAGTCGGCAAACTCCTCCGGTTCAAAGTCGAGGCAGTTAGTCCGCTGGACGCCCAGACACTCGTCCAGAGAATGTGCGACGAGCTCCGCATCTATAACCCCGCTGCTCATGATTGTCAGGTAGCCCCGGGGCGCTTGGATGTATGAACGTAGCCGTAGTTCGTTTCCCAGGCAGCAATTGCGACTTGGACGTAGTCACTGCTCTGAGGGCAACCAAAGGTCTGAAACCAAAGCTAGTGTGGCATGAGAACGACGGCCTTGAGAGGTTCGACGCTCTCGTCCTTCCCGGAGGTTTCAGCTTCGGAGACTACCTGAGGGCAGGGGCTATAGCTGCGAGGAGTCCTTCGATCGTTAGAGTAAGGAGGCTGGCAGAAAGAGGAGTCCCTATCTTGGGGATTTGCAACGGGTTCCAAATCCTGGTAGAGGCAGGCCTGCTTCCGGGCAGTCTCTTGAGGAACTCGGGCCTGAAGTTCATCTGCAAGTGGGTGACCCTTCGAGTTGAGAATAACAGGACTCCCTTTACACGTACATCCAGGCGGGGCGAGGTTCTGCGGCTCCCGATAGCGCACAACGAGGGACGGCTATTCCTCCCCAAGGATGAACTCGTCGTACTGAACAGGGAAAGGAGGATAGTGTTCAGGTATACGAACAGAAAGGGAGAACCCACTCTCCTAGGAAATCCGAACGGATCACAGGAGAACATCGCGGGAATCTGCAACAAAGATGGGAACGTCCTCGGGATGATGCCCCACCCGGAGAGGGCCGTGGACCCCATACTGAGCCCGGAGGGAAGGTCGGATGGGATGGTAATCTTCGAGTCTCTAGCAGGTCTTGGCAGGAGTGGCAACTAAAACGACAGAGGCTGAGCAGGCGATTCTCGGGCTGACGCATGATGAGATCGAGTACGCGAAGAGGTTCCTCGGACGCGAACCGACCGAGGTCGAATGGGGCATCATAGACGCAGAGTGGTCAGAGCACTGCAGCTACAAGTCATCGAAGAAGCTGTTGAAACTCCTGCCGACGGTCGGGAAGAGCGTGCTAATCGGACCTGGATACGACGCCGGCGTTCTCGATGTCGGGGACGGTTACGTAGTTTCGATGCACATAGAGAGCCATAATCATCCATCCGCAGTGGACCCTTACGGGGGCGCGGCGACGGGGATCGGCGGTGTCCTCAGAGACATACTCTCTATCGGAACCCGCCCAATAGCACTAGTTGACGTCCTTCGTTTCGGCAATATCGAAAAGAACGTACACTCTCAATGGCTCCTCAGGAATGTGGTCCGCGGGATAGCCGACTACGGTAATTGCGTGGGTGTCCCAACGGTCGCTGGGGAGGTCGAGTTCGATGAGTCGTTTGAGAGGAACTGCCTAGTCGACGTGGCTTGCGTCGGCGTCGGCAAGAAGGAGGACCTAATCCTTGCGGAGGCGAAGAGCCCAGGTGACATCGTAGTAATCGCGGGTGGTAGTACTGGGAGAGACGGAATCCGTGGAGCCACTTTCGCATCGAAGAACCTGGCGAAGAACGCGGACTCGGAACGCTCTTCGGTGCAAGTGCCCGACCCGTTCATGAAGAAGCTCCTGCTCGATTCGATTCTCGAGGCGCTGGAAACGGGTGAGATCAAGGGGATGAAGGACTTGGGAGGGGGAGGTTTCAGTTCGGCGCTTTCCGAGATAGCGTCGAAGGGAGGGGCCGGGATTGAGCTCGAACTGAAACTGCTCAACATCCGCGAACCCGACGTCACCCCGATGGAGGCGATGATCTCGGAATCGCAAGAAAGGATGTTGCTCGTGTTGGATAAGGAGAAGTCGGAGAAGACCCTGGGAATCTTTCGCAAGTACGAGGTTCCAGTCGCCATCATAGGGAGGGTCACTGCCGACGGTCTGATCACAGTCAAGAACGGAGGGAAGGTGGTGGCGAGTCTACCCGCTGGATTCCTCGTGAACGCTCCGCCCATTGCATGGCCCGAAAGCGCACCGATGCCCAAACAAGTGACCACAGCAGAACCGAGGGGACCGGCTAATCTTTCTCAAACTCTTCTCACGTTGTTGTCGTCCCCCAACATCGCGAGTAGGCGGTGGATCTACGAGCAGTACGACCACGAAGTCGGCGTCAGAACAGTGCTGAAGCCTGGACAGGCCGACTCTTCAGTTCTGAAGCTCCCGAACGGCAAGTTCCTGGCAGTGAAGGCCGATGGGAATAGCAGGATAGCCAACCTAGATCCCTACAACGGTGCGGCCGGGTGCGTTGCGGAGGCATGCAGAAACGTGGTCGCCGTGGGAGCGGAGCCCCTGGCGCTCGTAGACCATCTGCAATTTGGCGACCCTAGCGACGCAGAAGTCTACTGGAGCTTCGCAGAATCTGTCAGGGGCATCAGCGACTATTGTAGGGAGGTCGGCGTTCCTGTCGTGGGCGGGAAGGTCAGCTTCTACAACCAGGACGAACATACCCGGAAGCCGATAAAATCGAGCCCGGTCGCGCTGGTGACTGGACTCATCCATGATAGGAAGCACATAACGAGTTTGACTATGAAGAACGAGGGAGATGCCATCTTCATCCTAGGCAGGACCCGCCTCGAGCTGGGAGGCTCGGAGTACTACGACCGGATTCTGGGATCCGGCGAAGGCACGCCGCCTAAGGCGAGACCTGAAGAGGACTGCAGGACCAATTCGCTGGTCCTTAGACTGATCCGCGCCGGCCTCCCAGCGAGCGTCCATGATTGCTCGAAGGGAGGAATAGGTCTCGCCCTCGCGGAGATGTGTATCCCGGCCCAAAAGGGAGCCGAGGTAGACCTTCAGAAGGCGCCGAGGGACTCGATGAGCGCCGACAGCCTACTCTTCGCCGAGACCCACGGGCGTTTTCTAGTCTCTGTAGGACCCAGCAGGGTTCGCGAGACGGAAGCGATGCTGGTCGAGAGCGAGGTCCCTTACGCGAAGATAGGCGAAGTGAGGGGGAGAAGCTTGATGGTCAAGCTCGGCCGGAAGAATCTGGTGAGGCTCAGTGTTCGCGAGATGGCGAGGGTCTGGGAATCCAGTATCCCGCGCATCATGGGGGAAAGCGTTTGAAAGAAGCCTGCGGAGTCGTCGCTGCGCACTCCGAGCGGGGAATCGACGTTGTACCCAAGATCCTGAGGACCCTTGAAGCTCTGCAGCACAGAGGACAAGAATCATGGGGAATTGCAGTTCCAAACAGGCCGGTCTTCAAGCGCCTGGGCCTCGTCGCCGAATGGAGAGAGTACGAAGACGAGGTTTCGGGATACAGCGGGGGCACGGGCATTGGGCACGTCAGGTACTCCACAAAGGGCAGGACGAGCACGAACAACGCGCACCCGATCCAGATAGGCCAGGAGTTCTCAATCGCCCACAATGGCACTATAGTGAACGTCGAAGGGATAGCTACCTCTGTGTCAAGGGAGCCAGATTCTGTCTCCCTCGAATCTGACACGAGGGTCGTCGGGCTAAGACTTCTCCAACTCCTCAAAGAGGGGAACGACTGGTTCTCTTCATTCGAGAAGCTCGGTAAGGAGCTAATAGGGGCATATTGTTTCGTCATCTTGAACCGACAGGGAGAGGCGTTCGCGGTCAGAGACCCCAGAGGATACAGGCCACTCTCTCTCGGGTGGCACGAAAGGTCTTCCACACACATCGTCGCGTCGGAGAGCTGTGGGCTCGCTGCCGTTGAGGCCGAGTTTGTGCGCGACATCGAACCAGGAGAGATGGTGATGATGGGAAACGGGGGCAAGGTGGAGTCGTTCAGGTTCGCACCCAAGATGGACCCTGCCTTTTGCTCGTTTGAGTACGCCTACTTCGCTCATCCTTCATCAAGGGTGAATGGGGTTAGTGTCTACGAGGCCAGGAAGCGGGTTGGGAAGATACTCGCCAAGAAACTTCGGGCACAGGGAGACGTGATAGTCCCGGTCCCGGATTCGGCACGCCCGGCTGCGCTCGGCTTCTCGCTCGCCAGCGGAATCCCCATGGACGAGGGGCTCATGAAGGACAGGTACAAGCGGAGAGGAAGCATCAGGAGCTTCATCGAACCCAAGCAGGAGAGCAGAGAAGAGATCGTCAAACAGATCATCCCGATAAGAGAAGCGATCGAAGGGAAGGAGGTAATCGTTGTCGACGACAGCGTCGTCAGGGGGACGAGCGCGAGGACGCTGATCAGAGCACTCAAGCGTTCGGGCGCCAAGAAGGTGAAGATGGCCGTGACGTTCCCGCCCATAAGGCACCCCTGCAGGATGGGTATCGACTTCCCGACACGGGAAGAGCTCCTCGCGCACACGGTCGCGGAAGATGAAGTCGAGCCAGAGCAACTAGCTGCTAAGGTGGGCTTCGCGTTGGACGCTGAGGAATTCTACTACAATGATATAGACGGTATGTCTGAGGCCATAGGAATCCCGAAGGAGAGGCTCTGCTTTGCTTGTGTGAATGGAGACTATTCGAAGCTCGAGGTCATTCTTCCACTTCAGACTGAGGAGAGGCGAAAGGTTGACTCATGATGTAGGCGTACTCGTCTCTGGAAGGGGGTCGAACCTCGAAGCAATACTGGATTCCATCCATGAGCGACGCCTCAGGAACGCTCGGGTCTCGGTCGTGATCAGCAGCAAAGCCGGCGTGAGGGCCCTCGAGATAGCAAGGAAGTTCGGCGTCGAAACAGAGGTCTTCGATGTCAGCAGCTTGGCACTGAGCAGATTGGAATATGACAGGCTCCTCATCGAGAGCCTCAGGAGGCATGGTATCACCTCGTCGAAAGGGCTTGTTGTCCTGGCAGGTTTCGACAGGATACTTACACCAGAATTCGTTAGGGAATTCTCAGGAAGACTGATGAACATCCATCCAGCCCTTCTTCCCGCGTTCAAAGGACTTCACGCACAGAAACAGACACTCGACTACGGCGCCAAAGTGTCTGGCTGCACTGTCCATTTCGTTGTCCCCGAAGTCGATGCCGGGCCGATAATCGTCCAGAAAGCTGTTCGGGTGAAAGAGGGAGACGACGAAGAGTCTCTTTCGGAAAGGATCCTCAAAGAGGAGCACCGACTCCTCCCCAAGGCGATCCAGCTCTTTGTGAGCGGTAAGCTCAGAGTCGAAGGACGAAGGGTGATCGTTGGTTGACGGCGACCATCATGGATGGGAGGGCACTCGCCTGTCAAGTGAGGGAGCGTCTGAAGAACCAGATCGAATTGCTGAAGGCCAAGGGGATAGAACCCAAGCTTGAGACGATACTAGTGGGGGACGACGGCCCCTCGAAGATGTACCTGGCGACCAAACACAAAGCAGCGAATGAGGTAGGAATAGCCACTACCAACCATTCCCTTAGCGCTGATTCGAGTCAGGAGAGTATCGGTGCTCTGATTTCGGAGCTCAACTCGAGGAGTGATGTCCACGCCATTCTCGTTCAGATGCCGCTTCCAGCGCACCTGTCCGCCCCCGTCGTCCTCGCAAGGATTTCTCCAGAGAAGGACGCCGATGGACTTACCCCTGAAAACGTCAGCAAACTGGTTTACTGCCAAGAGTCCCTGCTCCCTTGCACTCCGAAGGGCATCATGACGCTGCTGAAGCATTACGAGATTGGACTCCGCGGATTGCACGTCGTCATAATCAACAGAAGCATGCTGGTCGGCAAGCCGCTGTATCACCTGCTCATGGGAGAGGACGCCACGGTCACCATGTGTCATTCTAAGACGCGAGATCTCGCCGAACTGACGAAGAGGGCGGATATCGTGGTCTCAGCCGTGGGAAGGAGACCTGACTTTGTGTTGGGAGCGAACATGGTGAAGGAAGGGGCAGTAGTAGTAGATGTCGCGATGAACAGAATCGACGGCAAGGTCGTCGGAGACGTGGATTTCTTGCCCGTCTCCCAAAAAGCATCCTACATCACGAAGGTCCCGGGCGGGGTCGGTCCCATGACGGTGGCGATGCTCCTTGAGAACACAATCATCGCCACACTTAAGCAGACAGAATCGGCCCGGGCAATGCTAGTAGCGGGATAGGAGATGTCGCCACCTAGCAAGGGCGAGATACGCGAGGCCGCCCTGAAGGCCAGAAGTCGGCTCTCTCCTGAAGAACTTCTGGAATTCAGTAACGCCGTCATGAAGAACGTGATTTCGTCTCCCGAGTACAGGGGTTCCAAGGTAATTGCGACCTATGTGGCGAAGAAGGAAGAAGTGAAGACCGAGGGGATCGTCAGACATTCGCTGAAGCTGGGAAAGCGCGTGCTCGTGCCGTTGAGCCATCCAGAGAGCACAAGCTTGGTCTTCTCCGAAATCCGCGACTATGAACGGGAGCTCGCCCTTGGTCACTTCGGAGTCCCTGAACCCAAGAGTCAGTATCTGAGACCAGTCCCCCTGCCTGACGCGGACCTAATTCTGGTTCCGCTGATCGCGTGGGATGACAGGGGTTATAGGCTCGGGTACGGGAAAGGATATTTCGACAGTGCTTTGGCAGAGGTCAGCGTGTCTTCGGTCACGATGGGGCTCGGCCTCGAATCCCAGCGCGTGCCGAAGATACCGGAGGATAAGCACGACATTCCACTCATGGCTGTTGCAACCGAGCGGAGAATTGTCCGCGTCGGCAACAAGGAGAAGGCCTGAATTGGTCAGAGAAGCTACAGTGGCAGTGCTCGCGGGGAGCAGGAGCGACCAGTCCGTCGTCGAAGATGCTACGAAGATGCTGCAGGAACTCGGGATCTCCTATGAAGTAAGGTACATTTCGGCGCACAGGAACCCCACTGCACTTCGCGAATACATCTCAGGATGCAAGGCCAAGGTCTTCATCGGAATCGCAGGGCTCGCCGCTCACCTGCCGGGCGCGATAGCCTCCCAAACCACTAGGCCCGTGATCGGAGTACCTGTGGGGGGAAAGCTTGGAGGCCTAGACTCTCTCCTTTCGGTTGTCCAGATGCCCTCTGGGGTGCCCGTGGCGACGGTCGGGGTGGACAACGGAAAGAACGCCGCAATTCTGGCAGCCGAGATTCTTGCGATCCAAGACAAGAAAGTCTCAGCAAAGGTGGACTCAATGAGGAGGAGTTGGACTTGACTCTCCCGGGGAAGTTCATCCGTTCCGGAAAGGTGAAGGACATCTACGACTTGGACGCCGAACACCTTCTCTTCCATTTCACCGACCGAGTCTCTGCCTTCGACGTGATACTTCCCTCGCTGATCCCAAGGAAGGGAAAGGTTCTCTGCAGGTTGGGGGCCTACTGGTTTGAGATGCTCGGAGTGAGAAACCATATGGTCAGACTCGAAGGCGACGACAAGATGGTTGTGAGGAAACTGCAGATGATCCCTGTCGAGTGTGTCGTCCGTGGGTATCTGTACGGCAGCCTCTACGAGCGGGTCCGCGCGGGAGAGGTCTCCGTCCCCTCGGCAAAAGAAATGGCTGCAGAACTGGATGAGCCGTACTTCGATCCCACTACAAAATCAGATATCAAGGACGTCCCGATCACCGAGTCAGAAATACTTGAGCAGAAGAGGATGACCGCAACCGAGCTCGACCAAGTGAAAGATACTTCCGTTTCGATCTACCAAAAGCTGTCGGCGGCTGCCGAGAAGGCAGGATTCATGCTTGCAGACGTCAAACTCGAATTCGGCAGGGATGGCCGGGGCGAGGTCGTGCTGGGAGACTCGATAGGGCCAGACGAGTTCAGACTCTGGCCTGCCGAGTCCTACAGAGTGGGGAAGGTGCAGGAGAGCTATGACAAACAGGTCATCCGCGACTGGTTGACTGCATTTGGGTACAAGCAGAGTCTCGACGATGCGAGGAAAAGTGGGTCCAAGCTCCCGACGCCTCCTGAATTGCCCGGGGACCTTGTCTCGGAAGTCAGCAACCGGTACGTAAGCGCGTACGAGAAGCTGACGGGCCGCAGGTTCTGACAGGCGGTGCGGAGCTGTGGGCAAGAGCGCGTACGCGAAGGCGGGCGTTGACGTCGGAAAAGTCAGAGACATCCAGCGCTTCATGGCGCTAGCACTTGGGAAGACCTTCCGCACCAGGACGACCGGGGTAGGCGCTCCCCTGATCAAGATCGGACACTACTCCGGGATGATCGACCTTGGAGGTGACATAGCCCTGACGCTGCACACCGACGGAGTAGGGACCAAGGTTCTTGTGGCGCAGGCGCTGGAGAAGTACGACACAGTAGGGATTGACTGCGTGGCGATGACGGTCAACGACCTAGTTTGCTTGGGGTCGGAGCCAATCGCCCTTCTAGATTACCTGGCCCTCGAGCGGGAGGACGACCAGCTCGTGGAGGAAATCATGAAGGGCCTCGTAGCAGGCGCCGAAGAGGCATCGGCACCAATCGTCGGAGGCGAGACGGCAATCCTGGGAGAAATGATCAAAGGGATCAGAGGGCATGGTTTCGACCTCGCCTCGATGGGCGTTGGGGTCGTCAAGAAGGAAAGAGTGGTAGACGGCTCAACGATTGGAACTGGCGACGTGATAATCGGCCTGAGGAGCTCAGGGCTTCACTCCAACGGCTACACCCTGGCCAGACAGATCCTCACCAAGAAGCATTCGTTGAAGGATTTCATCCCCGGTCTCGACCGGACGCTAGGCGACGAGCTCCTGACTCCCACTAGAATATACGTCCGTCCAGCGCTTCGGTTGCTGAAGAAGGTCGAAATCCACGGCCTCGCGCATATCACGGGCGGGGCTTTCACAAAACTGGAGAGGCTCGTCGGCGGACGAAACCTCTCGTTCGAGTTGGAGCGGGTCGAACCGCCGCCCGTCTTCGACATGCTCGCCAAAGAAGGCAAACTGTCATCACGGGAGATGTACTCGACATTCAACATGGGAGTTGGACTCTGTGTCATCCTCTCACCCTCCCAAGCAGAGGAGGCGATCGTGGTCTGCAAGAGAGACGGATTCGAGGCCACGACCATCGGTAGGATTGGAAGAGGGCGAGGTGTCTACGTCGGGAAGGAGAGGATTGCGTAGCCTAGCAGCAATCACCTTGACCTAACGAGATGATGGAAGACTTATCCGAGACGGACCGGCTAGAACCACTCGACTCTCATGGCTAGCGACGCCTACTCCTCTTACCTGGAAGCTGTCAAGTACATCGAGTCATTTCTTCCGGCTTCAGGTTCGGAGAGGTGGAAGCTCTTATTGAACCTGTTCGGAAACCCGCACGAAAGTTTCCGCTCGGTCCACGTAGCTGGGACTTCGGGCAAAGGATCGGTTGCTCTTATGATCGGTGAGATACTGCGTGCCTCGGGCCAGCGGGTAGGGGTTCACGTCAAGCCCTATGTCCAGTCAGCGACGGAGAATATCATCCTGGACGGGAAATACATCAGCTGCGGGGACTACGCTGGGCTGATCGAGAAGGTGAAGCCTGTTCTAGCAGGTCTGACGCCCGAGGAATACTCGCGATTCGGGCCTGTGACATGGAGCGAGGTAACGAAACTCCTCCCTCTCCTCAGCTTTGCGGAGAGGAAAGTCGACCACGGAGTAGTTGAAGCAGGGGTGGGAGGGCGCGAGGACCTGACGAACGTGCTTAGGCCAGAGGTTTCCGTAATAACGAGCGTGGGACTAGACCATTCCGACCTGCTCGGCGGGACCATCGACATCATAGCGCACCAGAAGGCTGGGGTCATCAAGCAGGGCGCCCCTGCTATCACTGCAGTCAGGCAGAGAGGCGCGCTCGAAATCATCTCAGCCGAGGCCGAACTGAGGAGTTCCAAGCTACACATACTGGGACGCGACTTCAAGATCAGGGTCACAAAGGTCTGCCTTGATGGGACAGAGTTCGACTACCGGTCCAAGAGCAGGCGGCTCAAGAAGGTGAGCTTGAGGATGGTCGGTAGACATCAGGCAGTGAATGCTGCAGTGGCAATCACGGCGGCCGACGCAATCAAAGGGACCGGCGAGATTGTCGATGAAGGCTCCATCAGGGCGGGACTGGAGAGCGCGCGTCTGCCGGGGCGATTCGAGCTGGTACAAGAGAAGCCCCCAGTGATACTGGATGTGGCACACAACGCCCAGAAGGTCGGAGTCCTCCTCGATGTTCTCGAGGATGTCTTTGGGAAGAGGAAGGTGACCTTCGTCCTTGGGTTCATAGAAGGGAAGGACGCGCGAAGGATGGTCGGACTCGTGGCCCACAAAGCCCGACACCTCGTGTTCACCAACCCCACAGTCAGGGGCAAGAAGCCAATTGACATTGAACTGCTGAAGAGCCTCGCCGGAAAGCTGACAGATGTCCCCTCTTTGGTCGACCCTGACCCGATGTCAGCGATCGAGAAGGGTTTGGACCTAGCAGGTGACAAAGGGATCGTGTGCGTGACAGGTTCGCTGTATCTCGTCGGCAAGATCAGAGGAAAGTGGTTTGATGTGAGGAAAGTCGCCGAGAGTCGAAGCTCCTATCCCAGCTGAGAATGCGTCGGGTGGCTTGTCCACGTCTATCCAAGGGCTGACACCAGCAACTTCGAAGTTTAATTACGGTCGAACCTGCAGCTATCGTTCAGCTTTTGCCAAAGATCAAGGTCGCTATGTACGGGCTGACCAGCGAAGGCTACCGACTCGCGGCCGAGCTTGTGGACAAGGCACAGGTCACCATAGTAGACGAGACACTGCAGATGGCCATGGAACTGGACCCTGCATTCCTACGGAGAAACCCGAAACTCGATGCGCTGATGGCCGGAGAGCCACTGCTGAGCCTGAAGCCGCTGGGGCAAGTGCTCGGAGACGCCCAAGTGATCTTCTTCACCCCTAAGCTCCGCCGACCTTCAGACGAGTCTCTGATCGAGGCGAACTCTAAGCTGAGAGACCTATCGAAGTACCTCTCGAAGGGTGTGACTCTAGCAAACGTTCTCCCGACAGGACCGGGTGGCAACTCCGAGAATATCATGCTGGTCGAGAAGCAGACAGGGCTGAAAGTTGGTTCGACGCTGACATATGCGTACATGCCACTGAAGCCCCGGGATACGAAACCGGCGGTGGTCTCGACCGCGGGGTCACCAGAAATGGGTCAGCTCCATGCTCTCGGGTTCACCGAGAACTCCCAGAATGTTTTCTCAGCGGAACTGGAGTATGCAGCAGCGGTCCTCGAAGTTGCAATCGCCTCGGTGACTGAGATCGAACTGGCGAGAAGGGCCAGAGAAGCCAAGGTTTCCCTCCAGAAGGCGTCTGATGTGTACATCGACGATTTCACAAAGTATCTGTACGAGCTGAAGGCGATTCAGGCCAGTGAAGAAACCGGAGAGTCGATCTCCTACCTCGCTGGGGCCACGCTGAAGGGGTTGGAGAACTACGTCAGATATGTGGTAGACGAGACCAGAGAGCTGCTTAAGGAGAAAGAATTGAAGGCAAGCAGGACCAAGATCGACCTAGTGTGGAGCCTCGATAGGTATGAGATGCGTGGCGAGAGGCAGCAAGTGGCCGCAAGCATCCAGCAGAGGTTGAGGGACTATGTCACGGATGTCAACATAATCTCCGGCTCGGAACTGAAAGGAGGCTCGGATGTCGGATAGCCTGTTCGAGGGAGGACCAGGAAGCCGCGAAGCAGGTGAAGAAAGGGCACAGAAATATCGAGATGACCCTGGTCTCCGCCACTCCGGCTCTGAAGAGAGAATGAATCGAATAACTCTCTATTTGACAGAGTACTGTCAAATTCGGTGATATCAGGCATCCTGACTATCAAGGCTCACTGACATCACGTCTAGAGGGCTGTTGTGTACGCCTGAGACAGAGACAAGGAGAGTCTGTCTCCTGATAGGTGACAACCTGAGAATCGCCCTAGCCGCGCACTTCTGAAGTGATCAGGGGCGTCCCAACAAGGTCGGTTCCCGAGCTAGTTCGCGCACGAGCTCTTGCAGTAGAAGGTCCCGGTTTCGGTAATCGGTGCACTCAAAGTGAGTGTATCGTTTGCAGTGTAGGTTGTCACAGTGCCCTTACCTGTGTATGAACCGGGTCCAGAGCCAACCCATCCCTGCCATATGCACCCATAGGCCCAGTTCGCCGTGAGCTTCGTCGAACCAGCATTTTGCCAGCCTGAGGCTGGGTACAACGCCCCGCAAACGCCCAAGCCTGTGTTTACCTCAGACACGGTCAGGTAGTATTGTCGGCTGACGTTCACTGTCGTCTGCAGAGCCGGTATAACGGCCCCATACGATGGCGAGGAAGGAAATTGGCAGCCCCCGCCGCAGCTGATGGTAGGTATGGAGTAGGTTATGCTGAATTGCGTGACACTGGGGACGACTATCTGGGATGTGCTTCCCGTATACTTTGTGTTGCCGTCAATTAATACGCTCCAAGAGGTGTTCGGAGGGAGCTGGGGGGTTGGGTTGAAAGTCACAGAAGGAAAGGTTGGCAGCGCCACCAAGTATGGGACGAGGTTGTTGGCGCGTGGGCTGCCCAGACCAGTGATGTAGTCGTAATGTGTCTGCGCCTGACACATTTGAGCGCAGACTTTGTTGCCGTTGGAGTTGCTACCTATAGTGATGTCGTTATAGTAGAGAGAGTAGCCGCTGTTCGCAGCAGCATATAGCGCACCATTGGCCCTGCTGTAACCGCTCAGAGGGCTGCTTCCGGCAGCGACCCTTAGGCCATTGGCGATGGCCCACAACGCAGCCCACTGGGGGGTACCCATGCTAGTGCCTGATGGACTGAGCCAACCACCACTAGAGCCAGTCTGATAGCTGTCGTAGACTGGCATATTCGTCGCAGCGTAGGAAACGTCCGGGACGCCCCGAGTGGCTGTATTGATGGGCGGAGTATTGGTCTTCACCCAGCCTCCTTCGATCTGATATGAAGGCTCAGCTTCATACAGACTCTTCCCTCCACTACTGGCGCCCCCTGTACTTGTGTCAGTCCAAACGACTTCTTGCTGGTAGTTCCCCTGGGCGAGGGTAAGGGTTGTCCCTCCCACCCCAACCACATAAGGTGATACTGCCGGCCATTCGATGTCTTCACCACAGGTAATGCTTTGCGCGCAGGACGTGCCGGAGGACCATCCATCGTCGCCAGACGACGCGAAAAAGCTGACACCCAAGACTTGGAAGTGAGTGTCCAGGGCGGGTATGTTGTATCCCCCATCCTCCACACTTATCTCGTTGATTCCAAGACTCATGGACACTTGGTGAACGCCGGGATAAGCTGCTGCTGCGTCGATGGCAGGCAGTAGGTCCACGACGGAGATATCCGGGATTTCGAAGAGTGCAATATGGGCACCTGGTGCGATTGCGTGGGCCCACTCGACGTCCCCCGAAATCTCCGGCGCATCCGAGGCATCGTTTGCTACCGGCCCATCGGGTGTGAGTATCGTCAGGCAGCCCTGTGCGATCGTGCAGGACGGTAGATTGAACTGGGTGTTGAAGGTACTAAGGTCGCTATCTAGGTTCGGGTTGTTGCCTTCGTCGATAATGGCAATCGTTTGCCTCGAGCCGCAGTAGTCTTTGCTGATGCTGCCGCCGAAGCAGCTGAGCTGGTCGAACCCATAGGCGTGCAGTATCTGCGACGCGTTGAACCCTGTTGGGTTTGCGGTTCCAGACAGAGCAGTGACGACACCAGCGGTCCCAGGCCTTCCCACCCCCAAATAGTACGGGGACAGAAGCAGCATCAGACATGCCAAAGACGCAAGACAGACGAACCCCTTGCGCATGGGTCAGTGTCTGATTCGCGTTTCTACTTAAGCCCGAGATATTTCATATGTTATATCACGTTTCATGGCCGAATTGCTGGCTCTGCGTATATAGTCCATGGCCCCGCGATTCGGCAGACTGCTGGCACGCTGAGAATGCCATTGTTGACGATTGAATGAGTATTAAGTGAGTCTAGGTACCTGGTCGAGGGAGGGTCGTGGATTGACCAGAGGCCCGGACGCTCTCGCAATAGCTGGTAGCCTAGCGTCGGTTGGAGTAGTGGTCTATGGCATCTTCATTGGCGCAATCCAAATCATCGGCCTGGGAACAGCAATTGCTGTCGTCGCTGGCCTTGCGAGGTTCTGGTACGACAGAGATCAAGACATCCGGAAACGCAGGATTGAGAGGGTGGACAGATTGCTCCCCGTGGTGTACGACCCTCTCTTCGAGTGGGCAGTCGAGCGCTCGCGATGGCTTTCGAATCATCCGATTGAAGACGACTACGTCTACCCGAGGGGACCACCTGACTTTGGCTCAAAGCCGGTCTACAGTGCTCTAGTAGGAGACGAACTTCAAGCGCAGATTGAAGGGATTGCGACCTCGTCGATGTCGTACGAAGACTCTTTCAAGAAACTTTGTGGAGAATACCACGATAGAATCAGAGCATATGTCAAGCAACGGAAGCCAGAATGGAATTATGACGGCATTTCATTGGTATTAGGTTCAGTTAGGTTCGGACTGTTAGCTGTACTGGTGAATTACTCGTTCTCACAGATCATTGGGAATTATCGAGAAGGCGCACCAGTCTCGTTGGACCTGGGCTCAGACACGGTAGCGTGCGGACCCGAGGCCAGAGCAATGATTCTGAGGATAGACGACCTGGAATCGTATAGAACATGCGTCCAAGCCCGGAAGGACTTCCACAGTGGGATTGATGATCTGATCAAGACGCTGACGCGGGTCGTGAGAGAAGGCGAAGAGGACTGGAAGCTGTGATGGATTCAGCCTACACTCCCATCTGAATTGCCAGAATCTGTGTCGTTGGTTATTTGCCAAACTAGCCACCTGGGCTAACATGAATCCTCCTTACTTCGAGATGGCACCTTGGGCTCACGGTCCAATGTGCTCCCGCTGTAAGCATCTACAGACGGTCAACGGGAGCCGCCATTGCTCGAGGTATGAGATCGATGTGCGTCATGGAACCCTCTGCAAGACCTTCGAGAGCGATGGCAAGTTCAGGGTCTGCTGACCCTTCAAGCTGCCTGTCGAGATGTACACCGCGTGTGATTCCTGGGAGTCGGTCTTCCTGAAGGAGCACGGGCAGGTGACTGAGCCATAGTGGCTGTGGGGCGATCACTCCCCTCGATGATTGCTGTGGTTCAAATAGGAACAACCGATAGAGGCTTGTTATGAACTACAAGGCGCTGTTTGTCGTCACACTGACAGGATTCCTCCTCTTTGCTGGGTTGAATTACTATCAAGGGCAACAGTACAACTCGCTTGCTGGCAAATACAACTCACTTACCACCAGATACAACAGTTTGTTGACAACTCACCAGACCGACCGAGCGTCAATGGCCAATCTGAGATTACAACTCAATCTTTCGTCTGCTGCTTACAATAATCTACTTACAAACTACAGTAGACATCAGGTTGTCTACCAAGGTGGGTCAGCAAATCAGTCTCTAAACATATGGGGGATTCCCCAGACGGTCGGGCCGCACGGATTCATCGAATGGGAATTACTTGACACCTTTGACAACCGCATCAACCTATTGACGAATTCCACCGCAAATGTCTTGACAATGGGGATCTTCCAGTTCGTCGACTTCGACAGCGGACAACCATACGCTGTGATTTACAACTCGACCAGTACAAGCTTCCACTACGATTCTCGAATCAGTGAAGGTTGTTCGGGCTATGTGTTGGTCATTCGAAATCCGTCGAATGCCACAATGCAAGTTATTCCTAACGTCACCGCGACCTACGAGCCTACACCCTTTCTAACGGGCTTTTGTGGAGTCTGATTGCGATCCATCTCAGGAGCTGTCTTGGGTACGCACTTACTCTAAGGGTGTTCAGCTATATGTCGAGGTGAATTGCCATGATTCAGTCATAGGAATGCTGTTTGCTTGTTGAAGTCTGCCGCTAAGAATTCCTGTGAATCCCTCGAATAACAACTCTTGGGGAATCCTCTCGAAGTCGCCGTCATGATGTACAACTCTGAAATTCCTCCTGAACACATATGCAGTTGGCTGAGAGTCATCCCCAAGCACCAAGTAATCGTCCCACGTGCATACTACTGTCTTGACCGAATTGTTCTTGTTACCGGAGACAGACCGTTTCACCAGGTCCAAAGTACGCTGTACCCTCTCGGGAACTAGGTTACTCTTCACTCTGTTCACGCCAAAAGATGAAGCGAAGTCCAACATTACCACACCGTACGCATCTATCCTCGATTCACGGGACTTGAAATTTCCTATCTGGTTGCTGGCTTTCTTTATTACACTATCAATTCGATTTTCAGAATCTGACGTCACGTGCTTACATTCAACAGCGATTGGAAGGTCAAGAGAGGGTACTTTGACAATCATGTCAGGAAGACCTTCAATCTCCAATGGCGTCACCGAATGGTGTTTAGATTTGTGCCACGCTGCGGTGTAAAGCTCAACCATCATGTCCTCGAACATTCGCGGGTCTGTTACCCTTGTCTGTATCTTCTTTCGTACCGTCTCATCGCCAAACGAGTCTAACGAGCCGAAGACTATCGACTTCAAATCTCCTTCGCTTACTAGGATGAGTATCGTCGAGTCTAGTCTCAGTCGTGCGACCGTCGCAAAATCACCCAGTTTTTCAGCAGTCGGAATACCGCTCTCTCGAGCGATTTGTTCATCACATGTTTGGTGTCTGATGAAAGCCGGATGAGTCTTGTTCCGGGGATCCGAGAACCAACCTGCTGGGAAAAGCCATTCCAGGACCTTTTCTTGTCCCTTCAGCGCCGCAAGAGAGTCGTTGTGTCTGGAAAGCCTGCGGTTTGACGGACCAAGGTCAATTTCCCCCACATTACCATCAATCCTAGGAATCCACCAATTCCATAAGCAATACCGTGGCAAACCGTATCTATCTCTGAGCTTTGTAGGTGTAATTGATTGAAGAGACAAGTCGACAATCACCTTGCTCCCTTCTTCAGCTACGTAGATGTTCTCTCCTGATGTGAGTAGCTTGAACCCTATTGGGTTCGATTCAGAGTACCTTTCTATTTCCGTTTCTGAATATTCTTTCTCGTCTGGAATACCAAAATCCTGAGGAGGACAAGAGACAGTACCACAGACACTCTGACCGATGAACTGCAAAGTGTTATCATCCCGCTTCAGGATATTCTTCAAGACGTACCTCAGTCTTAGAACTACGTCACCTTCAAGCTGAATGACATACCATTTTTCGCCTATGGTTTTGAAACCGATGATTCTATAGCGAGAGTTGTTATCGTTCAGGTGACGCGCCTCCCAGGAGACTTGCCTTTCGTACCCTCCACAAGCAGGTCGGATTTTACGTCGTATCTGGGAAGGCCAAAATCGTCATAACCCAAGTAGACTACTCTAGAGAGTTTCGGTCTGATTCTGACGACTGAGCCGTCGCTGAGTCGGTACTCATTCCAAGACTCTTGTAACATCTTGTAGGAAAGGCTGCGTCCTGACATAGTTGAATCCAAACCCTTGTCCGTGCCAGGTTGACTATGACGTGGTCTCGCATAGTCCAGTGCAAGCATCATCTTATGACCCAAGTCATGATTCCAGAACTCGTCTCGCAACACCATCGTCAAGATGCATGTAATCTTGATGCGCGTGTCATCCTGTAGTCTGTAGATTGACCAACCCTCCCTTTGAATTTCGAAGTCAACCAGAGTGCGTGCTCCTGTCTCGATCAACTATTCGATTTCTAGGTGGACCTTACTATTTGATTTCTCCGGCCCTTTATGGTGATGTCGTCGCTCCCTGCAGGGACCTCTAGCGGTCGGGTCAATCGCATCTTGTCATTGTCAATTTCAGTGATCGCCCAACGCGGAGCCAGGAGGGCTATGGCATGATTGCATCCAGTCTGGCGCTGCCTGAGTATACACCTTGCACTACCTATTACTTCCCTTCTTCATCATCATACGGAAGCATTTTGCACCACCCAACGACGTTCATTTTTCACTTGCAAGCAGCACATTATTTCTATAATGATGACTTTGTGCTCTCCATTCGATAGTCTGAGGCGAACTCCTGGGCTGCTTTAGAACACCAAGTGCGGAGTCTAGGCTCCATTCTGCACCCAATTTTCATGCAGAGAGTCCTAGACAGGAGAGGTCGCACATGGAATCCACCACATTATGACCTCAGCGTTCCTGGGGAACCCAGAGGCTGGCGGATAGTTAAGAAAGAAATCCGTGGCTCATTACCTAACCTATATGGGATGCCAGCGGCTACAGCTTATGACCTTCGCCGCAATAGGAAGTCATACACAAGAAATGTCAGCGCACCTGCCAAGACCGTTGATTCACACGTCCAGAAGACAATTCCAGTGGTCCCCAGATTGGTCCCAACCAGAATCGTCGAGGCTATTGATCCTGCTCCAAAGGCACTGAAGATAATTGCGAGGAGGCCCTCCGCCCTCTGGGTTCTGACATCATCGGCTTCAGCAACTAGGGTGTTTATCTCTTGAAGCTGTGCCTTGAGGATATCGTACAGCTTCTTTATCCCAAGAATCTCTTTTCCTTTCTCTAGTCTCATTGTCATGTCGCCTGAATTACTTACTCTGAGAAGATAGTACTCCTGCAGTCCGGCAAGCAGTCCACGTCTAACCCTTACTAGCTCTTGCTTGCTACTCTTGGAGAATTCCCCGATGTCGAGGGTCCAGTTGTACGTCTCAAGCGTCTGTGCCAGAGTCCACAGGTACTCAAGCCACCATGCGTCTGTGGCTGCAATTCCATCGACCCTGTCATCAGAGAAGGACGAACCCATGAGTTCGACGTACTTCAGCAAACCTAAGTATTCTCTCATTCCCTTCTCGTTATGAAACTCTGCACCAAGGTCTCCACTCAGGTCGGTCGCGTCTCTCCACCAATCGGTTTCGGTTTGGATTGCTCCTAATTGGTGTGAGAAGATTGACAGCTCGTCAGACTTATCCACATCGAAATTCAGTCGATGGAGGAAGTAGGCGGTGTATTCATTAACATAAGCGTACGGCTCGGCCTGCTTGATTCGCTGTTGCTTCGCCACCTCCTTAACGATCTCGTCGACGACAATTCTGTAATTCTCGCATAGAACGTTCAAACCTACCCCTTCATTCTCCTTCAGCTTCTCCTGTAACACTTTACTGATCCAGTCTGGTGGACTCGTGACGATTACCCTAACGTTCCGGCTCCTCCCTAGCTCAACCAGTCGATCTGTTGTTAGTTCGGTATCCGGAATCTTGAGCCATACCGAAAGAGTGGCAACTCGCATCCGCATTAGTGTGAGATACACCTCTATGGTCAAAGGTCCCTTTAGCTTGCCGTTCGATGTGCTGAGTTCCTCTGTCTGGAATGTCGAGAGTTTGAGTTTAGAAATGCCCCCCAGTCTTAGAAACTCACGATCGAAGACCATATCTGCTGACTCTACCATGGTTCTGAATCTCCGATCCTGTCTGACTATCTCAGCGTCTGCAGCCTTGTCATCTGCAGGCTTGCCGAGACTGGCAAGTTTCGCTTTTACGCTGCGCTTCCTCCATTTTGCGGGTCCTTGAGCTTTGATAAGAGGGTCGTACACCCCTTCGAAAAAACCTGGCCTTGAGGACGCCTTAAGGACAAATGCATCCAACATTTCTGAGGTCATTGTCATTCCTAGGTCGAAAGCTCTCAGATACACGATTGTTGAATTGCGAGAGCTAAGGAGTATGGGGTCAGTCGTAGCTTCTTGGTGCTTGTGGTATTCTACATACGTCTTTGTTGGGGATGGAATCTTGCCTTGGACAGTATCAGGACAATGATTACCTTACGAAATACGTCGGGCCATAATCGTGGTCAAGATAGGACAGAATTCATTCATCTCATGCCCATTTTCTGCCTCGTCGATAGTTCAGTAGATTCCTAGCTCTCTCGGAGACCTAGCTCCAATCATTCCGTTCCTCTTGGCTACGCACCTCTCGCACAGGCCCCATGACACCTTCACCTTCTTCGAGGTTCCCAACTCCGATCCTATATAGTCAGTCACTCATTCTCTCTTCTTGCACACGATAAGCATGTGCTCGCTCAGGCCGACTACGGAGGGGTGCGTGCAGGTCTTGTAGTGGGTCTCCAGCCAAACTCTCCATCGTCGTTTGTTCCTCGCGAGCTTGTTGACTTCTTCTTTATGGACTGACCCAATCCCCTGGAGTCCGACCATCTCCAAGACCTCTTCCCCTTAATCCTCCTCGACAGAGCCTTCCAGTTCCGTTCACCCAGCTCAACATCGTTGTCGATCAGAAACAGTTTGACGGTGCTGAGCCTCATTCTCCTGGTCATAGGGGCCTCCTGACTGGTCGAGGCTAGGAACCCTTCAACATCCTTGAGGTAGTCCCTGCCTTCAGTAAAGTAAGAGTCGGCCTTCTGTTCTAGGTCTTTGGAGTCAGGGTAGATGAAATCTAGGAACTTCTTCACGTGACCTAGGTATCCTCTCTTGGTCCCTTCTGCTTCATAGTGGGATAGGAACGACTGGACCTTTCCCAATACCTATCGAATACTAGCGATATAGCTCGAATTAATAGTTGGCTAATGAGAATAACTCTATATCGCGCTGCATAGGGGTGCCGTAAAGAATGATCAAGATCGGAGTCGTAGGAACAGGCGGCTGGGGGAAGAACCACGTCAGGGTCCTCAGCGAGCTGGGATGCCTTGCCG